>NZ_FOUU01000002.1:46648-346648 GCF_900114975.1 Thermodesulforhabdus norvegica
GTGGGAGGAGCAGGTACGCAGGTGGCATGAGCAGGATAAGAAGTGGGAAGAGCAGGAAAAAAGATGGGAAGAACAAAATCGTAGGTGGGAAGAAAATCAGAAAGTTATCCACAAAATACTCAACCGCCTGGAAGCACTCGATCGAAAATTTGATTCAACCATTGGTGCTCTTGGCGCCAGGTGGGGGCTTTATACGGAGCAGTCCTTCAGAAATGCCCTAAAAGGGATTCTGGAAGAGTTCTTTAATGTCGAGGTTGTCGGAGTTACCGAATACGACGAAGAAGGCGAAGTATTCGGCAGACCTGATCAGATAGAGCTGGATCTGATAATAAAAGATGGTGTCTTGATCATATGCGAAATCAAATCGTCAATGAGCAAAGCGGATATGTACCTTTTCGAGCGTAAAGCGCGTTTTTACGAAAAGCGTCATGGGAAAAAAGCCCACAAGCTCATTGTAATATCGCCCATGGTGGATAAAAAAGCTCGTGAAGTAGCCGACAGGCTGGGAATTGAAGTTTACAGTTACGCAGAGGAAGCCGGTGAAGCCCTTTCGGAATTGTAATTTTCGGGAGTGGTAAATTCCTTTCAGAGATTGTGTCAGTAGGTGTCTTTGATGTTCGGGGTGGTGAAAATTAATGGGGATGTTTATGAGAGGGTGGAGTGCTGTATATTACAGAGAGATTCTTATCCTTCGTAAGCGGATTTTCCGTCAGATTGCATCCATGTCTGTTATGCCTTTACTCTACATTGTGGCCTTTGGGTACGGGCTTGGAAAAGATGTTACCGTAGCAGGCACAACTTATATGGCTTTTCTGCTTCCCGGCCTCGCCGCAATGAGCAGTATGATACAGGGATTTAACATAGCAAGCGAAATAAACATTACCCGTTTTTACTGGCGCGTTTTTGAAGAGTTTCAGGCCGCACCTCTGAGGAGTATTGCCTACGTTACGGCGGAAGTCCTTTACGGTATAACCAGGGCCATTCTCGGAGTGACGATCATTACCGGTCTGGGATGGATGTTCGGCATCCGCCTCTCCTACAACTTTTATTTCTGGTCGGCCATGACCCTGAATGCCTTCTTGTTTGCATCTTTGGCAGTAGCACTTGCGATGCTTGTCAGATCTCACGCCGATCAAGCTTTGCTGGTTAATTTCGTCATCACCCCGATGGGATTTCTCGGAGGAACTTTCTTCCCGGTTGAGAAGATGCCTTCCTGGGTTCAAAGCATTCTTTATTATCTTCCGATAACCCATGCAGCCAGGGCGATGAGAGATGCAGCTATGGGAAAAGTGCCCGATACTGAATCTTATGTGATACTGGCTGCAATGGGGGCGCTGTGTTTTGTCTGCGCCCTCATGTGTGTGGGTATGGCAAAGGAGTGAACCTTATCGGGAGGGATTTTTTATGTGTTCTTGCAGGATAAAATCAATAGTGTTTATATCGTGTTGCCTTCTGACGGTTTTAACGGCCTGGTCAACCCCTCTTATCGCATCAGATTTCGTTCTCGTCAGCCCTGATTTCCAGAACGGAAAAAGCCTTCCTGTATGGTCCGTGATGAAGGCAGCCGGAGGAGAGAATCTGTCACCTGCTCTTGAATGGAGTAATCCTCCTGAAGGGACCAGGTCTTTTGCCCTTGCCGTTATCGACGAACATCCCGTTGCACGCAGGTGGGTTCATTGGCTGGTTGTGAATATTCCTGCCGATGTCCGATCTTTAAAAAGAGGGGCTTCCTTAAAGGCAATGCCTGATGGGGCAACGGAGCTCAGAAATTCTTATGGCTTCATCGGTTACGGTGGGCCTCAACCCCCACCCGGCACCGGCCCTCATCGTTACGTCTTTACCGTTTACGCCCTTGATGTTGAAACAGTCACAGTGCCGGAGTCGCCTGACGCCGACGAATTTGAAAAAGCGGTAAAACCCCACGTTCTTGGTACGGCAAAACTCATTGGCATCTACGAAAGATGAAAGGGATCAGGCAAGTAGAACGGCTATGACTCCCGTTAGAAAAATTCCATCGAATGTTCCTGCACCGCCTATGGATACAACAGGAGCTCTGAGCTCCTGTATCCTTTTCAGGTTCAGGATGTCGGCGCCTATAAGTGTTCCCAGAGTACCTCCGATATAAGCCGTACCGGGAGCCCAGTCGGGAGCAAGAATCAATGCGACGATGGCGGCTACCAACGGGGGAATTAGCATGGGTGTTGCTATTCCAATTCCCGGTATAGGCCTTGCCATCTTGTGTACCACCGCCGTTACAATGATGACGGCAATTAGAGTTCTAAAGAAGACGGGTGATTGAAGCCATAGATGTAAAGATAATAGCACGGGGATTACGGCTCCCCCCACGTTCACTGCGATTATCATCTCTCTTTCATAAAACCACCTCGGCGGACGGTACCTGATTCCGAAAAAGGTGATAATGTCGAATTCAGGAACGTGATCGGCCACGCGAACACGCCTGATAGGTATGTTTATCATACTCCCAAGCATTGACAGCAGGAGCAGTAGAAAAAGCATGTCGGGAGGTATACCCAGCTTGGAAAAGGCAATGGTGATTATCCCCCATTTGACGAAAACGAAGAGCAGAAAAAGCAAAAAGAGAAAGATGATGAAAAAAAGGAACAGAAAAGGCGGGAAGAATAGCATAGCATTCTCCTGGAAGTAGGTCACATCACGTCTCTTACGGAAGGTTCTACGTGAGGAGCAAACTGACGGAAGTTATCTCGAAACAGGCCTTTTAACTTTGTCACCTGCTCTTCGTACCGTTTCAGGTTCTCCCAGGTTGCATAAGGTCTTAGCAGTTCGTCTGGAACTTCCGGGCAGGCCCTGGGTATGTAAAGACCGAAATAAGGTTCTTTCTCGAAAGGAACATTCTCGAGCATCCCGTCGAGAGCGGCGGTAACCATACTCCTCGTGTAACGGATGGGAATTCGTTCTCCTACACCGTAAGGTCCTCTAATCCATCCGGTATTGATAAGCCAGCAGTTCGGTTTATAAAGCTCGATCTTTTCCCTGAGAAGCTCTGCATATCGAAGGGGCGAAAGAATCATGAAAGGGGCTCCGAAACAGGTACTGAAGGTCGCAACGGGTTCAACTATACCGGCTTCGGTTCCCGCAACCTTGGCAGTGTACCCCGATAGAAAGTGATAAACTGCCTGCTCAACCGTCAATTTTGCGATAGGCGGCAATACACCAAAGGCATCACAGGTCAGCATGACAACATCGGTTGGATGGTCTGCCCGTCCGTCCTGCAAAGCATTGTCGATATAATGAATGGGAAAGGCTGCCCTTGTGTTCTCTGTTATGGACGCGTCATCAAGATCCAGCATTCTGGTTTCTTCATCGTAGATAACGTTTTCAAGGATGGTTCCAAACATCCTCGTGCATTTGTATATCTGTGGTTCCGCTTCGGGAGATAGCCTTATCACCTTTGCATAGCAGCCACCCTCAAAATTAAAAACCCCCTTTTCGGTCCACCCGTGTTCATCGTCCCCAACAAGGGCTCTGTTCGGATCTGCAGAAAGACTCGTTTTGCCTGTGCCTGACAGTCCGAAAAACACGGCAGAACGGCCGTTACGTCCAACGTTTGCCGAACAGTGCATGGGGAAAACACCCTGCTGGGGCATAAGGTAATTCATGATGGTGAAGATGGACTTTTTTATTTCGCCACCGTAACCGGTTCCACCGATTATGACAATTCTTCGGGCAAGATGAATTAGAATAAATGCTTCGGAAGCCGTTCCGTCTATGGCAGGATCTGCTTCAAAATTGGGTGCCGCAATTACTACAAACTCGGGCTTGAAAGTATCAAGATCGGAATTGCCTGGAATTCGCAGAAACATGTTATAGGCGAAGAGGCTCTGCCAGGCATGTTCCGTGATGACCCTTAAGGGCACCCGGTATTTCTCTTCAGCCCCCACATAGCAGTCCTGGACAAAAACTGACCGCCGTTCAAAGTAGGCCAGTAGCCTGTGCAGAAGATGTTCGAACTTCTCCGGATCGAAGGGTTTATTGATCTCACCCCACCAGATCTGACCCTCCGAAGAAGGCTCTTGTACTATAAACCGATCTCTTGGAGTACGACCTGTGTATTTGCCCGTTCTGACCACAAGAGGTCCCATGTGGGCGATCACTCCTTCTGAACGGCGAATGGCATGTTCATAAAGCTTAGGCGGGCAAAGGTTTCTATGAACAGATTTCAGGTTTCGGAACCCATGACAGGCAAGAATCTCCCGGTCTTTGTCCAGATCCATATTCAATCTCCCTGTAGCCTAAACTTTGTAATCAGGCTCACCGCCTCAAGCAAGTTTTGCACTTCAAAGCGGTTTTTCGGGGTTCTCCTTCCTTTACGAACAATCCTTATGCCCCTGCATCCTGCCTGAGTAGCGGCTTCCATATCCGTCTTTCTGTCACCTATAAAGAAGCACTCTAAAGAGGGGATGTCAAAGTTAGAAATAGCTTCCACTAACATTCCCGGTCTGGGTTTTCTGCAAAAACAGTTGTCTTCAGGCCTGTGAGGGCAATAAAAAACTGCAGCCGGTGGGCACCCGTAAAAACTGAGCCTTTTTATCATAATGTTGTGAATCTTCTGGAAGTTATCCCAGCTTATAATGCCACGACCCAGACCCGACTGATTGCTTATGATGATCAGCTGAAAGCCCAGTTGCAGAAATAGTCGCAGTGCCGTAGCTGCTTCCGGGTAGAGAACAAACTCATCCGGCCTTTTTACATAGTATTCTCGATCTTCGTTTATTACTCCATCCCTGTCCAGAAATATGGTTTTTTTCCGGAGCCTTATACGAATGGGATCAATCCAGACTATCATTTTTTGACCCGGAGTTCAGTAAAAAACGGTTCTACATCGATGATAGGGGTATCGTCGGAATTCGTCTTTCTGGCCCAGCTCCCAAAGATGATGATCAATTTCCAGGCTGGTTACAAAAATACCCCTTTTTTCAAGGAATTCCCGGATTTTCTCTACTGCCACCACTGTAGCCGACCTTATCTCCACTTCTTCCGGGCTACCCGGTTTAAGGTAATCAAGTGAATCAATTCTTCTGGCAAGCTCATCAGAATATTGAATAACTCCAAGAACCCGTAAAACCTGAGGAAGTTTGTAATCGGCACAGGCGGTCAGAAGGTGAATGTCCTTAAATGCCCCCGGCCCCTTTCCTTCAAAGGCATGGAAAATGTCCGAAGCCAGAATCTGGGCCCTCTTCCAGAAGTAAACCTTGCGGCCGTCATAAGATGCCTCATCGCGAAAGGATGAAAAGCTGTCCACGACGAGCCTTACAAGGGATGCGCTGCTCTGGCGGGCTTCTTCAACCATGGACATCACGCTTCCGTTCCACTGTTCAAGCAAAACCCTTCCGAGCTCGCGAAGATTCTGAACCCGCTGCTCCATCAAAGGCAGATCGCCCTTTCCTCGAAAGATCCACTTAACCGTTTGTATGTCGATGTCGGCAAGAAACGCTGGATCCGTTACGGGGACGGCTTCTTCGATTGCCCGCTTCAGGCTGGCCGCAAGGGCCATATAGCCCGAGAAATTTTTTCCCCGGTACACTACCGTCCAGGCAGGCTTTCCCGGATCCGGCCAGAAGCAGAAATTCAGAGTGTCAAGCACAAATATCCAGAAAAGAGTTTTTTCGGTACCGTCGAAGAAGTGGACTTCGTTATGCCATTGAATCGGATTGAAGGATCTTTCCCAGCGATCTGCCAGTTCCTTTATCGCTTCGATGTTTATTTGAACATGGCGGGCACGCTCCATAACCCATGACGCCGAAACCCTTACCGGAAAGGATTCTAAATTCTCAATCCCGTCTTTCCACCCACTCTGTTCCATTCCAGATACCCCTCACGGTTCCGGAGTTTGAAGGGTCGTATCCGCCGAGATCCCGAACAATGCCACGAAACCGATCCGATGAGACGATGTCCAGGAGTGTTCGAATTTTTCGATCTTCCCACATGTCCTCACGTATGATCAGGTCGTAACGCTCCTCGGTAACGGGAACGAAATCCAACTCCAGTGCTCTGGCGGCGGCAAATATGCCCATTCCGGCATCCGCCCTGCCGCTGACCACCGCAACGGCAACGGCCATGTGAGTGTACTCTTCCTGATCGTAGCCCTTTATCGACTCGGGCTGAATGCCGGCTTTTTCAAGCTCGTAGTCAAGAAGAATTCTGGTTCCGGCACCACCCTGGCGGTTTATGAATGTCACATCACCCCGGGCCAGATCTTTTACGTCCCGGATGTTCTTGGGGTTGCCTTTTTGAACTATAAATCCCTGTTGCCTTTTTGCCAGCTCGATCAGTCTTACCGGAATGCCTTTAAGGTATTGTTCCACATAAGAGAAGTTGTAGGATCCGTCGGCTGTGTTCAGAAGATGTGATCCGGCAAGATGGGCTAAACCACGACGGAGAGCCATCAGCCCCCCAAGGCTTCCCACGTTGCTCGAAACCAGCCGTATCCTGCTGTCTGCCCTTTTCAATTCACTGGCAAGTACGTCTATCGTATTATCGTGGCTTCCGATCATAAGAAGATTCCAGTCGACTGAGTACTCCGGTCGAAGCAGTTCCACCTTCACCGTTTCTCCATCCCGGAAGCCTTCCTTTTCCTGAGAAACCACCACAATGCCATCGGCCCTGGTAAGAGACGTAATAACTCCGGCGCCTCTCTGAATGGGCATGGCTACAAGCCTGTCGGCAACCCTCCCGACAATTACCCGTACGAACTCATCTAGGCCGAGCTTTGAAGCTATTTTGCGTCCCACGACGGCATCGACATATTTCTTTGCAGGAGGCCATATTCCTTGAAGCTGCCACAGAAGAGGGCGAACGAACTGATCAAAGGCAAGCAAAGCGGATACGGGATACCCGGGGAGTCCCACGACGGGTTTTCCGTCAATTTCTCCCAGAACCACCGGCTTTCCGGGCATCATCGTAACGCCGTGTACCAGCACGCGGCCAAGTTCATCGACTATCTGAGCCGTATAATCCTCACTTCCGGCAGAAGAACCGGCGTTGATTATGAGCAGGTCCACCTCCGACTTCAGGGCTTTCTTAACCGCTTCCGATATTGCATCTTTTTCGTCAGGCACGATTTCCTGCAGGATCCCAAGAGCATTACATTCTTCGACCATTGCTTTTATCATTGTTCCGTTGAATTCTATAATGTCTCCCGGCTTAAGCAGGTCGGCTTTTGAAGGAGGTACGAGTTCACTGCCCGTGGGTTGAATCCATACCAGGGGTTTTCTGTAAACCTTCACCGTTTTTATACCGGCCGCAAGCAGGCATGCCAGATCGGCCGGTTTCAACAGATGCCGTTCCGGAAGAATGAGTTCACCCGCTACTATATCTTCACCGACCTTCCGCACATGTTGCCATGGATAAGCAGGGCTTCTTATCTCTATTTCGTCTTCCTTTATCGGGAATACGTGCTCTATCATTATGACGGCATTCGTGCCGTCGGGTAGAGGATCTCCCGTGTCCACCGGGAAGGCTTCTGAGCCGACTTTAAGGCGAAGAGGTTTCACATCAGAGGCTCCGAAGGTTAATGCGGCATCGACGGCGTAGCCGTCCATTGCGGCCCCGTGATAATGAGGAACCGATCTTCTGGCAAAAACCGGAGAAGCGGTAACGCGGTTTAGAGCCTCCGTCACTTCTATTTCTTCGATTCCGGTTCTTGTGGCTTTAAAGCGATCCGTCCATATATCTTGAGCTTCCTTGAGGGTTTTCATCCTCAGGTAAACTTTTCTTGCTTTCCGCTCCATCTCCCGTCCTCATCAATCCGGCAGTCCGAATCTTTTACGGAATTCTCCTCGGAACCGCCTGCAAGTTCTCAAATCCACTTCCACGATTTTGACGCATTCGAACTCATCGAGTTCCACCGTTACCCACTCCTCAAGGGTGTCCAGACTGCGGATCCAGCGCCTGAAGTGATCCTTGTCCAATAGCCTTGGCGGCTGTATTACAAAGCTGTGGCCTCCAAAGTGATGAATCTTTCGGCCCCGAAAGTGGGCATTAAAGCTTGCAGTGTTAACGCCTACAACGGGAACGAAGTGATCGAAAGCACGCACCAGAGCCCCGCATTTCCAGTGACCTCTCAACAATGGAAATATACTGGGATTGAAAATCACGTCCACTTCTTGTTTCGCCAGTTGCCTCGCTGCTTCGGGATGACCCCAGAAGTCTATACAGATAGGTATGCCGATTTTCCCGAAGTCGGTTACGAAGGCTCTGTAGGTACCGTCACCCGGGCTTATGCCGAAAAGGTTTCTTTCCAGACTTCCGACACAGAGTTTCCTCTGGCGTCCCAGTATCCGGCCTTCCCGGTCGAAAAGAGTTGCCGTGTTGTACCAGAGGCCGTTGTCCTCTTCCACAAGCCCCGCCACCACGTAAGCCCTGAGGCGACGGGCCGCCTTGGCAAGCTCTTCTTCTCCCTGAAAGGGGAAATACTCCGGAAGACAGACCACATCCAGTTGCTCGCCCCTGCACTGGTCAAGCAGGAAGAGAGCGTGTACCACATTATGAGGATCGTCATAAGAAGGGTATGGTTTAGGCTGAACTATGGCAACCTTTATCAAATCCTTCATGGGTATCAACTCCGGATAACTAACTCAGATCCTTGGGAGCAAGATCAACATAGTAGGGGAAATGGTCTGAAGGATACTTTCCGTCTGCCGAGTCTCGAACGATCTCCCCGTTTAAGACCATAAAGTGAGGGCTTACAAGAATCCAGTCTAGTCTCCCTTTGTCGGGGTTCCCTTCAAAGTCGTGATGCGTCATGGCAAGTTCATCCTCGGGAAACCCCAGGGACTTCCAGGTATCCTCCAGGGAAGAAGAACAGAGGATGGAATGGACGTTACCGTCCGGCTGTTCGTTAAAGTCTCCCATAATTATGCAGGGAGTGTCCTGGCTTTTGTACCAGTCCGCTATCATCATGGCCTGGCGGGACCTGGCTCGATCCGATCTGTTGTCAAGGTGCGAAACACCCGCTGTTACTACCTGTGGAATTTCTTTTATCCGGAATTGCCCGTAGCTAAACATGCGGGGAAATGCGCTTCCCCAGTCTTTACTGCGGTGAACACCCGGAGTGGTCGAAAGCCAGAATTCCGAATTGCCCAGACATTCGACGGTATCCCGCCTGTAAACCAATGTGGGATACTGGCACGTATCGTCCCAGACACGGTTTTTCAAACAAAATCCGTAACCGGGAAGCAGCTCTCTAAGATCGAAGATCTGCCTCCATGTGGCTTCCTGAAGACCGACGATGTCCGGGTGATAGCGCTCGATCACGGAGGCTACCATTTCCCTGCGATAGCCCCATCTACGCTCACCATCCTCGGGGTTGTCAAAACGAATATTGAACGTCATCGCTCTTATGACCTGCATCTCTTACCGCCTTTCCTCCGAAAAGTGGAGATAATAGAGGTGAAGAAGTTCTTCTTCTTCCTCAAGGGATAGTAGCCTTTCCGGCCTGTAGTTTTCAATACACATGTAGTTGGGGGAGGTTCCATATAGACGGCAGATAAAGGGCCTTACAGGGTAAATGCTACAGCCTCTTTCGGTAACGTAAGGGCATCTGGTACCCGTTGCTTCTTTCACGGACATACCCTTTTCTTTCAAATAGGCCTTTATGCGCTCGTCTTCCACAGGAGTTCTGGAGGGAACCCCGAAATTCTCGCAGCAGGTAATGCATCCTGGCGGGCACGGTACCCTGGGTATCATGGCGTAGAGATCATCGATCTCCATGACGGCCTCCTTTTCGGCCTATGTGCCGAGTTCCTTCGACCTCCTTGCGGCTGCCATCACCGCATCAAAGATGTTTCCTCTAAACCCGGCGCACTCCAGTACCCTCAACCCGTGAATGGTGGTGCCGCCGGGAGATGTTACCATATCTTTTAAGTCGGCGAAGTGTTTATTCGTCTCCTGCACAAGGGCAACGGTACCGGCAACGGTGTGCAAAACGAGCTCTCTGGCAAGCGGCCTCGGGAGTCCTGTAAAAACTCCGGCATCCGTCAGAGCCTCCAGAAAGAGCAAAACATATGCGGGGCCACTTCCACTTAAACCGGTCACCGCATCCATGAGTTTCTCTTCCACTTCGCAGGCAAAGCCCACCGATTGAAATATTTTCAGAGCCCACTCCATCTGATGATCTCTTACGTGGGCGTTTCTCGCAAGGGCGGACGCTCCTTTTAGAACCAGAGCGGGCGTGTTTGGCATGACCCGAATTAAAGGAACGCCCTCCGGAAGTCTCTCTTCGAGATAGCCCAGAGATATACCTGCGGCTATAGAGATCATCAACGGATATGCTCCGGATTCATACACATTTTTGAGGGTAGTGCTTATTTCATCCAGAACTTCGCTCATGTTCTGAGGTTTCACGGCCAGAACGACGGTTCCCGCCCGTATCACGACCTCGCTCAGGCTTTCGGCAATCGTGACATTGTATCGGTTCCTGAGATCTAAACTTTTCTCCCTTATCACATCGTACACAATGATGTTCTCCGGGCCGGCACAGCGGGCCTTTACGATACCCCCTATGAGGGCACTGCCCATATTTCCGGCTCCGATAAATCCGATTACTCCAGCAGACATCGGTGTCTCCCGCTTTTCCTGAGTGTTTATGTTTTCAACCTTATTACCTGATACGGAAAGGTCGTACATTCAACCGGAATCCTGACGATCATACCGGGATGAGCTCTTTTCAGCAAGCTTCCCTGAAGAGTTTCCATTGCCTTAAGTTTCTCACCGTGAACCGAACCATCGGGAAACAGAAATTCCAGCTCGTTACCTATATCAAGAGTGTGTCTCACCTGAATGCAAATTTCACCTCTTGAGGAAAGTCCAATATCGTCGAAATCGGGCCGATCTTCAGGCCGGGGTATGACGATACCGGCAAGTGCCCGGATTCTGCTATAAGAGCTGCTTTTTTCTTCGGTTAAGCTTCCGTAGTCGGGAAACAGAAATCCCGTCGTGTAGGGCCGATGGCTTACCATTTCCAGCTCTTTGCGCCAGCTCTTCAACTGCCGCTCATCAACGCTTCCGCAGGTCCATGCATCGATGGCCCTCCGATAAACATTGGTTACCGTTGCGGCGTAAAGAAAGCTTTTACGGCGGCCTTCAATTTTTAGGGCGTGAACGCCCAGCCGAATGATGTCGCCGACCTTTTCCAGAAGGCATAGATCGCGGGAATTGAGAATGTAAGACTCGCTGCCTTCCTGGATCAGCGTCAGGGGTTCGTCAGGTCGCCCGGGCTCTACAAGCAAGTAAGACCACCGGCACGGATGAGCGCACTTTCCCAGGTTTGCACTCCTGTTGGTAAAGAGGGCGCTCAGAAGACATCTGCCGCTGTAAGAAACACACATGGCCCCGTGGACGAATATTTCCACTTCCACAGGGGGATCCTCGCAGATTTCTCTTAACTCGTCGTAGGACAGTTCTCTTGCTAGATTAACCCGACTTACCCCGACTTCTTTCCAGAAAAAAAGGCTCTCTTTATTGGTGGTGTTGGCCTGTGTGCTGAGATGAACGGGCAGGTCAGGAGCATATCTTTTACAAAGCCTTATGACTCCGGGGTCGCTGACTATAATGCCGTCGGGCTTAAGATCGCTGAGATACTCAAGCCAGGAGGGTATGATTTTTATGTGTTTATTCCGGGCAAAAACGTTTAAGGCGACGTAGACTCGTTTCTTCTTTTTTCGGGCATAATAAACGAGATGGGCAATTTCCTCATCGCCCAGGTTGGCCTTGCCGTCTCTGAGACTGAGTTCGGGAATGCCCGTATATACCGCATCGGCTCCGTAAATGATTGCAATGATGGCCGATGTAAGGCTGCCTCCCGGCGCAAGTAGTTCGGGTTTTTGCGTAATTCTTTCCTTCATTCCTGATTTCACCGTCGATCTGTTAAGAAATTTGACAAACCCTTTGCGGCTTTGTAGTTAACATTGCTTACACAAATTGAGCAAGGGTTGTTAATGTGGTGAAGGGCGGTATTGATAGATTTAAAGGGTACGAACGCCGCAGGGCATGGCTTACACTGGCACTGACTCCCGGTGTGGGTTCCCGTACTCTCTGGAAGCTTTACAGGCGATTTGGGGATCCCGCTTTAATTATTAAAGCCTCCGCTGAGGAGTTAAGAGGTCTTTCCGGAGTCAATTGGACGGTAATCCAGGCTATTTTAAAAAAGCAGACTATTCGTGATGTTGATGACGAAATCACGAGGCTTAATGCTCTGGGGATTGATTTTGTGTGCTGGGAAGATGAAAATTACCCCGAACCGCTCAGATACATTCCCGACCCGCCGCTTTATCTTTTTGTAAGCGGTGGGTATCAACCTGAAGACGCACTGGCCGTAGCCATTGTGGGTACCAGATATCCCTCGCCTGGGGGGATTGCCATGGCGGAACGGCTTGCTATGGGGCTTGCTTCCGCAGGAGTTACCGTGGTAAGCGGTCTGGCAGTCGGAATAGACGGTGCGGCTCACAGGGGTGCCCTGAAAGCAGGGGGTAGAACCATAGCCGTACTGGGATGTGGCATCGATGTGCCCTATCCAAGGCATCACGTTGAGCTGAAAAACCGGATAACCCGCTCGGGCGCCGTGATATCAGAGTATCCCCTGGGGACATACCCCGAAAAATGGCGGTTTCCCTTGAGGAACAGAATTGTGAGCGGGCTTGCTCTGGGTGTGGTTGTGGTGGAAGCCGGGCCGAGAAGCGGCGCTCTCATAACCGCGCGTCTCGCCCTGGAGCAGGGCAGGGAAGTATTCGCCGTCCCGGGAAATCCCGGAGATTATCGGAGCATTGGTACAAACAACCTCATCAAAGAGGGGGCGGTACTTGTTGAAACCGTTGAGGACATTTTTCGGGAACTTGAAATACTCAGACCTTCCGGTGAAGTTGAGAAAAAGGGTAACGATGGCGATAACGAGCTGGAACAAAAAATATTAAAAATGCTTGAAGAAGAACCCCGTCATGTCGATGTATTGTGTAGAATGTTAAACTTGCAACCCCAGGAACTCTTACCGGTTCTTACGATGCTGGAGATGAAAGGTAAGGTTTCCAGACTGGCGGGCAATTTTTTCGTTCGGAGAAGGTAGCGACATGGGGAAGTCCTTGTTGATTGTGGAGTCACCAACCAAGGCGAAGACTCTTAACCGATATCTGGGAAGGGACTTTGTCGTTAAGGCTTCAAAAGGCCATATCAAGGATCTACCGGAAAATAAGCTCGGTGTGGATGTAAGCAACAACTTCAGAGCCGACTACGTTATCATACCGGGTAAGGAAAAGATAGTTCGTGAGTTGCGAAAGGCCGCAAAAGAGGTCGATAGGATTCTTCTGGGACCCGATCCTGATAGAGAAGGCGAGGCCATAGCCTGGCACATAAGTGAAGAAATTGCCGGTAACGGAAAGCGCAGGAAAAAGGAAATACTTCGTGTGCTTTTTTACGAGCTTACGCGAAAGGGGATAGCCGAAGCTCTGGAACGCCCGACCCAGCTCAACCGCAATCTCTACGAGGCCCAGCAGGCCAGGCGAATTCTTGATCGGCTGGTCGGGTATCTGATTTCTCCAATACTGTGGCAGAAGATCAGGCGGGGGCTCAGTGCCGGAAGGGTCCAGTCTGTGGCCTTGAGGCTTGTTTGCGAACGAGAACGGGAGATTCAGCAGTTTGTACCCAGAGAATACTGGACGATTGAGGCTCTTTTCAGAAAGCAGGATAACGACTCTCCCATCAGTGCAAAGCTCATAAGCCATGAAGGCAGGAAGATAAATATCGCCAATGCCGAAGATGCCAGAGCTCTGGGGGATTTTTTTAGATCTCTGGAAGACTACATTGTCGCCGGTATCGAACAGAAGAAACAGCGACGGAATCCTCCTCCGCCTTTCATCACCAGCACACTACAGCAGGAAGCTTCAAGGAAGCTGGGTTTTTCTCCGAAAAGAACGATGACCATTGCCCAACAGCTTTACGAGGGTGTGGAACTTCCCGAAGAGGGTTCCGTGGGCTTGATCACTTACATGAGAACGGACTCCACCCGTATATCCCAGGAGGCCGTGGCGGCCGCAAGGGAATACATCGCCGAAACCTGGGGGAAGGAATATCTTCCGGGAAAAGCTAGAGAGTTTAAGAGCAAGGCGGGTGCACAGGATGCTCACGAGGCCATCCGGCCGACCGACGTCTTCAGGGTGCCGGAAGCCTTGAAGCCCCATCTGACGGCCGATCAGTACGCTCTTTACGAATTAATCTGGAAACGCTTTGTGGCATGCCAGATGAAGCATGCCGAGATTCTGAGGACTTCTGTTGATATCTCCTCTCGCCAGTACCCCAATTCGGTCTTTCGTGCGACCGGATCGGTTATAACCTTCCCGGGATTTATGGCCCTTTATGTGGAAGAAGGAGATGATGAGGATGCCGAGAACGGATTGCTGCCGATTCTGTTAGAAGGCCAACCCCTGCAATTGCTACAGCTCGAAGAAAAACAACACTTTACCCAGCCTCCACCCCGCTACACGGAGGCCAATCTCGTAAAAGAACTGGAACAAAACGGAGTAGGGCGACCCAGTACTTATGCCACCATCGTTTCCACCATTCAGGAACGAGGCTATGTTGTTAAGGAAGGAAAGGCTCTGAAGCCTACGGAACTCGGTTTTGTGGTCAACGATGCGCTGGTTCAGCACTTTCCGGAAATCGTAGATATTGCCTTCACGGCAGAAATGGAAGCCAAACTGGATCGCATCGAGCAGGGGGATTACTCGGCCCTGGGACTCCTTCAGGAGTTTTACTCTCGCTTTAAACCAATGCTCGATGATGCAAAGGCAAAGATGGAAAATCTGCGGAAAAGCGGAATCCCTTCCGGTGTCGAATGTCCCAGGTGCGGGAACCCTCTGGTGATCAGGCTGGGTCAGAATGGATCGTCCTTTTTGTCCTGCCATCAGTGTGGCTTCACGTCAGATTACGAAAGAGACGAAAAGGGTAATATCCGGGTTGTGGAGCCTGAAAAGACCGATAAAGTGTGCGAAAAGTGCGGCAGACCCATGCAGATCAAGCATGGGCGTTTCGGAGCTTTTCTCGCCTGCACCGGCTACCCCGAATGCAAAAACACACAGCCTTTAGGACTGGGAATAAACTGTCCCGCCGATGGTTGTGACGGCGAAATCGTCGAAAGGCGGTCTAAAAAGGGAAGAGTATTTTACGGTTGTTCCCGTTATCCGGCATGCCGCACCGTCTTTTCCAGCAAGCCCGTTTCCCATCCCTGCTCGAAATGTGGATATCCCGTTACTCTTTTGCGCGTTACCAGGAAACAGGGATCAAAGCTGGTGTGCCCCCGTAAGGAGTGCAAGCACAGTGAGCCGATTGATGAAAGTACACCATCTATGTAAGCCTTCGTTTTGACGGGGAAAGTTATCATGAGTGTACTGCCCTTCATAACAGTGGCTCTTTTTGGGGCCGTGTTGGGAAGTTTTTTTAACGTATTGATTTACAGAGTCCCCAGGGGTATGTCCATCGTAAGGCCCCGGTCATCCTGTCCATATTGCAACAGTGCCATTGCCTGGTACGATAACATTCCGATATTAAGCTATATTCTGTTGGCGGGAAGGTGTAGAAGCTGTAAGAAATTCATATCTCCTCGTTATCTTGTGGTCGAAATCGTTACTTCTTTTGCCCTCTGCTTCGCTTTTTTCAGGAACGGATTGAGCCCTCAGTTTTTCGTCGAATCCCTCTTCTTTTCTCTGCTTATTCTGGTTACCTTTACGGACCTTGAAACCTTTTTAATCCCCGACCTTTATTCCATAGGGGGAATCTTTCTGGGACTTGCTCTAAGTGGTTTCAACCCTCAGGTTACCTGGAAGGAAGCACTTGTGGGGGTGTTGATCGGAGCCGGGGTGCTCCTTGCAATTGCCTGCGGCTACGGTAAAATTCGAGGTCACGAAGGCATGGGCGGTGGAGACATTAAACTTCTGGGTATGATCGGGGCTTTCACCGGATGGAAAGGGGTTATAATCGCCCTTTTCGTCTCTGCTCTCTCGGGCCTGGCCGCAGGTCTCATTGTGATGGCCGTCAAAAGACAGGGCTTAAAAACGGCGATACCCTATGGCCCCTTTCTCGCCCTGGGCGGTCTCGTTGCCTATCTGTGGCAGAAGGAAATAATTCACGCTTACCTCACACTGGGAAGCTGGTAAGAGCGTGACGCGATGTACCTTTTTTTGTGAGAAGATTGATCCGGGCAGAAGACTCATTGAGCTGTCTAGAGAGGTATCCCATCATGTTGTGAGGGTACACCGGCGTCGTTCCGGCGATCGGATTGAGCTTATTGACGGGCATGGCGGCCGATGGGTGGCCGAAATTGTGAGCATTTCACGATCGGACGGTCGGGTGACGGTTAGCCTGATCGAAAAAATCGATGCTGTTAACGAATCCCTGTTGAACCTTGTACTCCTTAGCGCCCTGGCCCGGCCGGAAAAAATGGATCTTTTGGTAAGGCAAACGACAGAGCTGGGTGTTAAAGCTCTCGTTTTTTTCCCGGCTCGCATGAGTATACCGATGACGACGGAGCGGGCTACCGGAAAGGTGAAAAGATGGAAGAAGATTTCCAGAGAGGCTCTTTGCCAATGCGGTAGGAGTGTGGAGCCACAGATCCTGTTTGTTAATTCTCTTGCGGAAGCCATCGGATATGCTAAAGAATACTTACAAAAGTGGGAACGGGCTCTGAAGCTTGTGGCTTTCGAGAAGGAAAGGAATGTGTCCCTGAAAGATCTTGCAGATGAATATGAAAAGGTCTCCGAGGTATGTTGCTGCCTGGGACCCGAAGGGGGATGGGGTGAGGATGAATTGTGCTCTTTGATCGATGCCGGTTTTTTGAGCATCGGCCTTGGACCCAGAATATTACGTTATGAAACTGCCGGTGTTGTTCTGGCCGGTTTGTGTCAATATTTGTGGGGAGACCTGGGAAGTAAAGAAGGAGTCGGTTATGAGATGTCCCGGTTGTAAGTACATAACTTTCGATCACCTGGATGTGTGCCCTAAATGTGGTGCGGATCTGTCGCAGGTCGGATCTAAACTTTTTCAGTTTCGGGGAGAGCCGCGATATTCGATATGGATGTGGCTTCAGGTTCCTGCCGGTGAAGCCAAGCGGGAAAGAGATCAGGGGGTGGAGCTTGGGGTTTCGATTGAAGATGGTTCCCTTCCTGAAGCGGCCGAAAGTATAACAGATGAGGACGATCTGGTGCTGGTTGTTGACGATGACCTGATTGAGGTGGCTCCTGTCGAGGAGGATACCGTGAAAGCCGAACCGGAACCTGTTAAGGCTGTAGATACCGTAGATATTGAGCTTTCAGTGTTTGAAAGGGAAGCTGATGCTTCCGACAGGGTGGAAATAGACAGAGGGCCGGAGCCGAAGGCCGACGACGAAGACAATCTGGATGAGATACTGGCCGGGCTTGGAGAAGGAGAAGACGAGGATATAGGCGAGATTATCGAGGATCTCGAAGGGGAAAAGAATGAAGCCGACGTGACGGATAAACCCGTCGTAGAAGAATCTATAAAGATAACCCGGCCGGAAATAATTGCAGAAGAAACTTCGGAAGAAACCGATGAGAACCTGGATATCGAGATTACCGATGTGGACGATCTGGAGATCGATTTTGAAGATCTCGAGGTGATCGAAGAGGAAGACGGGAAAGACAAACATTAAGATGGGGTGGATGAGCGGACTCGAACCGCCAGCCTCTGGGGCCACAACCCAGTGCTCTGACCTGTTGAGCTACATCCACCACCCAGATGGCAGGCCAGGAGGGATTCGAACCCCCAACCCCCGGATTTGGAGTCCGGTGCTCTAGCCGTTCGAGCTACTGGCCTGTAAAACACTATCTATATAACGATTTTGAAAGGGCCTGTAAAGTAAAAACGCTCTGCCCTGCCGAAGGGCAGAAAATGCATAAAACTTCAAAAAGGCCTGGAAATACGTCCGAGGCTTTCTAAAATAAAGATCGCAGAAATGATTACGCTGATGGGGGCTAATGGCAGATGAGTACTAGGAGGGAACTTGAAGAAATCCTGGGGTACAACTTTAAAAATCCCGAACTACTGGAGCAGGCTCTGACACATCGTTCTTACGCCTACGAGCATAATCTCGATCCGAAAAACTCGGACAACGAAAGGCTGGAATTCCTGGGGGATGCCGTGTTGGGACTCGCCATGAGCCATCTTCTCTGGCATCGTTACCCTCACTACTCGGAAGGAGAGCTATCCAGGCTGAGGTCTGCCGTCGTAAACGAAACGGAGTTGGCCCACATTGCAAGAAAACTCAACGTTGGGCGCTTCTTGCTTCTCGGAAAAGGAGAAGAAAATACGGGCGGTCGTGAAAAACCGTCCATACTGGCTGATGCCGTTGAGGCCGTCCTCGGGGCGATTTATCTGGACGGGGGTTGGGAGAGTGTGCTGAAGGTTGTGGAGGAACACTTCGTGCCTCTTCTTGAAGCCTTTTCGGCAGAAGATCCCCTGGCCGAAATCGACAAAGACTATAAAACCAAGTTGCAGGAGTGGGCTCAAGCCCAGTTTAAAAAAACCCCAGTTTACCGTCTGGATCGCGAAGAAGGGCCAGATCACGATAAGACTTTCTATGTAAGTGTTTTGATCGATACCGAAGTTGTTGGACGGGGACGGGGAAGATCCAAGAAGGAAGCACAGCAAAGAGCTGCCCAGGTTGCTTACAAACGCCTGGTTCAGTCGGCGGAAGCCTCCATTGGGGGAAATAAGTGAAGGTTTTTCCCGTTTTTATACCCTTCATGGGATGTCCCTACAGGTGCGTTTACTGCAATCAGTATGCCACGACTTCTGATGCCTGCGGTACTCCGGACCGGGCCGTAAAAATGATCCGGCGGCTTGCGGAGAGGATCATTTCGGGGGCGGAAAGGCCTTCAGAACTCGCCTTTTACGGGGGAACATTTACCGCTCTACCCGTGAAAACCATGACGACCCTTTTAGAGCTTGCATCGGATTATGTGGAGAAGGGGATTTTTACCGGGATCAGGTTTTCCACGAGACCCGATGCCCTGGGCCGGCAGGTCATGAACATACTGATGGATTACCCGATATCGACCGTTGAACTTGGGGTTCAAAGCCTGGACGATCGGGTCTTACGGGCAAGCCGGCGGGGCTATGAGAGCCCGGTGGTGTACGAAGCTGCTTTTCAGGTAAGGTCCTCTGGATGGAAGCTGGGAATACAGTTAATGCCCGGCCTTCCGGAAGATACACTTGATGTCTTCGGAAAAACGGTCAGGGAAACCTGTGCAATAAAACCGGACTTCGTAAGGATATATCCGACAATCGTCTTAAGGGGTACACTCCTTGAAAAGTGGTACCATGAAGGTGCGTACAGACCCCTGTCTTTGAAAGAAGCCATCAATTGGTGCGTTCAGGCATTTACGGAGTTCGAGTCTTCGGGAATTAAGGTCATAAGAATGGGTCTTCAGGCAACGGAAGATTTAAACAGAGGCTCCGTCGTTGCAGGCCCTTATCATCCTGCCTTTGGGTATCTCGTAAAGGTGCATGTTTGGAGGAAATGTGTCGATGCTGCAATTGCGTCAATAGAGGACAGGGAAAGTGTTACCATTGTGGTTTCCAGGAAATTTATAAGCGAGTGCGTAGGACCAGGACGGATAAATGTGCGTTACTGGAAAAGGCAGTGGAACCTGAAAAATATTGCCCTGAAGTGTGCCGAACTTTGCGATTGCGAGGCTTTGCTGGAAACGAAGAGCTCGTCGGTGAAGTTGCCGAAAAGCGGGGCAAACCCCGCGTTCTGCGTTGCTAACCGGCGGGAGTTTTGATGTTTCTCGAGGGAGGGCGTAGATGATATTCTGGCCTTTTGGTAAGAAAAATAAAGGAAAAAAGGAAGCTTCCTTTGACCCCACGAACCTCACACTTGAACAGATGCAACCGGGATGGATGGTCGATTTTGATATGAAGACCTGGCAGGTGGTGGCCCGGCATCGCTACGACATGGGGGATGGCTTTGAGATGATTGAGTGGGAGCTTCGTAGTGGTGCGGAAACCAGATATTTGTGTCGTGAGGAAGACGACGGGATATACTGGACATGGATGCGCAAGGAAGCTCTGGGGGTTATAGATCCGAACCTGAGAAACCACATACTAAAGTACGAAGATCCTCCCGAGGTGATCGACTTTCAGGGAGTGAGATATGAAATGGAGAGCTACGGCGGCGGGTATTTTTACAGAAACGGAACGGGACCGGGAATTCCTTTTCTTTATTGGGACTACGAATCTGAAGAAGGAGAAAGGGTTCTTACGATTGAGCAATGGGGCGATACGGACTTCGAAGCGGCAATAGGCGAATACGTTCAGGAATATCAATTCAGCAACATTCTTCCCCGTGATGGGTTATGAATCATGCTTCAATTTTCTCCAGATAGCATCCTGGTACGGCACGCTGGAGCTGTTCAAACCAGAAGGAACGATAGATACCCTTTGCCTTAATAAGTTCTTCGTGAGTTCCCTCTTCGACTATGGATCCTTCCCTTAAGACGATTATACGATCAGCGTTGACGATTAGCGGCAGGTAGTGGGTCACAATAAGAATGGTCCTTTTCTGCATGAGGCGGTCAAAGGCTTCCATAACCTTCCCTTCGGCGCAGGGGTCCAGTCCTGCTGTGGGCTCGTCGAGAAGTATGATGGGAGCGTCTCTTAAAAGAGCCCGGGCGATGTGTATGCGCTTTGCCTGTCCGCCCGATAACTCAACGCCTCCCGGCCCCAGAAGGGTATCGTAACCGTCGGGTAGCTGGAGTATGAACTCGTGTGCGTTGGCATCTACCGCCGCTTTTACAACTTCTTCTCGCGTAACAGACCTTTCCGGGCTGCCGAGGGCGATGTTTTCGAATACCGTTGCATGAAATATAACGTGTTCTTGCGGAACAATGGCTATGTTTTTTCTTAAGGATGTTAGTGTGTATTGCCTTATATCCATTCCGTCCATCAGTATTCGACCCCCGACTGGGTCGATAAACCGGGGGATCAGGTTCAGCAGGGTCGATTTGCCGGATCCGGAATCTCCCACTATGGCGATTTTTTCCCCTTTCCTTACGGTAAAGGATATGTCTTTCAGGATTAGCTCTTCAGGGCGGTAGGCGAATGAAACCTTCTCGAATCGAATTTCCTCCCTGAAAGGGGGAGCCGGTACGGCATTCTCGGCTTCACATACCCCCATTTCACAGGGGGTAACCTTTAAAACATCTGAGATGCGCTCGTAACTTGCCGAAGCCTTTGAGAACTTTCCGAGATACTTGGTCAATTCTCTTATAGGTTTATAAAGACTTCTGAGATAGCTCATAAAAACCAAAAGCTCGCCGGGTGTTATCCTGCCCGCTTCAATTCGCCAGGCCCCTGCGACGACAACCCCCACCGTTCCGGCCGCAAGAATTACCGTAACCGAAGCACTATACAGCCCCTCCCACAGACCGGCTTTTGTGCTGGCTCTGGCGCTTTCACTACAAAATTTTTCAAACCTTCTCGTTTCGTGATCACTCAGCCCCAGAACCTTCAGACATCTTAGAGTTCTCGTTGCCGTCTCGGTTAGCGCAACAATAGCGCTTTCCTGCTTCCGTTTGTACTTTGTAAAATCCTTAATTTTCCCCGAAAAGTAGTCCGTACTCAGGGCCAGAGCCGGAACGATAAGAGCCACTATTAGGGCGAAGAGTGGGTCCAGGAGCAGCATAACGGTAAGGATTCCAGCCGCAGTGGGTATGCTTCTAAAGACCAGTAAAGCTCCGCCCTCCACAAGAGGCTGTAAATTGTCGGTGTCTGAGACCACGCGCGAAATGATTTCGCCAGAGCCGACACTCTGGAAGTATTTTGGAGGAAGATTTAGAACATGGGAAAAAACACGCAGGCGTAAGCCGCGAATCAATTCCTGGGCAGATCTGTTAAGGAGCACGTTCTGACCCACCATTGCCAGCCCCGTAAGCAGGGCGATAAGCATCATGGCCGCTGAAAGTGAGAGTAGCAGGGCCTTTTGAGGGACCAGAGAAGCAATGATGGGAGGCGGTTCTTTTTTCAGCAAAACGTAATCAAAGAGGGCCTGCAAAGGCCACGGCTCCAGAATGGACAGCAGGGCCTGTAGCAAAAGACACAGGGAAATAAGACACACGCCGGCCTTATGACTGCGGATATATTCAACGAAGAGCCTGAACATTGCGATTAGAAAACTCCCTTGTGCTGTATATAAAAAGCGGACATTCCCATTAACCTTACTATCAGATAAATAGGCCTAGTTACAATAATTAGTTAATAAAACATGACCACGAAACGGCTACAGATAAAGCCGATCAAGACTGAATCAATCTCCCCAGGATGAGGCGGGATTTTGCATTGAAAGGGCAAAAAAACGAACCGACCTTTTCAGGCCGGTTCTACGGTAATGTTCATGAAAAAATTTGTTAATCCTTTTCGGTTGAACCGGACGAATCTTTACCTTCTTTTTTGTCACTCGAAGACGGGGAACTCGTGCCCTTGCGGGCATAGTCCGTCACGTACCAGCCGGTGCCTTTAAGATGAAAGGTACTCATGGAAATGAGCTTGCGCAAACTTCCGTGGCAGGCCTCGCATTCGGTTAAAGGAGGATCGGAAAACTTCTGCATAACCTCAATAACCTTACCACATCTGGTGCATTCGTATTCGTATATGGGCATCCCACCACCTCCAGGCCTTTGAAGTATTTGCACTTCAACCTTTCCCGGTTGCATTATAAGTTCGGTTTTGGAGGTGTCAAGGAAGGGTTGGTGCTAATGATCTTCTTCAGAATTCAGCTCTCCAGCGGCGTAAGTTTCGTTTTGGAGCTTCTGAGCATCCCTCGAAGGAGGAAGCCCGAAGAATTTTCTGTAATCTCTGGTAAATTGAGAGGAACTCTCGTAACCGACCTTGAAGGCGGCAGTTGTTACGTCACAGCCGGCAAGCAGAAGCCTTCTCGCCTCGCAGAGTCTAAGCTTCTTCTGATACTGGAGAGGGCTCATTCCGGTAGCTGTCTTAAAATGCTGGTAGAAACTGGAAGTGCTCATCCCCACGAATGAAGCCAGTTCTCTCATCTTCAGGGTTTTTTGAAAATTCTTCTTCAGGTATGTAACGGCCTTTGCAATTTGACGACTTCGGTTGGTCGATAAGGCTATCTGGATAAGCCTGGGGCCCTGAGGGCTCGTAAGAAGGCGATAGAGTATTTCTTTTCGGATTATCGGTGCGAGAACCTGAGCATGCTCGGCTTCATCAACGAGTTCTACAAGCCTTCTGAAGGCGTCAAGGATTTGTCTCGTCACCCTGCCGAGTGCCATTCCTCGGTAGACCTGCCCGGGTGCCGTAAGCCCTATTCCCGATTCTACGATTAACTCCGTAAGGCTTCTCATGTCGATCTCCCAGGTGATTCCTACGTAGGGCCTCTCCTCAGAGGCTTCTACAACCTGGGCCGTTACGGGAAGGTCGAGAGAAGTGATAAGCAGGCTTTCTGCATTATAAGTGTAAGCCTCGTTTCCGATCAAAACCCTTTTTGCTCCCTGAAGGGATAGGCAAATACTGGGCGGTAAAATATAGCTGGTTGGCTCCGTAGGGCTTTCTATCCGGCTCAGGGTTAGGCCGGGGAGCGGGGTCACAGGTGATTGTTTTTCCGTAAGCCCGCATATTTTGCCGATTAAAAGTGCCCTCAAACTGCCTGTTTCACCACTCATTATCCGTAATTGCTCCTTAACGGGCCGTTTCCGGTCTGGCAATGTACGGAAAATCAGACAAAAATTCAGGAAAAACTTTATAGCCCTTTCAAGGTTCTATGAATACTCCTTTCTGTACAGGGGCATGAAAAAGTTCAGGTCCGGGAGGTAAGATCATGGGCTTGCCGAAGCGAAAATTGGGGCAAAGAGGGCCGGAAGTCTCGGCCCTGGGGCTTGGTTGTATGGGAATGAGCTTTGGTTACGGACCGCCGAAGGACAGGAAAGAAATGATTGGCCTTATTCGCAAAGCAGTGGAGTTGGGTGTGAATTTTTTTGACACGGCGGAAGTCTATGGACCGTACACAAACGAAGAACTCGTTGGGGAGGCACTTGAGCCTTTTCGAGGAGAAGTGATTGTAGCCACCAAGTTCGGTTTCGACACCGGCACCGATGCCGTCAGAGGCAGACTGGTACTTAACAGTCGTCCGGAACATATCAAAAGAGCCGTTGAAGGATCTTTAAAGAGACTCAGGACCGAGGCCATCGACATTTACTATCAACACAGGGTGGACCCTGCGGTTCCCATCGAGGAAGTGGCCGGTGCCGTAAAAGAACTTATAGAAGCCGGTAAGGTCAAACACTTTGGGCTTTGCGAAGCATCTGCAAATACCCTTCGCCGCGCTCACAGTGTGTGCCCCGTTGATGTCGTACAGTACGAATACTCCCTCTGGTGGCGAAAACCCGAACAGGAAATTATTCCGGTCTGCGAAGAATTGGGCATAGGCTTTGTTCCTTATAGCCCACTTGGTAAGGGCTACCTTACGGGGACGATTACCGAAGATGTGCGTTTTGACGACTCCGATTTCAGAAATATCGTTCCCCGGTTTTCGCCTGAGGCGGGAAGGGCAAATCGGGCGCTCCTGGACGCCGTAAAAGTAATTGCACTGCGAAAGGGTGCGACCCTTGCACAAATTGCCCTTGGCTGGGTACTTGCTCAGAGGCCGTGGATTGTTCCAATCCCGGGAACCACCAAACTTGATCGGCTCGTGGAAAACATCGGTGCAGCTTACATTGATCTGACGCCGGAAGAACTCAGAGAGATCGACGAAAAACTTGCTGCTATAACGATTCACGGAAACCGATATCCCGAGGAACTGGAAAAAATGACCTATCTCTGATTTGCTTGAACTGAATATGTCCGGAGAGAACAATGCCGTTAGTCGCAGGTTGTTCGTGAAGATTTTGGGGACTTTTTTCGGTTTCGGCCTGTGTTTTCGGACCCCGGGTCGGGAGGCGAAGATGAGTAGAAAGGATTCCGGTGGCTTGCTGGTGGCCTATTTCTCCCGCACGGGCAATACCGAAGCGGTTGCCCGAATCATTCACGAAAAAGTGGGAGGTAATATTTTCAGAATGGTTCCGGCAAACCCATATCCTTACGATTACGGTGAGTGTGTTAAACAGGCAAGAGAAGAGCTCGAAAGGGATTTCAGGCCGGCGCTTGCTCTTATGCTCGAGAATCCACAATCCTTTGATGTGATTTTTCTGGGCTATCCTATCTGGTGAGGTACAATGCCCATGATCGTGTTTTCGTTTCTGGAGGAATGTGGCTTTTCCGGGAAGGTTATTGTGCCCTTCTGTACTCACGAAGGAAGCAAACTGGGAAGGAGCGTGCGAGATATAGCCCGATTATGCCCGGATTCAACAATACTTAAAGCTATCGCCATAAGGGGAACTGAAGCAAGGTCGTTGGAGACAGAGCAAATGATTGATACCTGGCTACGGGATCTGAACATTGATGGAGGAGTTTTGCCATGATGAGATTTGAGTTTTTCAATCCCACGAGGATTATCTTCGGGGCGGGTTCGGTTGAACAGCTCGGAGATGCAGTGCGGCACTACGGCAAGAAAGCACTCCTGGTCATCGGTGGGGGTAGTGTCAAGAGGAGTGGGGCCTTTGACAGAGCGGTTTCGTCTCTTGAGAAAGCCGGTGTGTCGGTGGTTGAGTTTTCGGGAATTGAGCCGAATCCCAGGCTTTCAACGGTGAAGCGTGCGGTGTCTGAGGTTCTGAAAAGCGGTTGTGATGTCGTCGTGGGGCTGGGTGGCGGAAGTGTGATGGACGCTTCAAAAGTCATAGCGGCGGGTGTGTATTACGAGGGAGATCTTACGGAGATGTTTGTGCGGGCCGAAAGGAAGCAGAGGCTTCCCGATCGCGCCCTCCCCGTTGTGACCGTTCCGACTCTGGCCGCAACGGGATCGGAGATGAACAACGGTTCCGTGATAACAATTGACGAAGGCGGGGAAAGGCTCAAGACCTTCGTGATGGCGGAAGTGCTTTACCCAAGGGTTGCCGTCGTGGATCCCGAACTTACCGTAACCGTTCCTCCCGATTTCACGGCTTATGGCATATCCGATATACTGGCCCACGTAACCGAAACCTATTTTTGCAATGTGGAGGAATTTCCAATTCAGGACAGGTTTGCCGAAGGGATAATTCTAACTCTTCTGGAATGGGGACCAATAGCGGTCAGAGACGGACAAAATGTTGATGCCCGTGCCCATGTTCAATGGGCTTCTATAGTGGCTCTGAACGGCTGGATACAGGCGGGAATAAGGTTGCTGGCACCGGTGCACATGATTGAACACACCCTTTCTGCGCTTTACGACGTTCCGCATGGAGCAGGCCTTGCGGTGTTGAATCCTGCCTGGATGCGTTTTGCCTTAAGGAGTGCTCCCGGGCGGTTTGCGAAATTTGCCGAACGGATTTTTGGAGTTACCGGAGGTTCTCTGGAGGATCGGGCCGTTGAAGGAGTAAAACGCTTTGAAGATTTTCTAAAAACAATAGGCTGTCCTACGCGTCTTTCAGAACTCGGGATCGGAGATCCCGATGATGCAACACTTCAACAAATTGCAGAGGATACCTTGAAGGTACGCCGGGACAGAGAAGGAAGATTGCCGGGTTATCCGGCTCTTACGAAGGAAGATATAATTGAAATACTGCGCCTTGCAATGTGATCGTTAATACCTCCGGAGAGGGTAAGATGAAGATAATCAGAAACGGTTCTCGAAAGACGATGATTGGAGCCGAAGAGTTATTCAGCGGGAGGGTCTTGATAGATCCCTTGTTGTTTAAGCCTGCGGAGCCTTCGAGGGTGACCTGTGCCCTGGTAACTTTCGAACCGGGTTCCAGAACGGCATGGCACAGGCATCCTTCGGGGCAGATCCTCATAGTGACTTCAGGTCATGGAATTGTTCAGGAGTGGGGAAAAGAGCCGCAGGAGATCTTCCCGGGCGATGTTGTATGGATACCGCCAGACTCAAAACACTGGCACGGCGCTGCGCCTCACGCAATGATGACCCACATTGCAATTCAGGAAGCTGTTGACGGCAGGTCCGTTGAATGGATGGAAAAGGTTGGGGATGATCAGAATCCTGCAGATTGACCCGGGTTTGCCGGGTCCGGCTGAACGGTGTTGACTTTGCCGGATAACTGCTATAAAAAGTCGGCAAATGGAAA
Organism: Thermodesulforhabdus norvegica; assembly: GCF_900114975.1. Classification (NCBI taxonomy): domain Bacteria; kingdom Pseudomonadati; phylum Thermodesulfobacteriota; class Syntrophobacteria; order Syntrophobacterales; family Thermodesulforhabdaceae; genus Thermodesulforhabdus; species Thermodesulforhabdus norvegica. Next base: position 73,861 of record NZ_FOUU01000002.1, read on the forward strand.
TCGCATGAAGCGATTTTACCGTCGTTAACACTGGATACCGGAAACCGAAGGCTAAGAAGGCCATTGTCCTCAAGGAGAGGACGATGGCCTTTTGTTTTTGAGCAAGGAGGATGCTATGACCTGCCGTGGGTTGATCGTCCTGCTGATCGCGGTACTGGGTTGTATCGTCCCGTTCTGTGAGGCCTACGAAAATAGAGAGGTCGTTACCTCCGTCCTTCCCGGGATAACCGTTACGGCGACGAAAACGGAGGTAGACCCCGAAACCGTTCCCTTTTCGTTTTTCTCGGTGGATAGAGAAGATATTGAGCAACAACCGGATTTTTACATGGCAAATGTGGGTGAGCTTATTCGGGATCTTCCCGGCGTTCATGTCGCGCAATACTATCCCTGGGGACCGCCTTGGATTCATCTTCGCGGTACGGGCTATTTCATAGGTCGAACCGTCTATCTGATAGACGGTCTTCCTGCCTGGTCTTTCCTTTCCACGACGGTTCATCCCAAACACATAGAACGCGCTGATGTGCTTCTGGGCCCTTCTTCTGCTCTTTACGGAGCCAATGCATCGGGTGGCGCTGTTAATTTCATCACCCGAGAGGGTAGAGAAGGAATGGGAGCGGTTGTTGAAATGGCTTACGGCAGCAACGACACCTACAGGCCTCATGTTCACGCCGGAGGGAAAAAAGGCAACCTCAGGTATTTCCTGTCCTACACCGGTGATTATTCCGACGGGTACAGGATGAAACCCGTTGATGACATGATTATGCTGTGGAAGCTCGGCAAAAAGCAGTACCTCAGGGATGCATCTCTGGAAGATAACTCTTACGAGCATTCATTCTTCTCCGGTAAGGTAAATTGGGACGGGGAGTCGGGAACAAAGGCCTGGGTGGCTTTCCATTACGCCAATCGTTATCTGGACGGAGGACAGCCAAACCTGGTCCTGAACGATCACGGCGATCAGGCTATCGTAACGGCCCATGTGGAAACCCCCATAGCTTCTGCGGCAAAGGCCAAAGTGTCGGTAGCGTATCAATACTACGATCATCCTCAGCAGTATAACTCCGGATTATCTCTTGATGCGGATGGAAACCTTGTTCTCGATTCGTCTGTAGAAAGAAAGCGAGATTGGGAAGTTAAGCGCTATCCCGTTGAGGCTCAGGTAGATCTATGTCCCTTCAATAATATGATTTTCACGGTGGGGTCGTTCTTCAGCCGGGAAGAGGAATATCGCAGAGATGATTACCCTCAAAGCGGGACAAGTTCCCTCTATGAGGTTACCACAGACCAGTGGGCCTTCTATGTTCAGGACCAGATTCTGCTTTTGGACGGCAGGCTTTCTCTGATAGGCGGATTAAGGTACGACTACTGGAAATTTCACGACATCTTCGTGACCCAGGCAGAGCCGCAGGAACCGGATTCAGTTTCCAAGGATACGTGGACTTACAGAGGGGGTGTAAGGTTCAGGCTCAACGACAACATTTCGTTGCATTCGTCGGCGGGAACCGCTTACTGGCCCGGCCTTCCTCTTTGGTATTTTCAGGAGATCAGGACTGGTAAGACCTGGCGTGAGGCGAATCCGGATTTAAAACCCGAAAAAACCTGGATGGTTGATGCCGGAGTTGATGGGAAGGTGCCCACAACGGGTACCGAGTTCGGTGTAACGGGTTACTACGGCAGAATAAGGGACATGGTATCCTATCGGTATGACGAAAATCCCTATGTTGAGGGGGGAACCATAATAAGAACGCAAAACCTTGGAGAGGCCGAAATCTACGGTGTGGAATTATATGCCAGACAGAAAATCACGGAAAATTTGAGGCTTCAGGCTTCGCTTACGTTAAATCATTCGGAAATAGTTGAGGACCCGAAGAATGAAGGCAACGAACTCAGGAATGCCCCGGATTACTGGGGTAGTGTGGGCCTTTACTACGAAAATCCCGAGTTGCTGAACTGCAGTCTAATTGTTCGCTTTTCCGATGATCGCTATTACGACGACGAGAATACGGAACTCCCCTTTTTCCACATGAAGTCTTACAAGACGGTTGACGTGAAGGTATGGAGAGACTGGCAGATCGCTCGCCGATGGATTTTAACGACCTCTATTTCGGCAGTGAACATCTTCGATGAAGATTACGAAACGGAAATTGTTTATGTCAACCCGGGGCGGTACATCGAAGGTGCGGTGGGGATCCGGTGGTTGTTCTGAAAGCCTCCATAACAGGGGGTAACCGGAAGATAAAAAGCTCGGCCTTCTTGCCGGTCTTCCTTCTTCTGTGTGTCCACAGTATTTCGATTTGCGCCGGCGTCAACGAGGGTACCCTGATTATCGGCATAGGAAGAAATTTTTACGAAGGCCCGGAAAGTGCAACTTTTTTGCACGGTTCGACCAGAACCTGGGAAGCTCTTGTGGATCTGGACTCCGACTTTCGCCCCGTTCCATGGCTGGCCCAATCCTGGAGCCACAACCGGGACTATACCGAGTGGAAGTTCACGTTGAGAAAAAACGTCAGGTTTCACAACGGAGACCTTCTTACTGCCGATCACGTAATTGCCAATATTAAAAGGCTTAAACTCAACCCGAAATATGACCCCCTCGACAGGTATGGCATCGTTGAAAAGCTTTACGCGCTCGATGATCTGAACATTCTTTTTTTACTGAAAAGGTCCTGTTTGAACTTCCCTCAGTTAATTTCGTACTACGGAAGCCCTATTTTGCATCCCGGCGGATGGGATGCCGAAGGGAAAATAAAGCGGTTTATCGCCACAGGGCCTTACAGACTTGTGGAAGTCAGGAAGATCTGGGAAGAATCAATCGTTCTTGAGCGGAATGATCGGTATTGGGGAAGGATTCCTCCCTACGCCCGGGTGATTTTCCGTTCTATTCCGGACCCTCATGCTCGTTTAAACGCTCTTCTTGCAGGAACGATCGATGCGATACTCGACGTCGGAGGAATTTTACCCCATCAGAAGAAGGTTTTGATCCGTAGTCCTGGCATAGCGGTTAAAACGTCCAGGGTTGCTACGACTCATTACCTGATACCGAATAACCGGGCTTATCCTTTCAGCAATGAAAAATTCCGCAGATGGTTTGCATCGTCGGTGGACAGGGAACTCGTTGTTGAAACCATAATGGAAGGGCATGGCAGGGTTGCGTATGATCCTTATAGCGATCTTAATTGCCGGTGGAGTTTTTCTTCGGTGTCCTTCAGGGCCGTGCCCTTTCCCGAAGAGGAGGTGCTTCCGCAGATTGATAAGCCCGTGCTTATTCTCCTTCATGCCGGAACCGTACAGAGGTGGCCTTATAGAGAAATAGCCGAATATGTTGCTTCTATTCTGAGATCGAAGGGCTTAAAAACGGAGATTTTCGTTGCGGAAAAGGCCCTTTATTTCGCTCTATTAAAAGACGGAAGCTATAACCTTACCATAATGCCCTTTACTCTGATGACCGGTGATCCCTGCCTGTTCTATTCCGCCTTCTTATATTCAAAAGGGATCAGGAATACCGGTTGGAAGTGCCCGTGTGTGGATATGTTGATTGATCGGGCAAATGCCACAAAAAGTGTTTCGGAAAAGAGGGTAATATACAGGAACCTTCAGAAACTCATTGCGACTCACGCTCTAATCATTCCTCTATTTCACGAAGAGACCCTTTATGCTTACAGGAAGTCCTCAGGTGCTATAGGGATGGATGCGCTTTTTAGACCTTTTTATGAAGAGGGAGCCTGAACGTAGATGCACCCGGAAGATCTCGTGAAAGATCGGTTCTGGAGGCACATTATCGACGAATTACACCAGAACAATTTCATACTTAAAAGCCAGAAATTACATCCCCGACGATGGGCTCTTTTTTACGATCGTGCTGCTACATTAATACACAAGCTGTGGGGAGATCCCGATGCCGTTGCCGCTCTAATCGTGGACCAGCTTGAAAAACAGGATCTTCTCTCTTCGGGTGGTTCTGTCGTCGATCTGGGTTGTGGGACGGGCCTGTTAACTCTAGAACTGGCAAGGCGTGGTTATCGTGTCCTGGCCGTGGATTCATCTGCGGAGATGATAAATTTTTTGAAAAAACGCTTGTCCGGAGGTATGCAGGTCGAAACGGTGTGTTCCGACTTCCTTGCCTTTTGTCCTTCTGTACCTTACGACCTGTGTATTGCAATGAACTTTCCACCGCTTTTTTCCGTACGGGGTGTCTCTCAGGTGGAAAGATATGCCTCTGTTCGATGCTCGATTACGCTTGTGGATGAAGCCTTGAATGCCGATCTTGAATTCAGGCGTAAAGTTGCCGTTGATGTTCTCCGTGTAAAGCCTCCAAACACCGGACGGTTGCTTGTGCTGTGGCTCGTCGGACTTCTTTTGAGCAGGAACATCCTGCCCAATATGAAGACCCTAGAATGTAGTTCAAGAGTGGAAATTGAAATAAAGGAGCTTCTGGAATTCTATAAGCTCTATTTTGCAATCTTTGGAGTAAAAAATACCACAACAGAAAGATTGTTTCCCTTGCTTCTTAGCAGGAATACCGGCGAGACCTCTCAGGTGACATGGGAGCGAAATATGAGGTTTTGCTTGATCTGGTGGTGGTAGTAGAAATTATGGTGTCTGTGAAGCTTTCGTGGGTTTTCGTGAAGCTTCTTCGACTTCTTTCCATAGTGTCGGCCGTTGTGCTCATATGCTTTGTTATTGAAACGCTTCTTCCGGGTGATCCGGCCGAAGCCGTTCTTGCGGGTATTTCGGATGCGCCCGACCCTGAGAAGCTGCGTCAAATGCAGGAGTATCTAAAAACCGACGTTCATCCTTTTCATAGGGCTCTGGAATGGCTTAGAGGCATCATGGTGCTGGATTTCGGGGTTTCCTATCGATCTGGTGAGCCTGTACTTGACGAAATAGCCAGGCGTATTCCTGTGACTTTTGCTCTAACCTTTTTGACGGTGAGCTGGGTTATCCCCATGTCCCTCCTGGGAGCCTGGATTATGGTGAGGGATCGGTTCCGGGTGGGCTTACTGTTCAGGGGCCTTGCCTACGCAGGGTTGGTCGTTCCGGCTTACCTTCTGGGGAGCATTATACTCCTTCTGGCAGGAGTTCTTCACTCCAATGTTGCTTACGAAGGTGTGAATTCTCTCCTGTTCGCCTCTTTTACCCTCGGGCTTCCTATGTGCGGATTTTATACTTACATCAGTCGGGGGTTTATGCTGGACATACTTTTTTCGGAATACCTGCGCTTTGCCTATGCAAAGGGCTTATCCGAGTGGAAGGTCTTTTTAGGGCATGTGCTACCTGCACTTTTGCCGCAGATATTGGTCCTCTGGTTCATGAGTATCGGGCGACTCCTTGGAGGCTCCGTTGTCGTGGAAGTGCTTTTCGGTCTGCCCGGAATTGGTGAACTTTTTGTCGAGGCCGTGGCTTCCAGGGATTATCCCGTTATTCAGGCTCTGATTTTTTTGAGCGGCTGTTCAGTGGGAATTTTGATGGAGCTTTCCGATTTTTTGTTGCCCCTGCTGAATCCAAGGATACAACCCGATAAAGCCCGCAGTTATTTGTTATGAAGACAATAATTCTGCATGTGGTTTTTGTTCTGGGAGGTCTGATAGTCTTTGCTTTGATTTCTCCATCAATGGCTCCCAATGATCCTTCCAGAATTTCGTTAGCGGACCGGTTCAGGCCTCCCTGTCCGGAATATCCTCTGGGGACCGACGCCCTCGGGCGCTGTCATTTATCAAGATCCTTAACGGCCGCCCGAACAACCATCGGCAGGGGTATCATTGCAAGCCTTTGCTCCCTCCTGGGTGGAGTTCTTATTTATTGTATTGCTCGGTTGGGCGGAAGGTGGCTCGGCTTAGTAGTCATGACGGTTAACGACGCACTTCTTGCCGTCCCGTCGATTTTCATCGTTTTGGGGCTAATTTCCGCCAAAGGCGGTGCTGATGTAACTGCAATAATGGGCATCGGTCTTTACGGGGTGCCCTGGTGGGTACGATTCTTAAGTCATGTTGTACCTTCTGCTTATGAGAGAGATTTCGTCGTGGCAACACGTGTGGCAGGTGTTAGAGGTTTTCGTCTGATGTGCCATTGCGTGATGCCCTGTATCGTACCTCCGATCATGACGGCCTTCCTTATTCGCACGGCAAGATTTATGCTGCTTTTTGGGACTGTAGGCTTCATCGGTTTTGCCGGGTTCGCTTCAATTCCCGAATGGGGTGGTATGCTGAGAGAGGGCATACCGTACCTTCATAGGGCACCATGGCTTATTCTTGGTCCTTTCGCGGGGTTTACGATCTGCGGGGGGATACTGGTTTTTAGTGCCGACCGGATATCTCGCCTTTCTCCCGGGGATTCATGAAAGCTCTGATTGTTGAGAACCTGAAGATCGGCATTTCCTTCGGAGATAAAAAGAAAATAATTGTGGAAAATGGCGATTTCTCTGTTGAAAATGCCGAAATTGTGGGCTTTCTGGGCGAAAGCGGCTCCGGCAAGACAACCATAGCCCATGCCCTTTGCGGCCTTTTGAACATCCTTCCCTATCGCACCTATTCAAGGCTGGTCCCGGAAGTTGAAAGTGGGATAATCAGGTTTGTGGAAGGCTGTGCTATCGATATTGCCAGAAATCCCGACAAATTACGATCACTCCTGGGAAGGGGTATATTCCTTATGCCTCAGAGCCCTTCGGCATGTCTCAATCCCTATAGAACCGTGGGGGAGCAGATAAGGGAAGTGGCAGGTAATCAAAATGTTGGATTGTACCTCGAAGAAGTGGGTCTTTCCCGTGTCTATGCCGGGTTTTATCCCCATCAGCTCAGCGGCGGGATGAAGCGACGGGTTCTCATTGCCATGGCCCGGGCTCTCGGTCCCAGGGTTCTTATTGCCGATGAACCTACGGAAGGACTTGATGCAGAAACCAAAGAAGAAATGCTCCGCCTCTTTGTGAAACTCGTGAAAGAAAGTGAAACGGCCATCCTGATTATTACCCATGATTTGGAAAGCCTGGAGATGCTTCAGGAATTGGGCGGAGTGTCCCCCTTAAAAACTCTTTTGCTTTTCTCAAAGAAAATTATAAGGGGTACACTTCCAGAAGTAGTCAACTTACTCAACAGGAGCGGTCAGAGCTTTGAGACGAACCTTTTACTGCCTGACATTCCCCCGTGCAGGAAGGATGGGGGAGGATTGTTGCAGGTTCACCACCTGACGAAGTCTTACCCTTCTGTCGGAAGGGTACTTGACTCTGTTTCCTTTGAAATAAGTCCCGGAGAACGCGTTGGTCTGATCGGGCCCTCCGGTTCGGGAAAAACCACCCTGATAAGGTGTGTGGGAGGAGTAGAAAAGCCCGATGCAGGGAAAATCACCTGGAAGGGATCTTCCCTTATACCTTTTCCTTATAAATTTAGACGGGACATTCAGATTATATGGCAGGATCCTTATACCACGCTTCCACCGCACAGGCCTGTCAGAAAAATTATCGAAGAGCCTATTAAATCCGATGCCCACTCCGGAAAACGATGTGAAACGACAGTTCATCAAATATGCAATTTCCTAGGTATAAAAGCGAAGCTACTCGATCAGTATCCCTGGCAATTGAGTGGAGGAGAGGCTCAGAGGGTTGCCATTGCCAGAAGCATCGTAACGTATCCCCGCTGTGTTCTTGCGGACGAACCCCTCAACGGTTTGCACCTTCCCGAGAAACGAAGACTTCTTTTGCTTCTCGGAGAACTATTTAACTTCTGGGGTGTCTCACTTCTCGTGGTATCTCACCACATGGAAACCGTACATGCCTTAACAGAACGAGTCATGATACTCAGAGAAGGACGAATTGGGCATGACCCTGTCAGTCTCCCATGTCCTCCAGCCGCTCTTTCTTTCGGTAAACCGTACCCTGAAAGAGTGCAATAAGTCCCTCCCGGTCGTGGATGACCCGGATTGCATAGGTGGCAAGCCGTGGCGACAGGGATATCTCCTCCGCTTCAGCGTATAGAGTGCCCGATGAGACCGCCTTAAAATAGGAAATGGTTGCGTTTATGGCCAGGGCAACCTGACCGTGAGAGTTCGATGCCACGGCGAAAACCAGGTCTGCAAGAGTGAATATGGCCGCTCCGTGCACTATGCCCACTCCGTTGAGGTGGAAATCCCTTATGACCATTCTGGCTTTTGCATAACCCGGAGCAGCTTCAAGAATCTCAATTCCTGCATGAGCGGCATAGCGATCTCGGGAAAAGTATTTCTTAAGAAAGTCTTGCACTTTTTTCCTCCTGATTTCCTTAAGGTTGACGCAAGCACAGGACTTAAAACGATATTACTACAACGAATTAAGGACCTTTTGTAAGGTTTTTTAAGCATCTCTCTCCCTGCGCTTTTTTTAACGGTTGACCTGCGTCTTTGCCGTTGATAATGTGAGTGCCGCAAGGCCTGTGCGGGCTTGGCTTTCCGGAGGAAAATTTTTCTTAAGTGGAGGGGTTATGAAAAAGCTAACTCTTTCGCAGCGGATGATTCTGTTTATTGTCGCCTTTGTCGCTGTAGTTGCTTTTTTTGCAAGCCACGTAATCATTTCCGCTTTCAGAGATTACCGAATAGCAGGTCAGATGCACACCAACCTTATCCTGATGTCCCGCCTTTCCGATGTGCTGACCTCTTTACAGCGTGAGCGTGGACTTTCCTCGGCCTTTCTGGGTGGAGGCGTTGAGGTTTCCGAGGTCAGGGAAGCGAGAGAAGTCACCGATAGAAGCTTACAGGAGCTTTATCCTGTTCTCAGAGCCTCTACGATACCGGAAAAGGACAAGGATGATTTCCTCCGTGTTTTGCAGATGCTGGGTGATGTAAGGAACCGTGTCGATAACCGGGGGCTCACCGAGGAGATCTTTTCAGACTACACAAAGATGATAGAGGCGGCACTACTTCTGGATAAGGCTGTTGCCAACGCAAAAACGACAAAAGGTGTCGGAAAAAGAATGGCAACCTTCGTGATCCTTGAAACGTCCAAAGAACATCTTGGGCGTCTTAGAGGTATGGCCTCTTATCTGGTTGCTTCAAAAAAACAGGCCGATGAAAAACAGCGGGAGGATCTGATAAAGGCATGGGCGATCTTTCAGGGAGGGCTCAGCTCCCCGGCTCTGGTTTTACCTGCCGACCTGGAACGCCGCCTTTCGGAACTCCCGTTATCGCCGACATGGCAAAAGGGGGCAAAATATTTTGGGGATATTATATCCGGTGGCCATCTGTATCTCAGTACCGAAGAAGTGTTTAAGACTTACAGCGATATGATTTCGGACATAAACGGGATTATATCCGACCTCAACTCGAGCCTTATGAAATACACGATGTCCATCAAATCCGAGGCCCGTCGCTCGCTTATGTTGAATTCTCTGACGGCCCTTCTTCTGGTAGGCATTATTGTTATCGGCGCTTTGCTTACTCTGATTTCGACACGACGTCAGCTCAGGCGAACCGTCACCACCCTTGAGTCCGCCACGGTACGGGTTGATCAAGCTTCAAAAGAGATTTCCGAAGTGGGCACCGTTCTTTCAGAGGGAACATCCAGACAGGCTGCTTCCATAGAAGAGACCGCAGCGGCGATAGAAGAACTTTCATCCATGGCTGCACAGAATTCTGAGCATACAAAACGGGCGAATGAACTTGTGGCCCAGACTGCACAGGCAGTTAATGAAGCCAGCCTGTCCATGAAGAAGCTTATTGAGGCCATGGACGGTATTACCAGGGCAAGCGAAGAGACGGTGAAGATCGTAAAAACCATCGACGAAATTGCCTTTCAGACAAACCTGCTTGCCCTTAACGCCGCCGTGGAAGCGGCCCGGGCGGGTGAAGCCGGCGCGGGCTTTGCGGTGGTGGCCGATGAGGTCAGAAGCCTTGCCATGAGGTCGGCCGAGGCGGCCAGGACCACCTCTGAGCTAATCGAAAATACGCTGAAAAGAATCAGAGAAGGCGGATCCATTGTTGAAGCCGTGAGTGAGGGATTCGGCAGGATAGAGGATAATACTCAAAAGGTTCAGAATATTATCGATGAGATATCGGCCACTTCTGCCGAGCAGGCCGACGGTATAGCCCAGATCAACAGGGCGGTTTCGGATATCGATACGGTTGTTCAGAATACGGCTGCTCAGGCGGAAGAGCTTGCTGCTTCATCGGGTGATCTGGTTTCCCAGGTTTCGGCTCTTGCTGCGGAGCTTGAAGCACTCAAAAAGTTGATATACGGTGATCGTGCCTCCGGGCTCGTTTCGCAGGAAGATAAAACATCGGGCGAAACCTATGAGCCGCGGAAGCCCGTACACACTCAATATGTATTCCGAAAGTCTGGAGGAGGACTTAAAAAAGCTCTCCCGAAAACACAGGGTGAGTCTGCTCGGGTAAGACCTCAGCAGGGCAAAATAAGACCTTTGATAGAATGGACGGATGATTTCAGCGTTGGGGTTCATGAAATCGACGAGCAACACAAACGCCTTGTTTCTATGCTTAACCGGCTCAACGAGGCGATGAAATTGGGCCGCGGCAAACAGGTGGTTGATCAGATACTTTTCAACCTTGGGGACTATGTTCAGCGACATTTTGCTACCGAGGAGGCCTACATGGAGGCCGTGAATTATCCGGAACTGGAACGGCATAAAGACATTCACAGGCGCCTTACTGCAAAAGTAAAAGATTACATGGAGAGGTATGAAAAAGGGGAACCGGGGCTTGCTCTGGAACTTCTCGATTTTTTGACGGGATGGCTGAAAAACCACATACTTCAGACCGACAAGGCCTATTCTTCATACGTGAGGGATGTAAAAATCGATAGGGCCCTGTTCTGATATCTCTTCCTGCAGAGCAAATTAAAAAGGCCCGGATTTGTTTTTAAGTCCGGGCTTTTTTAAATCTCCTTTCCTTAGGGCGTCGCTTCAAAAAACCTTCCTGCACCCACACTTCTCCTACAGGTTTCCGAGGTAGTGTTTCATTAATTGTGTCTCGTTGACATGAGGGGGAGAAGAGGCTTTCCTCTCCGTGAATATTGTTAACCCGAGGAAGAAAGGAGGAAAGCCCCATGACTTGAGAAAAAGGTTAAAATAATTTTTAAAACACATTGGTTGACCGGTTTCGTGTTGAGGGGTTGCGGAAAACTTGAGCTATAGTTTTCCGAAGGTTTCACGAACCGTTTCCTGTCAGCTGGTCGTTAATTGACCAGCACGCACCAGCCAAAGGGAGCACAGGCTTTTGGCTTTCTGTCGGCTGAAGCCAGCCATAATGTTGTGGCATGATCGAGTTTTTTATTTGATCCCATTATTTTTATTCTTCTGAAACCCTCAATGGTAACGCATTCTGCTCCGCTGTGTCGGCCAATCCTTAAAGGTACTTCTTTTTGAAGGTCAAAACGGGACTTCCAGTTGAAGTAAACACCTTTCATTTTCTTCATTTCCTCAACTTCTCTTTTGAGTTCACCTGTATAGAACTTCCGGGAAGCAATGAGAAGTTCTTCAATTGAGAGAGGTTTTTTTATTCCCCTCTCTCGGGCAAGGGATCTCATAACTGAAATGGTTCCTTTAAACTCGCCCTCAATAACGGTTTCAAATATTTGACATGGACCTTTACCTTCTTCACCTTCTGCTTTTTTACAATTTACTGCATAAACAATCTTTGTTTTAACCTCTCCAACAGGCAAAAAATCTGACACTTTAACCAGACTAAAGGGGTCTGAACTAAAACTACCTCCCAGAATGTCTTTTTCAAGCTGTAGAGATTCATTATCACTGTAACTGTTTTTTAAAGAAGCTTTGCTTTTCCACACATTCAAAACAGCGGTTCTTAACGCCCCCTTGATGGAAGAGCCTGGAATAATGGGTTTAAAGCCACCAATGGGGTCGTAGGCTGTTCTTTCAATAGCAAACTTCGTTATCACTTTACCGTTTGTGTTTCTAACTTCTGCTCCGACAACTTCGTTGTAATGATTAATAAAGCCCTCAACCAGTGAGACCCTTCTGGCGACAACTCCATTTTTGGACACAATATCTCTTCTTTCACCGATTCTCCTCAGGAATTTGTACATTTCCAGGAGTGAGTCTGGAGTCCCTTTTTGGCATATACGGGAAAATTCATTAATCAAATCTGGCGGAAGATTTTTTATGAAGGTGCTCATATCCAAGATCAGAAGTTCCCGTTTCTGATCATCAACGATAAAGGAGAAGGGATCGTAGACTTCTCCGCATCCTACGTGAACCGGCGATTTTATCCTGATTCTTAGCTCTTTACTCTCCAGCACTTTCACCGTTCGGTCCTCCCTTTAAGCTCACAGGGGATAACCATCGTATAACCCTGACCAACAGCTTCTGGCTGAATTTTTGAAAGGCCCCTTAAAGCCCTCCCCACATAAGGTTTTGTCCATCCATCAGAACATTCAATTACCGCTCCTTCGTCTGCCATAATGACGGGGTTCTTGAAGGGATGATCTGAGACTGCCAGGTAATTTCCATGCCTTCCAAATCGTATGAAGGGTTGAAACCAGATTTGTTCATTACGCCCGGGAAGTGGGACAAAGGGGGAAAGAGTATAGAGAAACTTGTATCCTTGAATGTTGGGTAGTGGAATTTCCCGGTAGTCTTTAACTCTAAATCTTCCAAGTCCTGTGGATGCATCCCGGCCGAAGCCCAATCTACCGATATTTTTCATAGCCTTCGATATCTTTTCTACATCCAGAGCGTCTTCCATATAGAGTACAAAAATAACCAGTTCAAGCCCAGGAGCAAACCAGGTGTTTTCCTGGGTATAGGGAGCAAAATTGCGTCCTGAAGTGGTAAAGCTTAGACGATTGATACTATTGTGAGGCTGAGAAATTCGTTTCCATAGACCATCTCCGAGACCGAGCTCTCTGACCACATCCCTATCGCTCAACCTTCTATTTAGATCCACTTCCAGTACCAGTCTTTCCGAGGAGACAGCAATCCATTTCTTCTTTTTCAGCTCCTTTAGTGAGCTTACCATATCAAAACAGTTTTTATCCTTTTCGGAGTTGGATATGTTATAGAAATGAAGAGGACAGGCAGGAGTCGGGAAGAAGTACTTTACTGTCCTTTTATTTTCTCTGAGAACCGGAAAGGCTGAGGAAAAAACGATAAAGGGTTTACTATCATAGACTTTAAGCCATGTTTTGAGACCACCATTAAGTAAATTACTGTTCATTTCTGCCTGCCAGCAGAAATGTCCGAACAGGGTATCACCCTTAAGAGGTGTACCAAAGGCTGAAACTGGCTCTATGACGACTTCACACAGCTTCATGGTTCTGTCCTTTTCCTTTTATTCCTTACTGAAAGGAAGTATTTCTTCGAATCTTTTCTGCAGGTTACTATTTTCAAAGTGAAACTTAATGCGCCCGTAACCCCTGCTTCCATTTCCACCAAGAGTGTCAAGTTCTAGGAGTTTCATACCCTCAAGAAGTACTTTTTCAAGATATTTGCTGTCATCTCCATCGAATATCTTGAGAGAGATAAAGAAATCGAACTCCACTCCAGCAGGTACCCTTTCCGTAAACCTCGGATTCTGAGCCGTTCCCGTTATTCTATTTATGGAGTTTTCCGGCTTCACTTCGGTTAGAACCATTTTGCCTTCTCTTGCCTGTTCACGGCATCTTTCGGATAGCATGCAGTCTGATACGGAAATCCTCGTGGGACCAAACCCTTTGAGGGCTTCTTCCTCCGCTCCACTGGTACCGAATATCTTTATTATGGCTTCGCCAAGCTTTCTGCTGTTTCCATTTGCATTTTCTAGGCTTTTTATTGATAGAGGTTTCCCTTCCGTGTAAGCAATGAGACCGCTTTTGAGTTCGAGGAGCGAGCGGATTTTTCCCTTCAGGGAAGATCCCGGAATATAAGGCTCAAAGGTAAAGGGGTGTTTTACCACCGGATTGTCCGTTCCGCCGATGTGCATTTCAATATCTCCGGCGCCTATATGAAGCCCTGTTTTCAGTTCAATTGTTCCACGGTATTCTTTTATGGCGATAAGTTTCATTGCGTTCCTCCTTTTATTTTAGTCTCTGCGGTACTGTCTGTAGAATGCTGTAAAAGCCTCAAAAAAGGACACAACAGTATTCAGGTGCTCCGGTTTTTCGACCGCTTTTATCAATTCCCGCAAGGGGTTTAAAAAATCATCCGTAATTAAACCGCGTCCTCTGGCATAAGCTGCTTTTGCGATTACCATGTGCACCTGAGGAAGCACCACGTCCCAGTTTTCTGGCTTGGCAATTTGATTTAGCCTGAAAAGCTCGTCGTAGAACTTTCGCAACTGGGAAGACTTATTAACTCCTCGTCCCTTACTATTAGTAGACACTTGCCGGGCAAGTTTTTCTGCTTCCTCGGAAAACGCCTTTGGATTTGGGATATTGTTTTTCTTATCCATCCAGAGCTTTTCAACGTAATTTACATTGCTCATGAAAGGCCTCCTTATTTTTCGTCTTAATCGTAACGTTTTTTAACTTTTCCTTATTCTGTGCTCATAAAGTATTGTCCACAGAGGAATGATGAATGTTCCTCTGAATTTTTCCAGCCATCCGGCCAGCTTAATTGCAGTATTTCTGCGTATTTCTTCCTGCCGGGCACGGTCAATTCCCAGGCCGGAGGCAACATTTCTGAACACCTGGTAACAAAGAAAGGCTCTCCACTTAAAGCACTCAATGTCCTTGATAGTGCGACCAGCCGCCGAGTTGAGATAATACAATTCTCTTTCTGCCATATCAGCAAAACTGTTCAGTCGGTGTAAAAATGCTGTGGAGATGCAGTCATCATTCATCCAGTTTTTCATGGCCGTATAAACTTCGCTCATGAGTTCATCAAAATCACTCCACTTTACCGTTCGGTTAAATATGGTTACGGCGTCTTTACCATCTACGCTCTTTGAGGCTTCAAGGCTTTCTTCGGCTTTTTCCGCTATTATATCCACCGGTACATAGGGTTTATGAAGGGTTATACCGGCGGAGATGTGGATTTCTTCCCGGTTGCACGTATATTCCCCAAATTTTTTTCTGATAAAACCTACCACATCAAGGATTACATTCCAGGGACCTATTAGAAAGAGATCATCTCCTCCCGCAAAAACTGTGTAAATGTTCCTGAATTTTCCATTAGCTTCGTGTTTCAAAGCATAAGGAAGATAGATGGCGAAGAAGTTGTTGAGTGCTCTGCTGAGTGTTGCAAGTCTGGACAGAGTAAACATGTTACCGGTGAAGCCACAGGAAAAAATGGCTCCCAGATTGTCAACATCTGCTTTCAGGACTCCCAGAACATCAATTCCATAAAACCGGCCACCGTCCAGCTTTAAAGCCTTACTTGCAATATGGGCAAACGTCATGGGGTCACCGGAGCGAATCATGTCTATAAGTTCCAGCTTTTTGTCTTCACTTCGTGCTCCCGCAAGTATTCTCTCATCTTTCTCGTCTTCTTTACCGTAAACCGGGACGTATCCATTAAGGGGCATGAAGGTTACATCGACCGGTAAGCTTCCATTCTCCTCCGTGTTAATAGCCCACAGTTTGACGGCGTCTTTTATGTTTAATCTGTCCAGATCTCTGGAAAATTTTACCTGATAACGCCCAAAAAGAGGCTTTTCCAGATCCCCATTTGTAGATTCCAACAAAGTGATGTAATTGTTTTTTACCAGTTTTGTCCCAATAAGTATCTGGTCCCTGCACAGCCTGCAGGCAGAAGCCCTTTCATTCGGACCGCTAAGAAGAGGATCGTTTTCAACTTCCTGCTCAGACGGCCGTTTTGCACAAAAAGGACATAACGGCCTGTGAAGATCATTCCTAAAGCTATCGAGAAAACTGCTTTTGACTCCGCCATGTTTTGCAATGTCGAAGCGTTTGAATTTTTTTTCATCCATGTTTTCGACATGTTTATTCCAGATGTCTCTAAAACGGCCATCGAGAAACTCTTCAGGAGAAAGCTCCGTTGCGCTTATACCGATAGAGTTTTCCCCGAAGGAAACATCAATAAGCCAGTCGTTTATGCGTGCTGAAACCTCATCAATCTTATTGCGGCTATTTTCAGTATTGTGAGCGATTATATGAAATTTCCCTCCAGCACATATAACCACAGAAAGAAAGCTCAATCCCAGTTCTATGCAAAGTTCACAAGCCGCAAGTTCGGTTAGTAGCGATATCACAAAGGACCTGCCTCTAAGAATTTTTGAGCGACGTCCCCGTTGCTCCCCTCCAGAGCTAAAAATAAAATTCTGAATTCCGTAGAAATCACCGGATAGGAGTAAAAACTTTTTTTCTTTTCGGTTTTTTATTTCATCAATATCGTTGAGGTTCCCCATTTCTCTGTGCCATTTGTAAAGAGCCACTGCCAGTGCTGCAGTCGAACGGCTGTGATCGTACAGAGACACATCAGGAATGACTCGCCCAACCCGGGCCGAAGGAATGTGAGAGGTCACAATCCGGTAAAGAGAATCAAAATGCTGTAACCACAGAACAGGGTTTTCGCGGTGCTTTAATTCCTTCAGTCCATCTTTAAGTTTATTGTAAAGTTCGATGTAATCTTTCTCGGTGGCGTTGCTCGTATTTTTCTCTGGAAAAATGCTCATAACCGATAAGGGTTCCAATCTGTATCGCCAGTTAAAATTACCGGCCTTTATGTCTTTAAACAGAACATCAAAGGGTGGAATTAGACGGGTTTTTACAGCATCTGATGGCGGGATTGACTTTCCCTCTGGAAATTCCTCCCGGTCAATGCCACTACTGAGCCTATCTGCTTCCGCAATGATCCACTGAAGCGGACTCTCCGGCTTGTGGTGCATTGCCGCAAGATTTATGAAACTGTCGTCATATCCTTTTCCCTTACAGAGTTTTTCTGGGAAATACTCCTGAAATTTTTCGATGAAGTAAGCAGTATAAAGGGCATGCGAATGAGTAGGGTGTCCGTTCCATTTGGGTTGATAGAGGTCCATATTATTTTTTCTGTAGCTTTCAGGTACTTTTTCAGCAAATTGCACCAGCTTGCCGACATCATGTAAGAGAGCGGCAAATCCCAGTCGTTCGACATCAAGTACCATTTTATCCCTCTCTATTTTGATTTTGTCCGTTCTGCTCTCAATCCTGATTACGGTTTTGAGAGAAGTTTTTTCAAAATATCTCATTTAAAAAGTTTAATTAACCCCTTTAAGACTAAAATTCGCATCGCGGGAAACGCGTTGTTCCTACCCCCTCTCCCGTCCCGGTTGTTAAAATAAAAACTCGTTCCTCTTCGGCCTTCGCTCCGGTTGGCAACGGGTTTAGTGTCTGGTGGCTGAATGGTGGTTTTGGCGGTTGCAGTGAGGAAGAGGCGATAAACCATCTGAATTCATCGTTCATCATGCCACAGCCAAGCGGCCGATTTACAGCGGTAGCAACCGAACACGCGTAACCCTGCTCCTGATGTGCTTTCTTAGTTTTGTACTCCTGGATCCATGCCTTAATGATCGCCATCTCCTCGGCAAAGCTCGAAATCGGGTTGAGCCGGGTGTACTCATCTTTTTTCAGGGCTCTCATAAACCGCTCAATTAGCCCGTTTTGCTCCAGTAATGTTTTTGGGGCGGCAGACCCTGGCGGTAGAAAATTTTTAGGTAGTGTTTTGAGGTAAAGATGAGTCCGTTGTCATTTCTGAGCGAAAGTTTCAGGATGCGGCTGTGTTTCGGCTACATTGGCGAATTATGTCTGGTATCTTGCCAGCGTCTGATACGATAACCCACAACCTCCCGGTTCCAAAAATCGATCACCGCAACCACATGACACCATCCGGAATCCGAGCAGAAAAAGCGTGTCCTGTCCGTGGCCCGATGCACATTGGGGGTTCTGGACACGAAGTCAAGGACCTTTGACTGCCGTCCAACCATTTCACTGCATGGTCCGATCAAACAGATGCGCTGGTGAAGCACTACGGTGGTTCTCCGATAACCGTAACGGAGATAACGCTCTGTAAGTCGATGGGCAGCCTGTTGGATCTTGCGGTCAACTGCTCTAGATTTGTGCTTTCGAGGTTTCTAGTGCACCGTGGATCAGGGCACGTCTGACCATTTCCTTGTAGCCCTGGGTCTGACGCTCCTTTCTTACCCGGAACACCGGTTCTCTTTCTAGGCGAGAGTGGTTTTGGATTTTTTACATCGATCTGCAGCATTACTTCACCGACCTCTTCCCGGTGGCGCAGGAACTCCTTTTGGTAGACCGATTCCGTGGACTTCGGATTGGCCTTAATGGCCTGCGTGCCCAGGGCGGTAGGCCCATCGATCCACTGCGGGGTTTCGCTCTGTCTGACATTGTGCTCGTGCGCCATGTCCACAACGGTTTTGTGACCCTTGAGGACTTCCAGCAGGATCTCCTTTTTACGACTGGCCGTCATCATCTGGATACGACCCGGCTTAACGTCTTTCCCTTCCACCATTGGCCCTCTTTCCATGACCATTTCCATCTCTTTTTGCCGGTCCGGTTGGGAGTCTAAGTATGGCGGTTTCCCATGGTCCGCGAAAGCCGGCCGAATACGCCTCCTGATGGGACACTCATGGGCATTGAAAAGAATAAGAAATTGACTTTGGGGGCGCCTCCGGCTGGCTACATGGCGGGCCCATTTTCGGCGCCCCTTGTTAAGCACAGCCAGCGTGGAGTAATTCCGATGGCATATAAAAAACACCTCCACCTCTGCCATCGCTACAACCAAAAATCGGACAATCTATGTGCTATAAAAAAACGGACAATTAATGTGTCGCTAACACGCATTTTAAAAGACATTGACATATGGACTTTATAATGATACAAGCTTGTACGGAAAGTGGTCAATATAATTAACAGCTGACCTGTAGCGTAACAGGTAAAAAATAGAGGCCACGAAGGCCTCCGATGCCCTGAAGGCGGTGGAGGCTCGTGGCCTTTTTGCTTTTAGACCGGCTGACAAGGAGGAACAGAGATGAAGATCTGTGTGTGCGGGAAGGGCGGTAGCGGAAAAACGACAATTATAAAGCTCATGGCCGATGTTCTGAGAGATCGGGGATGTAAGGTGATTGTACTTGACTCGGACGAATCAAATCCGGCTCTTTATCGGGCTCTGGGACTATCTGCCCCGCCCTGTTCTCTCATGGAATCATTAGGCGGTAAAAGGGCCGTTCAGGAGAAAATGCGGGCTGCCATGGCCCGAGGGGAGGAAGAGCCGGCGTTATCCATCTGGCAGCAGGATTCTATGAGCTTGAAGGATCTTCCTTCTGACTATGTGGCTGAAAATAGAGGGATTTACCTTATTCAAACAGGCAAGATCGAACGAAGTATGGAAGGATGTGCCTGCCCTATGGGTGTGGTTACGAGAGAGTTTCTGAAAAAGTTTTCTCTTCACACCGGCGAAATAATGCTTGTGGACATGGAGGCGGGGATTGAGCACTTCGGCCGGGGTATCGAAACCGGTGTAGATGGAGTTGTTTGCGTTGTGGAGCCTTCATACGAATCCGTGCTCATTGCGCAGAATGTTATGAAACTGACCAGTTCATCAGGTGCTTCTTTTAAGGGGTGCGTGCTCAATAAGGTTATGGACGAGGATCAGGAGATGAATCTCCGCTCCCTTCTCGACGAATCTAAAGTCCCTGTCATCGGTCGTATCGGATATTATCAGGAAATTCAAAAGGCTTCGCTCGCGGGAATGCCGCCGACTTGTGATCGTGCTACGGCCGAGATGGTCCCGATTGTCGATAGGATCTTTAAGTAGGGCTTAGGGGCTTCCTTTCGTGGAAAAAAAGGATAAAAACCTGACGGGTTTTCGGAAGTTGGGGAGGATGTAACGATGAGAGGGAAAAGCTTCGTTCCTGCAATTTTACTTATCTTCGCACTCCTTTTGGGGCCTCATCGAGCTTTTGCAGGTGTCGGCTCTTATAATACCTGGTACGATAGAGGAAAACTGATTGCTTCCTTCTCGCTCGATTATTTTCGATCTCTGGGCTTTTCTCCCGTTCCGGAGGATCTGGTCTTAATAACCAATGCGGCCTATGCGCAGATTTACGGAGAATCAACACATGCCGTCGTTGACGGTTTTTCTGATGTGCTCGGTGTTAAGCGTGGAAAGGGGAGCCTGATTGAGGTCCATTCTTCATCGTGGGCACCTCTCTGGTCCGCCCTGTTTGACAAAAAAAGCGGGTACTGCGTTTACATTGAACTTGCCGAGGGATCGGGAGCCAACCACCTTACCATCAAGATTTCCGCTGAAAGGATAGATGCCGATTATGTCATTTCCCATGTGGGTGAGTGGACTGAAAAACAGGCCAACAAGGTTTTCGGCGGAAATGAGTTTCGGATCATCAGCATAGCCAATGCCGTTGCCGAAGGAGCACCTGAACTCGCCGTAAGAGCCTTTGAATTTCACGATCATTATTGTCCCGGAGTAACATCGGGCATTATCATGGCACTTTATCTTCTGGAACATTTTCCACCTCGCAACGGGAGTGGTTATTTCATTCACGGGGTTGATCCCTGGTGTAAGGAGGACGCTTTTCTGACCATACTGAATGCAACACCGGGCAAGAAGCAGTACGCCGTCTATTATCCTTCCGACGACGACAGGGCGCAGAGAACCGACGAAGGTCGGGATGCTTCTACGATAGCCTACAGGCAAAGAGAAGACGGAAGCTGGGAGGGAGTTGTGCTTTCTTTTTCCTGGGGGGATCCGACCTGTCCGGGAAGCGGCAGAAGTCTGGACAGAATGCTGTGCATGGATCTCTGGTACCTGGATCGGCTCGATCGTCCTGAAGAATTCGTCAAGGTAATAAAACAATTTGAACTGCCTTCCGGCATAACCCCTCAGGATTGGGCAAGACCCGGGGTTGACCCACTCAAAGAACTGGGGCTGGCACGATGAAATGGAAAGGGGGCGGAGATGAAGCGATTCGTTTCCTTTGGCCTGGTGGGCGTTGTGCTGTTTTTTCACGGAATGGGTTTCGCGCAAGATGGAGAAGGAAGGGGGGAAAGAGTTTACAGGGCAGAGGAAATCCTTGTTATCGGAACACCCTTGTATGAGGCAAGCATAGTCCCTGAAGAAGAGATAAACATCCCGACAATGGGGAGTTCTCTTCTTGATGCTCTCGAAAGTCAGGCAGGGGTTCAGCTCAGACGTACATCACCCACACATTCGGAATATAACAAGCTCAGACTACGGGGGTTTGATGAGACACGGTTAAGGGTTGAGCTGAACGGCGTCCCCATAAACCGGGACGGCTCCTACGGCACCGGCCCGGTACACTGGAGCATTCTTTCTTCCGAGAATGTCGAAAGAATTGAGATAAGAAGAGGGGTGGTTCCCGCAAAGTACGGAAACACGCTGGGCGGGGTTATCAACATCGTTACCAAGGAACCTACAGAAGCTCCGGAAATATCGGTGAGTTCCGTCTACGGCAGTTTCAATACCTGGGACACCAGGCTTGTCTATAATCAGAAATACGGACCTTTGAAATGGTCGATCGGGGGAAGCCACTTTCAGACGGATGGGTATCTCCGAAATAACGACAACCACAGGAACAACGTAAGGGCCAATGTAGCAGTGGAGCTACCTTTTAGCTTAGAAGCCGGTGCCGGTTTTGAATACTCGGACATGGAATCGGGGTTAATTGTGTATAACCGCCCCGATAGTCCCTTCTACGACGATGATGATCCCGACTCCGATGCCAGTATGATTGGAGGCCCGTACCCTCAGTGGATTAGAGGAGATCTTACCTGGGGGGACGGATCGCACGTAGATGATGAGAATTACGCCTTCTCTACCTATTTGCATAAGAAATTTGATAAAGGTAGCGCCCGACTGGATTTCAGGATCTGGAACCAAAAAAGAACGGAGTATTACTACGCTGCCGAAGATCCCGAGAAGAAAATATACGAACGGGAGACAGATGTTGAAGATAATAATTGGTTGCTCAAAGGACAGGCAGACTACTTACTGGGGCGTCATCACCTGGAGTTGGGAGGAGAGCTAAAGCAGTATGGCTGGGGTGATCAGACCGTTCATTTCATAGACACTGCCTATTTCAGCCCCGCCATAAATTTCCCGAAATATATTCAGGAGGGGTTTGAAGGACAGCCCAAAAATAAGCAGTACGCCGCTTTATACCTTCAGGACACCTGGAACTTACACCCGAGGTGGAGCGTTGAGTTGGGGGTGCGTCAGGAATGGTTCCGGGCCGACGAGATTGATCCGGAAGCCTTTGGATTTGATTGGACGACCGAAGAGGCCGAGATAGACGAGAGCCATCTGGATCCCCGTTTGGGTTTGACGTTTCGCCCCTGGGAGGGAGGAAGCATTAACGCAAGATTCGGAATTGCCCATAGGTATCCCACATCCCCCGAGCATTTTTGGTGGTATCTCAACAAGGGAACGGAATTTTTTAATACCGAGCTCAAGCCGGAAGAGGCCGAACAGTACGAACTGGCAGTAGAGCAGATCTTTTCCAAAAAGGCACGAATAACCGTGAGGGGATATTACTATGACATAGACGATTACATAAGCTCCGTGACCGTACCGGGCACGGGAATGGTGGTTTATAATATCGAAAATGTGGACATTAAAGGAATCGAGATTGAATCCACCTTGAGCTTTACCGATAGCCTTCAGGGCTGGATCAACCTCACCCTTCAGGATGGAAGCAAAGACAAAGATCCCTGGGATACAGAGAACAGGCTTGAAAACCAGCTTCCCGATTTTCCTGAGAAGTTACTGAACTGTGGCGTGGATTACCGGTCGGAAAAACTCAAGGCAAGGCTCTGGCTTAATTACGTGGGTAAAAGAGAACATTACGATGGAAAAGACCTTGTGGAGATGGGAGACTACGTTCTCATCAATGCCTTCGTTTCTTACAACTTTTTGAACAATTCGAAATGGGGCAACTGGGATCTCATTTTATCTGCCCACAACATTCTGGGCGAGGATTATGAGGAAGAAGCCGGTTACCCCATGCCCGGAGCAACCGTGCTGGTGGGGTTAAGAGCTTCCTTTTAAACTGCAGGGGAGGAGGCCATGACAATACGGAATCTTACCGGTCCAGGAATAGGCAGACCCAGAGTACAGAAAATTCCCGGATTTTATGGCGAGAGACTCATAGACGGTGTTGTGCTGAAAGATATAACACTTTACGCTGATGAAAGAGGGTTTCTTCTGGAAGTTATAAGAATGAATGATAATGAAATGAAGGCATCTAACATTAGGCAGATTATAGCTTCCTATTCCTATCCTGGAGTGATTAAGGGATGGCATTTGCATACCAAACAGGAAGATAGGCTTGTCTGTGTAAAAGGCATGGTTAAACTGGTTCTATACGATTACCGACATAACTCTCCCACATACCGCCAGGTAAACGAAATATTTATGGGGGAGCGATATCCAAGGGCTGTATTCATACCCCCGGGAGTTTTCCATGGAGTTAAAAACATCGGGCAGGAGATTGCCGTCGTTATAGGTATGCCTTCATTGTTGTATGATCCGGATAATGTTGACGAAGTTAGAGTTCATCCTCTTGATAACGACATCATACCGTACAATTGGGAATGTAGAATGGAATAGCTTTTAAGCATCCGGAGATTTGCATGTTGATCACGAAATGCTGGCTGGCCCAGGAGGGAGTGATGCCGTGCTCACGAAGTGGTTCTTGAAGATGCTGAACCGGGAAGCAGCATCTCAAGATGCTCAGAAGATTATACAAGTCCTCAGAATACGGGAGGGTGATATAATTGCGGATATTGGTTCAGGTGGAGGCTACTTTACTCTCGAATTCGCTAAAAGAGTTGGCAATACGGGTAGAGTATATGCAGTAGACATTAGGTCGAAATACCTTCAGTTTGTAAAAAGCCGGGCCAGAGAGGAGGGCATTGATAATATTGTTTTACTACTGTCCAAGAAAGATCGTGTAGAATTGCCGGAAAACGCCCTGGACCTTATTTTCTGCAGAAATGTATTCCATCACCTGAAAGAGCCTTCTAAGTATTTTTCCAATCTGAAGAAATCCTTGAAAGCTGATGGAAGGGTCGCGATCATTGACTATAAACCCAGGTTCGGATTTGATTTCGTAAGCTTTTTCAGACACTACACACCAGAAGAAGTTATAAAATCAGAAATGAAGAAGGAAGGATATTTTCTCGTAGAATCCTTTTCTTTTTTGTCCGAACAGAGTTTTCATGTTTTTGGGGTGAACAGCATGAGGGAGGCTTTGAGATGATATTTAAACCGTTTATGAGAGAGCATTTCATCCCCTTGCCTGTAACGTTTATCTCCACAATAAGCAGAGAAGGAATTCGCAATATTGCTCCTTATTCCTGCATCATGCCGGTTCTGCGACCTTTGCCTTTTGTTTGTTTCGCTTCTGCTCACAGGCGGGACACCCTGAAGAACATAAGAGAAACGGGCGAGTTTGTGGTGAATCTGGTGGGGACCGATTTTATAGACAATGTTATACCCACGGCCAGATTCAATCCTCCAGAAGTGGACGAATTCGAGATAGCGGGTTTAGAAGAAAAGCCTTCTGAGATCGTTAGTGCTCCCGGCATTAAGGGCGCCTATGCCTGGATGGAGTGTACGCTTCATAAGGAATACGCCGAGCCGGCCTATGTGCTTGTAGTGGGAGAGGTGAAACGACTGGAGGTCTCCGATAGGGTTCTAAAGCCCGACGGCTCTCTGGACGTTGGCATGGCATACCCGCTGATGATGGTCGGCGGCTATAAGGAAATGAACTACTGCACCGTTGTTGAGGTGGGAAAGCAAGATCCTTACGGTGCCATGTTTCCCAACGGCAAAGACCCTCTGGCCCCCCATGTACGAAAAACCCGGAACGGAGTAAACGGTAAGGAAATGTCTCTGTTATTGATGCTCTACCTTTCCTTCAGTAAACACCCTTGCAATCACATCCTCTATTGGGGGTTCTTCAATGGTCAGATCGTGAATCGGCAGATTTTTCAGTATGTTCGAAGCAGTTGCAGGGGCCTCGGAGCGGGAAACCCGTAGAACCGCCCTATGTGTATTCAAATGTTCGACCAGACCGTAGGGTGATAATTCATCTAAAGTTGCCGGTCTGGAAAGATGTATCCGTAAAATCTTGTAAGGAGCAATTTTTTCTGAAAGGGTGTTCAGGTCTCCGTCGTAAAGTATCCGACCTTCGTTTATTATCAAAATCCGTGTGCAGAGTGCCACGACGTCCTGCATGTAATGACTGGTCAGCAGTACCGTGGCCCTGTGGCGTGAATTGTATTCGCGAATGAACTTATGTATCCGTTGCTGCATGGTAACGTCCAGCCCGATGGTGGGTTCGTCCAGAAAGAGTATCGACGGGCGATGGAGCAGAGCGGCGGTGAGCTCGCACTTCATGCGTTCGCCTAGAGAAAGCTTTCTGACCTGCTTTTTCAGTAAAGGATTAAGGTCAAGAAGCTCTGTGAGTTCCTGCAGGTTTTCGGAAAACTCCTTTTCCGAGAGTTCGTAAATCGTTTTGTTTAGAATGAACGTTTCCATGGGCGGGAGGTCCCATATGAGCTGATTTTTTTGCCCCATTACAAGGGTTATTTTTTTAAGAAATTCGGGATGTCGCTCAAAAGGAGTATAGCCCAGGACCGAAACCGTACCTTCAGTCGGGTAAAGTAAACCTGCTAGGACCTTCAGGGTCGTAGTTTTTCCTGCACCGTTGGGGCCCAAAAATCCTACGATTTCACCCCGCTCTATTTCAAAACTTACGTTATCAACGGCCTTGACGAGACGGTACTTTCTCGAAATAAGGCTTTTAATCGATCCCCAGACGCCGGGTTCTTTATAATGCACCTCATAATATTTGCGGAGATTTTTAACACTTATAACGCTCACGAGCTATGCACCTCTCCAGGGCTTTCTCGACATGACCAAACGCATCTCCTCCCTGTTAAGGCTATTCCAAACGTTTCGGGGTTCAAGCCACCCCTTTCGGGCCGTCATAACACCGTAGCTTATGTCAAAGTCGTGTGGTTTGTGGGCATCCGGGTTGATACTAACCGGAATCTTCATTTCACGAGCCTTTCTGCACCATCTCCAGTCCAGATCGAGCCTGTGAGGATGGGCATTGAGCTCGATGATTTTTCCCCTTTCTGCCGCCTTTTCCAGTAGCTTTTCCATTGAGAGCTCATAGGGAGGGCGTCCCAGCAGGAGCCTTCCCGTTGGATGGCCGAGAATTGTAAGGTAGGGGTTTTCAAGGGCCTTTATCAGTCTATCGGTCATTTCGGCTTTGCTCATGTTGAAGTGGGAATGGACGGAGCCTATTACGAAGTCAAATCTTTCAAGGATCTCCGGAGGGAAATCCAGAGATCCGTCCGGAAGAATATCCGACTCTATTCCCCAGTATATGTCCACCTGAGGGTATTTCCGTCTCATTTCTACGATTTCTTTGTATTGGGCCTGGAGCCTATCGGGTGTAAGACCCCGGGCATAATAAGCGCTCTGGGAGTGGTCCGCTATGCCTATGTATTCGTAACCCCTTGCTATGGCTTCATGAATAACCCGCTCGAGATCCATTACCCCGTCGCTTGCCACCGTATGAATGTGGAAGAGGCCTCTGATGTCCTTTTCCGTAATCAGTTGAGGTAATTGACCTTTCTCGGCAAATTCCACTTCCTCGCCGGACTCTCTGAGTTCTGGTGGGATGTAGGGAAGACCCAGCAGATCGTAACAGCTTTCCTCCGTCGGCGTCTCCAGAAAAGACTCCTCTTTTAGAAAGCCCTCATTTGTAATTTTGAGACCGAGTTTTTCGGCTCTTGCGATCAGTTTTTCCACGTGTGTTTTGGAACCTGTGTAAAAAAGGATAGGGGCTGCATTGTTCTTGACCCGGGATCGGAACAAATCGACATGAAATCCGTCGAAGGATAGCATTATGTGGTTTCGGGATATTTCCTTCAGATTCGAGATAATTTTCCTGTCTTCGAGGCGCTTCAGGAAGTTGATGTCTTCGCATATGACGAGAAAGTCCATGTCAGAAGCTATTTCCTGAAAACGCCTGAGACCGCCGACCAGATAAATTTCGACCTCTGATGGTAGCTCCGCCCGCAGAATTCGTTGAAAACCTTCTGCCAGGGCATAAGCCTCCGATGAGAGCCTGAAACGTGCAAATTGCTTCAAATGGTCTATGCCTTTAAGAATCTTTTCCTGCGTCTTTAATCCGAATCCTTTTATGTCGATCAGGCGGTTTTCAAGGCATGCGTACTCGAGCTCTCCCAGAGATGTTATTCCCAGGGCTCTGTAAAGAACCTTTATTTTTTTAGGACCAAGGCCGGGGATTTTAATGAGATCGAGCAATCCTTCGGGAAAACGGATTTTGACCTTTTCGAAATCCTGGAAGGTTCCTTGTTTGCACCAGGTTGTAATATTTCTGGCAAGGGTTTTCCCTATCCCGGGAAGGGTTTCCAGTTCACCACGGGCGGCCACGGCACAGACGTCTTCCTGGAGTTTTTCCACCACCCCCGCCGCTCTGGCATAGGCTCTTGCCCGGTAGTCGTTATCTTCCAGAATCTCGAGCATAACCGCCATCTGATGAAGTAATGCCGCTAATTCTTCATTTCTGGTGCTCATAATCGAGCATTCCCCCTTTATCATTTCACAGCGCCCTTCACATCGGGAAAAACCCGGAGGACCGCTTCTCTGAGAGACGCTACGCCTATCAACCTTGCTTCGAATGACGGAAATTCTTTTTTCATCTGTTCTGCTGTCGATGCAGGTATTACAAATTCGTTGAAACCGAGCCTCACCGCTTCATTAAGCCGGATACTTCCGTATCCTACCGCCCTGACTTCGCCCGTAAGACCGACCTCACCCCAGGCGACAAGAGAAGCCGAGACGGGCGTGTCAAAGTGGCTGCTCATCAGCGCCAGACACACAGGTAGATCGGCCGCAGGCTCCCGAAGCCTTAATCCTCCGGCCACGTTTATGAAAACATCTTCCTGGGCAAAGGACAGACCAAGCCGTTTTTCCAGTACTGCCATAAGCAGAGAAGCGCGACTTCCGTCGAATCCCAGCGTGGTTCGCCTTGGCATAGCCAGGCTGCTGTAAGTTACAAGAGCCTGTATTTCCACGAGCAGAGCCCGCGTTCCTTCAACGGCGGGCATGACCACCGATCCCGGAACTCCGACAGGCCTTTCCGCCAGAAGGAGTTGAGACGGGTTGGTCAATTCGTGAAGGCCCGTTTCCTTCATTTCGAAGACGCCGATTTCGTTTGTGGAACCGTAGCGGTTCTTTACGGATCGAAGCAGGCGAAAAGAATGCGTGGGATCTCCTTCCAGGTAAAGAACTACGTCGACGAGATGCTCCAGAGCCTTGGGACCGGCAACGATGCCTTCCTTGGTTACGTGACCCACAATGATCACCGTGACATTTCTGAGCTTGGCCATCTGAAGGAGCCGATCCGTACAGTAGCGGATCTGTGAAACCGTTCCCGGCGTGGCGTCAAGGAAAGAAGATGCAATGGTTTGAATGGAGTCAATTGCGAGTATGTCAACCTCGTAGCTTTCGGCAAGTTCTATTATCCTTTCCAGAGAAGTCTCACAGGCCACCAGAACCTTCGATTCGGCGAGTCCCAGCCTTTCGGCTCTCAATCGGATCTGTCGATCACTTTCTTCCCCTGAGATGTAAAGGACGGTGTGTCTCCTTGCCAGGTGGGCAAGTACCTGAAGCAGAAGGGTCGATTTTCCCATTCCGGGGTCGCCGGAGATCAGAACCAGCGAGGAGGGGACGAGCCCTCCGCCGAGAACTCTGTCCCATTCCAGAATCGGTGTTTGAATTCTGAACTCTCTTTCCAGAGATATCTCGGAAAGGCTTTTTACTTCTGGAAGCGGCCGCTTTAAAAGATGGCCGGGAAACTTCAAGGCCGGCCCGATGGGCTCTGATTCTTCAAAGGTATTCCATCCGCCACATTCCGGGCATTTTCCCAGCCACTTGGCAGATTCGTAGCCGCATTCGGAGCATATGAAAACCCCACGGTCACGATCGCGTTTTGTACTCATGACGACCTTCCAGTGCATCGCATATTTTTTCGGCAAGATCCATTGACGACGTAAAGGCGGGGGAAATTGGATTGAGCACGTGAACCGCCGAGGCGTCTCTCAGGAGAATGAAGTCCATTTCCAGCTTCTTCGTCTTCCTGTTTACCAGCTGAGGTCTTATGCCCGATTTATTTGAGGGAAGAAGATCGTGAGGGGAGAGACCGCGCAGGAGCTTTGCCGCATCCCTGTAAAACCGACTTTTGAAGTATTTCATCGGTTCTGTAAGTGCAACACGTCGGAAGGAAGGCTGAGACATGAAGAGCATCCAGTCGTACCAGAAAAAGCGAAAAGCCTCTCCGTTTATTCCGCGTAAAATACCGTAATGTTCCCTTCCAAAAGCCGGCATTGCCGTAGGCCCAACATAAACTTCTCCTCTAACATTCCTGGAAAAATGCACCCCTAAAAAGGGGTTACGCAAGTCGGGCACGGGATATATGTTTCCGTTAATCTGTGAGGCAAGTGGCGTCCGGGGGTTGAGCTTACGATAAATGCCTTTAAAGGGAACAAGCCTGTATTCCCCGGCAAGTCCGAATCTGTGGGCTATCACATCGGAATAAGCACCTGCGGTGTTAACAAAATAATCGAAGGAAATGGTGCCCTTTGTCGTGCGCGCCTTTCCGGAACCGAGTAGTGAATCAAAGGCCGTCGTAAACCTCAAAGATACCCTGCGGGAGCGGATCAGGTCCTTAACCAGCGCCTTCAGCACATCTTTCGGCTCCACGGCGGCGGTGTTTTTAACCCAGAGGGCTTTACCTACGGTCCTTGCAGCCGGTTCTATTTCGCGCAGGCTTTTTTCGTCCAGCATTTCTACGGAAGCCCCGTTTGCACGCGCCCTTCGCTCCAGCTCCTCCAGCACAGGGATCTCTTTTTCACGGGACGTGACAATAACCTTCCCGTTTTCGACGCAGGGAATGCCCCTTTCGGCGCAGTATTCCTTCATTAACATATTTCCACGAAGGCACGACTTTGCCTTCAGGCTGTCCGGTGTGTAATAGACGCCGCCATGAAGAACCCCGCTATTGCGTCCTGAGGCGTGGAGACCTACCTCGGATTCTTTTTCCACGATAATAATACGGTCGGCACCGCGCCTTATAAGTTCTCGAGCTACCGTAAGCCCTAATATCCCGGCACCAACGATGAGAATTTCAGCTTTTGCCTCAAGCATGACCACCTTCCCCCGGTTACAATGACCTGACTATGTGATAAGCCGACCACTCACCTCTAGAAAGATAGACTATCGGCGGCTTCTGGGGAAATATTATTTTGACGATTTTTTCGTCTGAAAGCCCCGCATTCCTCAATTCAACCACTTTACTTCTGATTTCCTTAAGATAGTCAAGACGTTCCTTCAACAGAGTTTGTGCTTCCCGGTGCACTCCCGAATGAGCACAGAAAATCACTTCGGGTTTTAGAGACAGAAGAAATTCAAGAGCTTTTATATGCTCGCTGTAGTTTTCTTCAAAAAATCCGATCCGCGGGTATGGAGTAACGAAAAGATCCCCCGTAAACAGCCAGCCCTTGCGTTCTTCGTAAAGCACGACATGGTCCGGGCAATGTCCGCCCACATGGATGACCCTGAACAGGTACCTGTCCGTTCTCAGCACTTCTCCGTCGTAAGGCCGGGCTTTAAAGGGCTCCCTTTTTCCCCAGAATATTCTTCGGTAGAAGGGAAGACAGGCAGGGCGTCCGGCAAATTGGACACCTGAAGGGTGCGTATAGATCGGCGTCGACGGGAATTTTTCGTTGATCCACGATGCAAGACCACAATGATCTTCGTGAGTGTGGGTTACGGCTACCTGCTCCGGCTTGTATTGCATAACAAAAAGCCTTATTGCTTTGCTGAGCCGGGACGGGCCGGTATCTATTAGCAGGCCGTCCAGATGATATAGAAATACTCTGAGAGAAAAAATTCCCGGTATTGCTACCCTTCCGTCTCCTACGGTAACCTTATCGTAGTTACTTACACTTAACATCGTGACCCCCTCCTTTTTGATAATTCCCAATCAGTCGCCCTCTTTGTTTTTTTTGCCAGACTGAAACTATAATAACACATCACAAAAATTCAGAGTTTTCTGATTTTTTATACTTTGTAGTTTCCTGATTATTTTCTCGTCCTGAGTTACCGTCCTGACCAGAATCCCATAAGAGAAAAACTGTTCAGGACCAAAATCAGGTAACTTTTCTCTTTTAATCATCCATTGTCGGTATGATGGCTATACATCAAGCCGAGATGGATAGGAATTTCCTATTTGAACTATGGGATGAAGTCAAATAAAGCTCTCATGAGCAGATGTCGAATAAAGGTTTATCGTCGAGGGATTGCTTGTGGAAGGGTGGGACAGGAGGATTGGTAATGGAAATATTGGTGCCCCGAAAGCTAAAGCAGGAGATTCAGGATTATCTTAACCAGTTTGATCTGAATCGTTGCCTCACCTGTGGTACCTGTTCCAATGGGTGCCCCATAACCGGTACGCCGGGTATGGAAGGATGGGATACCCGTAAGGTAATTCGCATGCTGGCTCTGGGGTTGGTTGACGAAGTCGTGCAGTCAAAGTTTCCCTGGATATGCACCGGATGCGGCCGTTGTGCTTACGCCTGTCCGATGGGGATAGATATAGTCGCCATCTTGACTCATATGAAACATCTCAGGCCCAGAGATCAGGTGCCGGGAATACTGCACAAGGGAGTCGAGAATGTTCTTAAAACAGGTAACAATATGGCTATCCCCAGGGAAGACTACTTCTTTTTGATGGCCGACCTGGGTGCGGAGCTGGCAGAAGAGGAATGTCCCGGATTTTATGTTCCAATCGATAAGGAAGGGGCCGATATTCTATTTTTCCCGAACAGCAAAGAGGTTTTTGCCGATAACGATGACATGAAGTGGTGGTGGAAGATCTTTTACGCAGCCCGCGAAAACTGGACGATTCCCTCGGAAAACTGGGAAGCCGTGGATTGGGGGCTTTTTACGGGGAATTATGAGGCCACCAAGATTCTTGCGAAGCGTAAAATAGAGCACATGAAACGCCTAAAGGCCAGGCGTATGATTATGCCGGATTGCGGTGGTGGTTCTTACGGATGCCGTAAGGGTATGAAAGCCTGCGTGATGGAAGATCCCGGCAATCGTGTTGATTACATATATCTCTACGACTATCTGAAAGAGATAATAGAGACGGGGCGGATCAAGTTGGACAAGAGCAGGAATGCCGGTAAGGTGTTTACCTGGCACGATTCCTGTAAGCACGGTAGAGAGCTGGAGCGAAATTTCGGCAAGGGATACTACGAAGAACCCCGATGGATTATCCAGCAATGTGTGGATAACTTCGTCGATATGGAACCCAACAGGAGTATGAACTACTGTTGTGGGGCCGGCGGTGGCATGTGGCCCATGCCTTATGAGGACGAATCGGCCTATCACGGGAGATACAAGGTTCGCCAGATAAAAAATAGCGGTGCAAATGTGGTGGTCGTGGGTTGCTCCAATTGTCGAGACCAGATGATGAAACGGCTCCCCAAGTACTATCCGGAAGATTGCAACTACGAAGTTAAGTACATATGGCAGCTCGTGGCCGAAACTCTGGTCTTAGAGCCCTGGAGTGAAGAAGAGATCGCCAGGGCAAAAGAAGAAGCCAGGCGTCAGTGGGAAAAGCTCGGTGTGGATATGGAGGTGTAACGTAGCAAAACAAAAGGTGGGTGACTTGAAACCGTCCCCAAAGACAGAATGCAGCACGGCTCCACTGCATTCTCTCCCCTTAACCGGTCACCCACCGTTTAATCTACTCTAACTCAGATTAGGTCCGAATTGTCAGTGGAAATTATCTCTAACTTTCGCGTTTGTCCTATCTCTCTGCTTTTGCCGAAAAAGTCGGACAGAGCTTTGGTTTGCTTTTATGGCATCGCATGAGATTTCTCAATGAAGTTATTTAAGCTGTCGTGACCGGGTATGTGGACTCGGTTCCGGCGAAAGGTCGGATTACAGTTTTCTTTACTTTTCTTCCTTTCCGGTTATCTCCGTACCGAAGGATATGGGCTCCGGCCCGTAATAGGCACTTTTAACTCTGTGCTCTCGACATCTTACTCCGCGGTACTCAATTTGTGAACCATCGTTGCATTCGGTCAGATTTACCGTGCAGGTTAAAGGAAAGAAACCCGTCCGATCTGATAGACTGACATAAGCTGCCGTCAAACCACCGATTTCAAGAGGCAAACAGCTCTCCTTTTGAGAACCCTCAGGCTTTACGAATTCAACCGACACATTATCTATACTTATCGCCACCTTCGGGCCATACATTCGAGAAAAAAACTTTTCCGCTTCTTTATGAACGGCCCTGGAAAATATGAGATCAATGGTGCTGAGGAATTCTTTAAGCCTGGTGGCTTTTTCACGATAGGATTTCAGTGTTTCGTTATTCCAGGGATTCGTTGCAGTAAGGCGAAGAATGCTTGAACAGGCATCCATTGCATCGGGCAGGTTTGAGCTTTTGAGATTTTCGTAGGCCTGTTTGTAAAGGGCTTTTACCGTTGCTATGGTAAAATTTTTCAGAGTCAGGTCTTTTCTGGCTTCCAGATCGGTTATGACTTTCTTTATCTCGGGAATTTCGGAAAAACGGCTTTCTTTCAGATCTTCCAGGGCATCGTCATAAAGCAAAATAGCCTCGGTCCAGGAGCCTCGGTTTTCGAGCACCGATGCTTTCCGGATTTTTTCCTCGACTGAAGCAATCAGGGCTTTTCTATCCCGAAAATCCTTCTGCTTTCTGGATGTTACAAATTCGATCTCTTTCGCTATGGACTGCCGCAACTCCAGGGCGTATTCGGTTCCTTTTAAAGGAGGCTCGTTGCAGAGCTTCAGTGCGTCGTCGGTCAGGATTTTTTTAGCTTCGTCGTACTGTCCCTGAAGCGCCAGTTCATGGGCAAAATTTTTTATAGACTCAATCCTGGCGGCCTGAATGAACATCATTCGTTTAAGAAGCTGTTCCGATATTTTCCTGATTTCCGGATGATTTGAATATTCGCTATCTTGGATGTTATCCAGAGTCAAACGCAAGATCTGGAGGGCTCTTTCATAATCTCCAAGAGAAATCATGCTCTGAGCCTTCTTTTCGAGTGACTCGATCATTTCGTTCAACAGGTTTTTCCAGGCGGAAATAAGCAGGCCGACGAACTTCGCTCGATCTGCTGATTCCGGATTTGTGTAAGCTTTAATGAGTCTGTCTATTTCGTCTATGGAATTCTGGGCTTCCTCATACTGATTCTGCTTTGCTTCCTCCGATGCTTTCTTGGTAAGGGCTGTAATCGTCATCTCCAATAAATTCGTTCTTAAGCCTTCATCTATATTTACCTTATAAGCTCCTTTCAGTGCCTTTTCAAAGTGGTATGCGGCTAAGGCGTAGGAACCTTTACCGAACGATATTTCTGCTTCTTCTTTATGCATATAAACAAGAGCCTTTTCATAAGCTTTTTCGATTTCGTCCCTGTTGAAATCATCTCTAAGATAATCCGGGTACTTATCGATCTTCTTAAGGGCTTCTTCGTAGTATTTTACCGAATCTTTTTGACGTCCTTCCATTGAAGCGAGGACGGCCTGGCGCAAAAGCGTTCGTATCTCACTTTTTAAATCTCTCAGCTCCCTGTAAATTCTGAGAAATTCCTCTCTTGGCACCCAGGTCCCACCGGTATAAACAAGCCCCTTTGAGGCATTAACCAGCACCTTATCAGTTGTAACCCTCTGTTTAACTTCTTTTACGATTTTGTCGGTTTCAGGGCTCTTTGCCGTTCTTTCCGAAAGTTCAAGAATTCGTGCGTAATAACGATAGGCAAGGATGTAGTTCCCTTTCTTCAATGCCCGGTCCCCCAGGTTCTTGAGGCCCTCTATTAGATTTGCGTAATCCTGCATTCTTTCTCTGGAGGATTTAATCAGGGCAAGATTTGTAATGGTCAGGCAACCTATTATTAGACATATTGAAAGGGCTATTACGTGACGGCGCTTAAGCCTGAACTTTCGCTTTTCCTGAACTTCCTGTTCCTGCATGTCGTTTATTTCGTCTCTCATGTTATTCCAGGTACCTGTTGTACTCCTGAAGAAATTTTTCTTTATTTTGCCTGAACTGCTCTAATTCTTTGCCTACCTTGAGCATGATATCCTTATTCGTTCTGTAAGCATCGGCCGTAGTCATTTTGATTTTATTAATATGTCCACTCAACAGGGACACATCCGTGGAAAGGTCTTCGATTAGGCTTCGAATTCTCGAGATTTCTGCAATAACCTCAGTCACATAAGTGCTGTTTAGAAGATTTTTTAAGGATAATTTTAACCTGATAAACGTGGTATTTAACCCCTTAAGTGATTCTATAAGCGCGGGAACGTAGTTTTGGTATAACACGGCGTTTTCCTGAGCAGTCTTTAGGTCTGATAAGTAACGGTTGAAAAGATTTACCGCCCTGTCAATCCTTGTGTACAAATCGTAATCACTCGTTGCGTTCTTTAGATAGGTCAAGGTCGATGGAATATGTTCCACAACAGCCAGAACACGGGCATCACTTTGGAGGAAAACCTCAACTGGATCCGATTTACCGCAACCCTTACGGTAGTAAATCAACTCGGCGAGATAGATTTCTCCTTCCTCCACGGTAGAACGGTAATAATTCTCGAGATAACATGCCGCAGTCGAATCCCCGGTGGATTTGTAGAGATCGGCGCAGTAAGCAGTGAACCGACCTTTTATTTCTTCTTTATAGTCTTCCCCGACAACCCACCATTCTTCGTAAGGGGTTTCGAGATAGGCGCGGGCATAGGCATAACAAAGCCGTGGCATTAATCCGGTTTTGCCCGATCGCACCAGTATTTCCAGTTCTTCGGGCATAAGTTCATCATAGTCAAGGGGCTCGGTTCTGGAACAGCCGTAAGTTATTGCAACAACAAGAAAAAATAAAAATAAAGCCTTCAGAAATGATTCCACGGCCATCCTACTGCGCCCCTATATTTCTTCCGTAAACGCTGAAAACCAGAGGAGCCCTTTGCTCCACCGGGTACCATCCGATACGAAAGCCTCTTTCTTTTGCTTTCTTTGCAATTTCGTGATACATACCGAAAGCTGATGGTCTTACTATAAAAACCAAGTATATGTTCGATGGATTTGTCGAACTTAGCAACTTATGAAAACGTGAAGAAGGATTGTAATAATCTAGATCTGCAATATGCTTGTTTAGTACATCTTCTGGAACAGCGCACATATATGAGTAATCAGAGAGCTTTACGGTTTTGTAGAGGTCGGGGTCACATTCTCCACCTAATCCAACAGGGATTGCCAGATGTCTATCAAGTTCCACATAATAAAAACTTTCGTCAATCTTTTTTTCCAGAGGTAACAAGATACCTTCAACTGTCATCGTTTCTTGGCCTGTCATGTTTGTCAGAAGATAAAGGATAATCAAAGAGAATATTCCCAATGTATTCGTAAGTATATCAATAAAACTTCTATCCATAGCTTCTTACATCTGGTCTCGTTTTAATGCTACTTTAATATCCCAATCTTCTGGAATGGGCATATAGCCACTCTCGATGGTAAGTGAAACAAGTAAATTATCAAGTTTGTAAAATGTTTTAACTCCACTCGGTCGTATTAGTGCAAATATGTAAAATAGCTTTCTATCAAACCATTTAGAAGAAATAAAAGTGCCCATTATCTTCCAGGATTCTTCCGGAGATGCTTTGTTAATTCCTGTAAGTTCTAAATAGTCACACATATCCCTAAGAGCCTTTTTTGCATTTTCTTCTGGTAGATAAGAAGGATTGCATAAAAGGATGGCTTTATCTTTTTCGCAAATTACGAACAGGGGATAGCGGTTATGTTGCAACGTTGCTTGAACATCTAGCATAATACGAGCATTGGATAAATTGTGAGTTACAATAATAATGATAGCTAATGCAAAAATACCAATTGCACCAGTAATTATGTCCATAAGAGGCCGTTCTAGATCCATCAAAAGAACCTTTATTCTTCAACGATTCGATATTTTTTGGGTTTTAACAAATCTTTTAATACCTTTAGAATAGCTTTAAGCAGAGCAGCGTTTTCACGAGTATAATCTGTCATGGTTGATAAAATTGCTGAGTGTTCGACACTAATAGCTATTCGCTCTTCGAGTTCCATTAGAGACCTGAGCTTTTCTCCTAAAGATGTCATCACTTCAATGTATTGTTCTAATTTTTCTTGAGGGACATTCCCTGCCAATGGATTTAAATTGTTTTTATTTTGATATACATTTTTCTGTGTTTCTGGATTATTTAATACTTCACCTATTGCGCCTTCAAACAAGGACACTACTTCTTTTATTGTACGACGCTTTCCAAAGGATATAATTACCGCCAGAATTATACTAGAAACGAGACCAAGTAAGGTGGAGTCAAAGGCAATACCAAGGGAAGCCACCAGGTTAAAGATATTATTTTTTACTTTGACTAGATCTGTCGAGTCAGCAAAAACTGCAGAAAGACTGCCTATACCACCAGCTATGCCGATAACGGTTCCAAGAAAACCCAAGGAAATGCAAAGTGTGGGAAAAAATGAGAGGTATTCATAATCACGGTTAATCTTTTCTATTACAGAATTTTTGTAAAAATCCAGAAGCGCAACCTGCGCGCCATTACCGTTATGCGCATAGCTTAAAATCTTACGGGATGTGGATGATATAATCGACTTTGTCTGAAAGATTGTATGCCCGATCATTGCAAGCCCTATAAAGCCAGTGCACGTTATAATAACATTTATCAACCCCCTCTGGAGAAATATTTGCTCTAATCTATGTGAAGGAATTGCATAATACACAAGAAGATACCATAATCCCGTTGCGAGAAGACCTGCTATGCAAGGCATCATTTCAGCACTCCTCTAAAATCATAACAGGCAAAACAACTACATTTCCTATGAATTGCAGAAGAATATATAAATTGTAAAAAGAGAAATCAAGTTTTCTAGAACCCATTCTCATAAATCCACGAAACTGGTGCATACTATGCCCACCTTACCGTGATGAAGGAGGTGAGCGATGGACCTGACAGACGAACAGTGAACCTTGGTGGAGCGGCTATTGCCCGAGGAAGAACGGAGCCCGAGGCGCAGGCGGGGATGTCCCTGGCTGGATCCCCGAGAGGTGTCAAACGGCATTTTGTGGGTCCTGCGTACCGGTTCGCCCTGGAAAGACCTGCCGGATCGATACCCGCCATACCAGACGTGCCGTTGTCGATTCCAACGCCGGGTGAGGACTGGGCTTATGGAGACGATTTTGCGTGCCATGACGCATGACCTGAAGGCCGCGCGGGGGTCCGAATCTGAAGGAGTGCTTCATTGATTGCGCCTTTGTGGTGGCGAAATGGGGAAGGCCAAGCGGGGCAAAGGTACGAAGCTCATGGTAGTGGCAGACGATTCTGGTCTTCCTATCGCCGTATGCGTCATGGGTGCTCGCCCGCATGAAGTGAGGCTGGCGGCGTGCTTGGTCCGAGAAAGGCCTAAGAGGCTGATCATCGATCGGGCGTATGACAGTGACCCGCTGGACGCATGCCTGAAAGCACGCGGGATCGAGATAATTGCACCCCACCTGGGCAACCGGCGCAAGCTCCGCACCCGGGATGGCCGGAAGTTGTGGCGGTACAAGCGGCGCTGGAAAATCGAGCGGCTGTTTGCCTGACTGGACAACTTTCGACGACCGATAGTCCGTCACGAGCGCCATCTGACCAACTACCTCGGCTTCGTGCGCTTGCCTGCATTATCATCTTGCTGCGGCACCATTTATGAGATGGGTTCTATTAATGCTTTCGGAAATAGGGCATAACCTTCAAAACAAAAAGGCCGCATAAATGCGGCCCCTTGAGAACAAAATCTTTCTGAATGATAAAGTAGATAATCAGACCTCTTCAACGGTGATTGCGCCCTGCTCACAAACTTCGACGCAGCTCTCACATCCGAGGCATTCCTCTTCATTTACCGGCTCGGCTTTTCCGTCGACCAGCTCATAAACGTCCACGGGGCAAACCTCTACGCACTCGCCATCACCGGTGCACTTGTCCTTGTCAACGGTCACTTTCCACATTATTGATTTCCTCCTCTCTACGATAGCACATTCACCAATCCCGTCGCTGGTCCAATCCAGCGCCCGCTACAGCTGCAATTTGCAGCCGGATGACACACTATACGCAACCGGTCGGCTTGGGCAAACCGGCCATCTTACAGGCACCCTTGCCGGGTCCAGACGGAAAGAGCTCGTAAATCTCTTTGAGCTTGTAACCGGTAACCTTGGTCAAAATTCGGACCATCGGAGCAATACCGTGCTTCTTGTAGTAGTCCTGAAGCATGTGGATGATCTTCCAGTGAGCTTCCGTAAGCTCTTCGATTCCCTCGCTCTGCTTCACATATTCTACCCACTCAGGACACCACTGATCAAAGCTCTGAATGAAACCGTCTTCATCGACCTCAAAAACCTTACCTTTGAACTCAATTGTCTGGGCCATTCCTTGTCCCTCCTTTCGAGTCATAAATCTAACCGGCTAAAAGATTATCAGCTCTTCTGGGGATTTCAACCCCCTTACCTCCTATAACGGCCGATTCCAATTCTCTGTACCATCTCGCGATATTGACAAACCTTCGTGCCCACTCATCATTGCCCACTGCGTGAACATGAGTATAAAAGGCTGCACAATTTTTATATATCATACCGTCGAATTGTTCAATAATTCCGTGACCTTTTTTTAATTTGACGGAGAAGCTGACGGAACCGTGGAACCTGCTTATGCGGGAATAGTGAAACTCGTGGCCTTTAATCCATGTTCCCTTTAACCAGAAGGGATTCTCTGCGACAACCAGCCCCACACCGTATCCGTGTCCCTGAGGCTTACGGCACATCTCTACATCGACGGGAAAGATTCCAACCATAGGATAAAAACGCTTCCCCGATATAATACCCCTGGAAAGGTACATCAAACCGCCGCATTCGGCATAAACGGGCATGCCGCTTTCTATCCTGTCTCTTATGGCGCTCTTGAGGGTCGAATTATCGGCGAGGATCTCAAGGTGAGTTTCCGGGAAGCCCCCGCCAATGTAAAGACCATCAATGTTAT
The DNA here is from genome assembly GCF_900114975.1 of Thermodesulforhabdus norvegica. Classification (NCBI taxonomy): domain Bacteria; kingdom Pseudomonadati; phylum Thermodesulfobacteriota; class Syntrophobacteria; order Syntrophobacterales; family Thermodesulforhabdaceae; genus Thermodesulforhabdus; species Thermodesulforhabdus norvegica. The sequence continues at coordinate 113,955 of NZ_FOUU01000002.1, forward strand.
CGGGAAGGTCGCTGTCAGAGGAGGTGATTCTTACGAGCCTGGCGCCCGCAAACTCCAGAGCCTCCAGATTTTCAGGATAATAAAACTGAAAAACTCGATCCTGTAAGATACCGATATTTACCCTTTTTTCTGAATCCTCAGGCCTGCCGTCGTCAAAAGCCGGCGGGTCTGCCTTCCCGTTATCCCGTTTCCAGACGGTATTGTCGCTACTGGTACAATCGAGCAGGCTTGCCAGGTCCACATATCTTTCAATCAAACTGCCCATTGCACCGACGGCTTCCTCTATACTTCCGTGCTCAACGGCGGGAACGAGCCCGAGATGCCTTTCAGGAAAAGGGTTTTTCCGTTGCCTCGGAATTGCTCCGATCAGAGGAATGGAGCACTCTTTTTCTATCGAGCTTCGAACGATCTTTTCCTGACGGGCCGTCGCAACGTTGTTTGCTATAACGCCGACTATTTTTATTCTTTCGTCCAGTTTAATACAGCCCAGAACCAGGGCAGCGGACGTCCGGGTTGTTTTGGTCACATCCACAACCAGAACGACGGGGAGATCAAGAAGCCTTGCAAGTTCAGCCGTTGAACAGGTCCCATCATGATCGAGACCGTCAAAAAGACCGCGATTACCTTCAACGAGGGCAACATCTGCGTTTGCCGAACGTAATCTGAAAGATCCTATTACGTCATCAGGAGTCATCAGGAACAAATCGAGGTTATAGCAGGGACGACCTGCAGCTACCGTAAGCCATCCAGCATCGATGTAGTCAGGCCCCTTTTTGAAAGGAGCAACCCTCAATCCCCGGGAAACCATAGAAGCCGCCAGCCCAACGGATACAACCGTTTTTCCCGAACCTCCCCTCAAGGCTCCTACGACGAAAGCACTCTGCATGTATGCGTTTGCCTCAAAAGGTAGAAAGGGATCCCACAGCCGGGGATCCCTTTCGTCAACTTTGTCTTTTTACCACTTGAACTGGGTTGTCGTTCGCCATGTGGTCATGGCCAGACGATAATCGTCAATGTGCTCGTGACGGAACTCAATTCCCGTCTTCTCAAAGAACTTTTCCCAGCCTATCCGGTTAATCCATTCGCCGATGCGTTCATAACGACGGGCATCGGAGGCGTAAGTTTCCAGGATCTTCTTTACGGCTTGCACAACAGTCGGCCAACGTGGAGGCTCATTGGGGATGTAGGGAACGGCCAGCTTGGAGAACATAGGAGGTACTCGGCTGTTGGAAACCTTTCCGCCCACCCACAAAGCAATACCGTCTCCGTCGCCGTCGGCAATGGGAAGGGCAGGACACATGGTGTAGCAGTTTCCGCAGAACATGCACCGGGCATTGTTGATCTCGACACTCTTGTATTCCTTACCGTCTATCTCGACCTTCTTGGGCTTAATTGCCGCTGTTGGACATGCTGCTATAACCAGGGGGATTTCGCAGACGTTCTGAACGCGTTCGTGCTCGATGAAGGGCGGCTTCCTGTGGACACCCAGAATGGCAATGTCCGAGCAGTGGACGGCACCGCACATGTTAAGGCAGCAGGCAAGAGAGATGCGAACCTGAGCGGGAAGCTTGTGGGACCCGAAATACTCGAATAGTTCATCCATAACAGCCTTTACGATACCCGATGCGTCAATAGCGGGGGTGTGGCAGTGTACCCATCCCTGAGTGTGTACTATGTTGGTAACAGAGGCACCGGTACCGCCAATGGGGAACCAGTTGCCGCGGCTTTTGAGATCATCAATAAGCGGTTGCAGTTTGGACTTGTCGCTTACGAGGAACTCAATGTTGTTTCGGGTCGTCCAGCGGACATAGCCATCGCAGTACTTATCGGCGATGTCGCAAACTTCCCTGATGTAGTCAACACTTACGAGTCGAGGCGTTCCTACGCGGACAGAATAGAGTTCATCACCCGTCTCCGATACATGTACGAGCACCCCGGGCTGAATGATCTCATGATATTTCCACTTCCCGTAGTTCTTCTTCACTATCGGCGGGAAGAACTTATCATACTTCGGGGGACCAATGTCGGTTAAACGATCCTTCATTATATCCTTGGGATCGAAAGGCATTTCTTCACCTCCTTATGCGTGTTACATGACCACGGTCCAATATGGTTTCCTTTATGTTACGGCTGATGACGCTGGCGATAAGCAACAGGGTCGCGCTCCCAACCGCCGGGCACATCCGCCGGATCGTAGAAGATGTAAGGATTGTACCTCGGAGTATTGATCATCCTCGGATCGGGTTTAACGCCCACAGCCTTGAGGAATTCACGCAGGCCCAGCCGCTGGATCAATTCACCGAGTCGCTCACGGTTCTTGCCGTGCTCCATCCACCAATCCCACATCTTTTCGACGAATTCGTGGAATTCCTCATAAGGAGGCTCCATCTTCATGAAGGGGATAATCACGCTGGAAAGCTGGGCTCCTTCAAGGATCGGTGCTTTGGCGCCGACCAGAATTGTTGCTCCCACGTCTTCGCCGGGACGAAGAGCTCTGGGCATTACGTTGATGCAGTGCATACACCTTACACAATCTTCATCCCAGATCTTCAGGTTCTTGCCGTCCCATTCCATGCAGCGGGTGGGGCACTTGTCGATTACTTCCGCCTGTATGTCAAGAGGTCTTTTCTCGAATCCGTGAGCACCGCCGTTGGGCACAAGCTCACCGGCAACGTAGGCACGCACGGCTTCCTGGTCGATCCTTATGTTGTCCCGCCACGTTCCGATTATCGAGCAGTCCGCTCTTGCTATGGCGGCAACACAATCATTGGGACATCCCGACACCTTGAACTTGAACTTGTAAGGGAACATTGGACGATGCAACTCGTCCTGATACCTCATGGTAATGTCATAGGTTATGTCCTGGGTATCAAGGCAGGACCACTCGCAGCGTGCCCTTCCGACACAGCAGGATGGAGTTCTCATGTTGGAACCCGAACCGCCAAGGTCCATTCCCAGTTCATGGGTCAGATCGTAGAACACCGGCTCCAGCTGATCCGTCGTGGTTCCCAGAAGAATGATGTCTCCGGTGGAACCATGGAAATTGAAAAGCCCGCTTCCCTTTTCTTCCCAGATGTCGCAAAGCTTTCTGAGGACGTCGGTAGTGTAAAACTTGCTTGCCGGCTGATTAACACGCATCGTGTGGAAATGGGCAACATTGGGAAACAGGTCGGGTCTGTCGCAGTATCGTCCGATAACGCCGCCGCCGTAACCGAAAACACCGACTATTCCGCCGTGCTTCCAGTGGCCTTCCTTGTCTTTGTAAGAAAGCTCGAGAAGTCCCAGGAGATCGTCACATTGCGGCTTCCTTTCCGCCACTCTCTTGATGTCGGCAACAAAACTCGGCCACGGCCCCTTGGTCAGTTCATCGAGCATGGGGGTCTGGTGTTTTAACGCCATTCGCTTACCTCCCTTACGTTAAACCATCTTCTCTTCTTCATCCTTTACATCATCCACCCCGGGCAACATATACATTGTCGTGCTACCGCTGGTCCAGTAGCGGAGCTTACCTTCACTAACCAGCTCGTTGATAATCTTTTTTGCCTGACGCATGCTGAGCTCGGGAACGGCTTTGCAGAGGTCGTTGAAATAATGCTTCGTTTTCTTCTGCTGTTTCATCCAATCCAGAATCTTTTGTTTTGCTTCTTCACTCATTTGAAATCCTCCTTTCGGGGTCGCCCTGACGGAAGCACCCCGCTGTACTGTTGAATATCTCCACACCCCGGCGCCGGGGTATTTCACCCCCTTCTACGAATAACACATTTAGTGAATATGTTCACCTGCCGTAGCATCTATACTCTTTAGTTTGGAGCATTGTCAACCAAAAAGCTAGAACTGACGTCTTGAGATTTCGGTCTGAAAACCTATGGAGATAGTGACATTTGTCACAAATGCAGGGGCTTAAAATTTTCGGGCTTTTGTCTTGACCCTGTTATGTCATCGCTGATACGCTTTTGTTCGAATTTATTTGGAGTTGTGTTTTCTCCGGTTAATTGCAAAATAAAGAAAGCGAGGGTCTATGACCAGAGCGCCTGTTGACCAGGATATGAAGGACCTGGAGAAGTACATAAAGTTTCTGAAGGAGAGGCTTTTTTTTGAACCCGACTCGGGTGTGCTTCATTATAACCTTGGGGTAGCCTATTTGAGAAAGGGGCTTCGGGAAGAGGCCCTTTCGGAATTCAAACAGGCCGTCCAATGCGACCCCCGCCTGGCTCAGGCCTACGTTAATATGGCCGGTATATACCTTCAGCAGGGAGATTTCGAAAGGTGTATAGAATACAACCTAAAGGCCCTGGAAGTGGATGAAAATCTGCCGATGGCGTACAACAACCTTGGTTTCGTTTATCTCCGAACGAACCAGTACGAAAAAGCCGTTGAAGCCTGTAAGAAGGCCGTTCAGCTCATGCCTCAACTCTTTCAGGCCCATCACAATCTGGGACTTGCTTACTTTCATCTGGATAAACTGGATGCTGCAAAAGAAGCCTTTTTGAAAAGTCTTGAGGCAAAACCCGATTTTGCTCCTGCCTACTTTCATCTGAGTCTTGTTTGCGACAGGATGGGCCTGGAAGACGAGGCGAGAAATTACAGGCAGAAAGCAATTTCCCTTGGGTACCCGGTGGACTCCGAGCAGGATTTATGATTATGAAGGAGATAGCGAAGGATACCTTTGTGGTGATTGAATATCGAGTGCGCCTTAAGGACGGTACTTACGTGAAAGGAGAGGTAGAGCCGGTTTCCATGAATTTCGTCGTGGGTTATGATCAGGTAATGCATTCTCTGGAGCGAAGGCTTCTGGGTATGAAGGAAGGGGAAGAGGCGGAGTTTGAGATACCCTGTGAAGAGGCCTTCGGGCCTTATCGGCACGAGCTGGTAAAGTTTCGTTCCTATGAAGAATTCCCCGAAGGCCGTAACCTTGAGCAAGGGCGGTGGGTGGTTGCGAAGGATTCCCGAACGAAGGCAAGTTATGGGTATTATGTTAAAGAGAAAAGGGCTGACGGAGTGGTTTTGGATTTCAACCACCCCTTGGCCGGTCAGAGCCTGATATACTGGGTGAAGGTGGTCAAGGTGAGGCCGGCATTCCGTGACGAGCTGGAGTACCTGAGACCCTGTGAATTTGGCGGATCGGGGTCTTCATGACCTTTAATTCGATGTTGACAGCAAAGGTGTTTTTCCATAAATAAAGTAGCAAATCAACGGCGTGGCGGTGTAGCTCAGTTGGTCAGAGCATGCGGCTCATATCCGCAGTGTCCGGGGTTCGAAGCCCTGCACCGCCACCAGTTCTTCATATCCAGGACACATCGTAATTAAGGCTTTAGCTTTTGATTACAGATTCGTTAACCCGGTTGCTGTGCTGGGTGTTTTGCGGTCCTTGAGGTCTTTATGCCTGCAGGCATAAACCCGGGAGAGGGCGGTTCATGCTCTCAGAGTACTTCATGATTGTGCCAGACGGCTTCCGTCAGCTTCTCGTCCCGGCGAATGACGATTTGCAAACTCACGCCTGATGTCTTCATCGCTGTGGTGAGAGCGGAAGGCGAGGGCGTTGGTTTTTTACGAAGTCGGCGATGTGGTGCGACTTCTGAAAAGATTTCCGGGTGTCGTCGTAAGGCCATGACCTCCCGGGGCCATAAAACCCGGAAAGTGGGCACGAAAAAACGGACTGCGAAATGCCTTCAGGAACATCGAAGAGTCATGATTGCCGGCGTTCCGGGCCTACGCCCAGCGCCACTCCTGGTATCACTTTATGAAGCCACACCAAAGAGATAATACCGATGGCACATAAAAAACACCTCATATCACCGCCATCGCTACAACCCTGAATACGACAATCTATGTGCTACAAAAACCGGACAGTTAATGTGTTGCTAACACAAGAGCGTTATGGAGCTTGCGGGTTTTTCCAAAGGGAGTTATCCTGCTTCCGAAAAAAAAGAAACTGCCGGTGGCTGGAGCTCTTTAATTCTTCCTGTGTTATGGGACAGAGGAGGTTATATTTTAATCCCCTATCGGGATAAGGAGCATGATTTCCTGTTTGTAAAATATCGCCTGAAAAATTTCTCTGTGCTTCCTGAAGATTGTCGGGTACAAAATAAGGACACATGTAAGAGCCAGTATCGGTGGATTTACCGGCGTGAGTGATTATAATTGAAGACAGGAGTTTAGCAGAGGGCGTTCACCTTCCCGGTAGAGAAGGTCGGCGCCTTTGAGAATTTCGGAGAAGGAGGATAATTGATGGCTCGTAGAAGAGACGATCGGCCCGGTGAGTTAAGATGTTCCTTTTGCGGGAAAAGTCAGGATGAAGTGAGGAAGCTCATCGCGGGCCCGACGGTATATATTTGTGATGAGTGTGTGGAGCTTTGTAATGATATCCTTGCGGAGGAAAACGAACGGGAGGAAGCAGAAAGGACGTCCCAGCTTCCAAAACCTTCTGAAATAAAAGCCATTCTTGATCAGTACGTTATAGGCCAAGAACAGGCGAAGAAGATTCTGTCCGTTGCCGTATATAATCACTACAAACGAATTGAGACCCGCACCGACAGGCGGAAGGGTGATGTGGAGCTTGAAAAGAGCAATATCTTGATGATCGGGCCTACGGGTTCGGGTAAAACCCTGCTTGCTCAGACCCTGGCGAAAATATTAAACGTTCCCTTTACCATCGCAGATGCCACGACCCTTACCGAAGCGGGCTACGTTGGTGAAGACGTTGAAAATATTCTGGTGAGCCTTATACAGGCAGCAGATTACGATGTTGAAAGGGCATCGAAGGGAATAGTTTACATAGATGAAATAGATAAGATAGCCAAGAAGTCCGATAGCCCCTCTATAACCAGAGATGTCTCCGGAGAGGGTGTGCAACAGGCTCTTTTAAAGATTCTAGAAGGAACGGTTGCCAATGTGCCTCCTAAAGGCGGGAGAAAGCACCCCCAACAGGATTTTATCAAGATAGACACAACCAATATTCTCTTCATTTGCGGTGGAGCTTTTGTCTATCTCGATCAGATTATACAGAGACGCCTGGGCACAAAGGGGCTTGGTTTCGGTGCCGATATTTCAAGCAGAAAGGAACGACGGATCGGTGAGATTCTTGCGGAAGTTCAGCCGGAAGATCTTATAAAGTTCGGCATGATTCCCGAGTTTGTCGGACGGCTTCCCGTAATTGCGACTCTGGACGAGTTAACCGAAGAGGAGCTGGTTAAAATTCTCGTGGAACCGAGAAATGCCCTGGTCAAGCAATATCAGAAATTATTTGAGATGGAGAACGTCAGGCTTAGATTTACGGAAGGAGCTCTTCGGGCCATTGCCCGTAAGGCTCTGGAACGAAAGTCTGGAGCTCGTGGCTTAAGGGCAATAATGGAAAATATAATGCTCGATGTGATGTACGAGATACCTTCAATTTCCGGTGTACAGGAATGCATCATTAATGAAGATGTTGTCTTAAAAGGCGAGCGGCCTATGCTCATTTATGAAGGTCAAAACAGAGAAACGGCCTGAGATTTTTGCGTAAGGAGTTTGGAGGATTATGTTTAAGATAATTAAAGGTAGGGAAAAGGGTTCAGAGGGGCAAACCGTTCTGGAGCTTCCTCTGCTTCCACTTCGGGACATAGTGTTATTCCCGTCGGTGCCTATGCCTTTGTTCGTGGGAAGAGAGAAGTCCATTCGGGCTCTTGAACTTGCCATGGCAAGGCAGAAACGGATTTTTCTTGCCGCACAAAAAAAGGCAAAAGTGGACAATCCAAGAGAAGACGACATCTATCGGATTGGTACCGTTGCAACGATACTGCAAATTCTGCGTCTTCCCGATGGAACCGTTAAGGTACTCGTAGAAGGTGAGGCTCGCGCCCGGGTTATCGAGTACTTACTATCCAGCGAAACCTTCATGGTACGGGTGGAACTCTTTCCGGAGTATGAGATAACCGAAAAGGAAGCGGTGGAGGTTGAGGCTCTGTGCCGTGGTATATTAGAAGCTTTTCAGGAGTATGCAAAGTACAATAAAAAGATATCTCAGGAAATCGTTGAAACCGTTCAGTCTATAGATGATCCTTACAGGCTTGCCGATACCGTTGCAGCCTATATGCCTTTTAAACTGGAAATAAAGCAGAAGCTTCTTGAGACCTCCCATCTTCCCAAGCTTCTGGAACTGGTTTTCGGACACATAAGGGCTGAGATAGAGATCATAAAGACGGAGGAGCGCATAAAGGGCCGTGTTCGGAAACAGATGGAAAAGACTCAGCGGGAGTATTATCTCACAGAGCAGATGCGGGCCATTCAGAAGGAGATGGGAGAGAAGGACGACTTCAGGGCAGAGCTGGAGGAGCTTGAAAAACGAATCAAGCGGAAGAAGCTCCCTAAAGAGGCCGCAGCCAAGGTCCGTCATGAATTTAGAAAACTGAAACTGATGTCTCCCATGAGTGCTGAGGCCACGGTGGTGAGGAATTATATCGACTGGATTTTATCACTGCCGTGGTATGAGCGTACCAGGGACAAAATTGACATAGAAGAAGCGGCCAGGGTGCTGGATGAAGATCACTACGGCCTTGAGAAGCCCAAAGAGCGCATCCTGGAATACCTTGCGGTTCAGGCTCTGGTTAAGGAAATGAAGGGCCCAATCTTATGTTTTGTTGGTCCTCCGGGAGTAGGGAAAACCTCTTTAGCCCGTTCCATTGCCCGTGCAATGAACAGAAAGTTCGTCAGGCTGTCTTTGGGTGGGGTTCGTGACGAAGCCGAGATTCGTGGTCACAGGAGGACTTACATTGGGGCTCTTCCCGGAAAAATTATCCAGAGCATGAAAAAGGCCGGCACCGTAAATCCCGTAATATGCCTTGACGAGGTGGATAAGCTGAGTTCCGACTTCAGAGGCGATCCGTCGGCGGCCCTTCTGGAGGTTCTGGATCCGGAGCAGAATCATTCCTTCAACGATCATTACCTGGATCTGGATTACGACCTTTCAAAGGTGTTTTTCATAACCACGGCCAACGTTCTCCACACCATACCGATGCCTCTTCAAGATCGGATGGAGATTATAAGAATTCCCGGATATACGGAATGGGAAAAGTTACAGATTGCCCGTCATTTCCTTATCAGGAAGCAGTGTCAGCAACACGGGATTACAGAAGACAATGTTGTTTTTTCTGACGACATTATCCTCTACATAATCCGTCATTACACCCGGGAAGCGGGCGTGAGAAATCTCGAGAGAGAGGTTGCATCGATTTGTCGTAAGGTTGCCAGGGAAGTGGTTGCCAGGGGGCGTGAAACCAGAATTGTACTGGATGAGGCGAAGGTAGAAGAATATCTTGGGGTTATAAAGTACAGGCACAGTCAGGTGGAAGAGCACAGGGACGATGTTGGTGTTGCTTTTGGTCTTGCCTGGACGGAGTTCGGTGGTGAGATCCTTGCGATCGAAACCGTGACGATGCCCGGCAAGGGTAAGGTGAACATTACGGGTAAGCTCGGCGAGGTGATGCAGGAATCTGCTCAGGCTGCTATCAGTTACGTAAGGTCGAGGGCCAGGCAGTTTGGGATAGATCCGGAGTTTTATGATAAGCTGGACATCCACATCCACGTCCCTGAAGGTGCAGTACCGAAAGACGGGCCTTCTGCGGGTATTACGATGGCCACATCCATAGTTTCGGCACTTACGGGGATTCCCGTCCGTCACGATGTAGCCATGACGGGAGAGATCACTCTCCGGGGCAGGGTACTTCCCATAGGGGGGCTGAAGGAAAAGATTCTTGCCGCTCACAGGGCAAAGATGAGGACCGTTATTATTCCGAGAGATAACGAAAAGGATCTCAAGGAGATACCCGATCAGATTCGTGACGAATTGACCGTTGAGCTGGTAGATAATGTTGACGAAGTGCTGAATAAAGCCCTGCTGGAGCCGGAAAAGCTCAAGCCAAGAGACGAACTCCCCGTTGTTGAAAGGCCTTACTACGAGGAACAGCCCGGGGCAGAGAAGAGCCTCTGTTAGTAAATCTTGACTTACCAGGTGTTATCCAGTGCGAATCACTTCGCCGTGAAAGGCGAGGTGGTTCGTTTGCTTACTTCGGGGAAGTGTCGGGTTTTTTCAAAGTCGGGGCTATTTCCGTTATCGGTTCCCATTTTCGTTCAATAGCAGGTCTGTTTCTTTTTGTGGAACAAGCCGTAGAAAAGTTGTTGACAGGCATAAACATATTGCGTAGTATGCGATTTGTACTTTGTACTTTGTACATGGAGGGGGAGATACTCTCGGTTCCGTTAACCCGCTCATTCCTTCGTAACCATAACTCCTGTTGACCCATCCCCCGAGCCTTAAACCTTGTCGCTAATAAGTCTACTTAAACAATTCAAGTACCGGAGGTGGTTTGTATGGCTACGTCGGTAAAGGTTATAGAAAGAACCAGATCGGCTTATGATTACCCTCTGCTTATCAAACACCTGTTGCACACCCCACAACGAATAGCACGAGACCAGGAAATCGTTTATCGGGATCTCAAAAGATACACCTATGGGGAATTTATGGGCAGGATCGGGAAAGTGGCCAATATGCTTAAAGCTCTCGGCGTCGGCCCCGGAAGCACCGTGGGAGTTATGGACTGGGATTCCCACAGATATCTGGAATGCTACTTTGCCGTGCCCATGATGGGAGCCATACTGCACACCGTCAATGTAAGACTTGCGCCGGAGCAAATAGTCTACACTATTAATCATGCAGAAGATGACGTTCTGCTCGTTCACAGTGACTTTCTCAAGCTTGTTGAAATGATCCAACCTGAATTTACCACGGTCAAAAAAATAGTTCTTCTGCAGGATGTACCCGGTGAGATTTCCACGACCCTTGAGTTGGCGGGTGAATATGAGGATCTGGTATCTTCGGCATCGGAAGGTTACGATTTCCCCGATTTCGACGAAAATGCCAGGGCGACGACTTTCTACACAACCGGAACAACAGGACTTCCCAAGGGAGTTTACTTCAGCCACCGGCAGTTGGTTCTTCATACCATTTCGGTGCTTGCCGGGGCTAACGCTTTAAAGCCCTACGGTGTTGGATTTCGTAGCGACGACGTTTACATGCCCATTACGCCTATGTTTCACGTTCACGCTTGGGGATTGCCCTATGCTGCAACCATGATCGGGGTGAAGCAGGTTTATCCCGGAAGGTACGAACCTGAGATGCTCTTGAGGCTTATAGAAAAAGAAAAAGTGACCTTCAGTCACTGCGTGCCGACCATCCTTCATATGCTCCTTTCTCACCCGGCCTCTAAAGAAATCGATCTGTCCAGCTGGAGAGTGATAATAGGCGGGTCTGCCCTGCCCGAGGCACTCTGTAAAGCGGCCCTTGACAGAGGAATCGACGTGTACACTGGATACGGAATGTCGGAAACATGCCCCGTGCTTACCCTGGCACATCTTAGGCCCGAAATGGTGGGCTGGAGCAAAGACGAACAGATTCCCGTTCGCTGTAAGACCGGCCTTCCCGTACCCCTTGTGGATATTCACGTGGTCGATCCGGAAGGGAAGCCGCTTCCTCATGATGGTAAAAGCACGGGTGAGATAGTGGTTCGCTGCCCATGGCTTACTCAGGGCTATTTCAAGGAAACGGAGCGCAGTGAGGAACTGTGGCATGGTGGCTGGCTCCATACAGGCGACGTCGGTCATATAGACGAAAAGGGTTACCTGAAAATCACGGATAGAATAAAAGACGTAATAAAGACCGGTGGGGAATGGATTTCTTCGCTCGATCTGGAGAATATAATACTCAAACACGAAGCGGTTAGCGAAGCGGCGGCAATCGGCGTACCACATGAAAAATGGGGAGAGCGCCCCGTGGTTCTCGTGGTATTGAAGCCTGAATACAGAGGTAAGGTAAGCGAAGAGGATTTGAGGAATTTTTACATGGATTTCGTCGATAAGGGCGTCATTTCCAAGTGGGGTGTTCCTGATAGGATTTTAATGGTTGATCAGATACCGAAGACGAGTGTAGGAAAGCTCGATAAGAAGGTTATGCGTCAGCAGGTAATCGATCTTCTGAAGCAGGGGTGAGTCATGAGGGTTGTCGAGACCGAGGTGCTTATAATCGGTTCCGGACCGGCGGGACTTCAGGCGGCAATTCATGCCGCCAGAAAAAAGGTGCGGGTGACGGTGGTCGGAAAGGTTCATCGGAGCAGTGCATATCGTGCTCATGTGGAAAACTACTGCTGTATCCCCCATGTGTCCGGAGCCGAACTGATAGAGCAGGGAAGAAAACAGGCGGAGAAGGCCGGTGCCGAATTCATCGATGAAGACGTGCTTAACATTGAAAGGGCAGGGGATCGTTTTGTTGTATTAACCGAAGGTGGGATGACCATTCACGCCAGGGCTATCGTTCTGGCGATGGGGGTTTCACGCAATCGCCTTGGGGTTCCCGGTGAAAAGGAGTTTCTCGGAAAGGGGGTCAGTTACTGCGTTGAGTGCGACGCCGGTTTCTTCCGAGATAAAGTGGTGGCCGTAGTGGGATGCGAAAGTGCCGCCGTAGCGGGATCTCTTACGCTGACCTTTTACGCCAGGGATGTTTTTCTCATTTGCCCCGATCAGCTTAATGTATCTCCGGAACTGGCATCACGACTTAAGGACAGCGCAGTGCATGTGCTCGAAAATAGTGCCGTTAAAGAGATCGTCGGTGATGATAAGGGGGTTACTGCTGTAAGATTGCGTGATGGCAGGGAAATTGCGGTGAACGGCGTTTTTATCGAGCTCGGTGCTAAAGGAGCGATTGAACTGGCCATGAATCTGGGAGTTGAGCTGGATCCGGAAACTATGCAGTTTGTCGTGACCAACAAGAAGCAGGAGACGAATATTCCGGGAGTTTATGCTGCCGGAGATATTTGCGGCCCGCCCTGGCAGATCGCAAAGGCCGTAGGAGAAGGATGTGTTGCAGGGATAGAGGCCGCTGAATATGTAAAACGTAATAGGTCCGGGGAAAAGCAGACGATCGACTAATCGTAGAGATAGCTGATACCGAAAATATAAAGGACTGTTACGGGTGGCATTAAAAACAGGTGGTTCAATAACGGGGAGGGAACCGCTATGAGAGGGTTTGTAGAATTTCCCGGCTTAACTCCCCAAGAGCGAGAGCTTTTTAATCATCTGGAGCCGGAAACCGTGCGGTTTTTGAGGAAACGCTACAACTACATAACCCGATGGGTGATAGCGGACATTGTTAGCCGTAGTGCCTATCGTTATCCTGAGAAACCGGCGCTTATCTATGGCGACACAACCCTTACCTATTCTCAACTGGACGAAGCGATAAACAGAGTTGCCAACGGGCTTCTTGCGCTGGGGCTGAGGCGGCACGGTCGGGTTGCCATTCTGGCTCATAACACCGTGCACCACGTGATGACCTGGCTGGGGACAGCGAAGGCAGGAGGCTAACAACAGTTGTGGTTGCGTTGACAAAACTGCACATTAGCCGTACATTTACTATCGGCGCTGTTAACCACACAGAAGATAAAAGAACTTTATAGCATCCACGGGAATACTCTTCTGAACTGGGAGAAAAGAGTCTGCTCAAGCCCCTGAAAACACCCGGAGGCAAGAGAATCTACTTGAGATGTGAGATGTAAAATGTAAGATGTGAGCATTTGCTTACATCTCACATCTTATATCTCACATTTTGTGGCGAGGGTTTACGGTAGCAGGGGGATGAAAAAACATGATAACCCTGCAATGCAGGCTGGAGTTTGAAAGCAAGGAAGACAGGGAGAAGGTTCTTTACCTGATGAGGAAGTTTTCCTCCGCTGTGCGTTACAGCTACAGGAGGTTGTTGGAAGGCAAAGAGGGAAAAGAGATCAAGAAGGAAGTGGCTGAACTTTTTGGAATAAACACAAGGTATGCAGGAGATGCGGTATTTCGGGCCAAAAGCGTCATTTCCTCCTGCAAAGAGAGAGGACAGGATCCCGGGAAGGTCATCTTCGGGGGGAGGAAGCTCTTTCAAAGGCTCAGAAGTGTCCATGTGAGCGGAAAGAAAAGAGAGGAGTATAGAAGAAAGTGGCAGGAGAAAAGGAAAGGGAAGCTCTACTCCAGGGGGGATAAAAGCAAAAAGGGAAATCTAAACCTCAGATTTGAAAGAACAGGAAATAACACCTGTCTGAGAGTAACGGTGGGAAAAAGAGAGTATGTGCATGCAAGGGTGGTAAGGTCTGTAAGGTTGAAGAGAGAAAACGACAGGTGGACAGATTTTGTCTGGAGGTTGGCTCAGGCAGAGGCAACGGGTAGCTGGTTTCCCTACTCTGTGGAGCTGAAGTTAAAAGATGGAAAGGTTTACGCCTTTGCGAGCTATGAAGAAGTATTGCCTCCCGTAAGCATCGCAAGGGACTGCGGAGCAATCGGGATAGACCTGAATGCAAGCCCCTTGCATATTGCCTGGGCGGAGGTGGGAGGGGATGGGAATCTCATGGAGTATGGGAGGATAGACCTTCACGAGTTAATAGGAAAGAACAGGAACCAGAGGGAAAACCTTTTATGGGAGATAGCTCACCGGATTGTGGAGATTGCGAAGGAGAAGGGAAAAGCCATAGCTTTTGAGGACTTGAGGAAACTGCCAGGGGGTACGAGGGGAGACGGAAAAGCGAGGTTAAGAAGGAGATTGGGTCAGTTTGTATATAAGAGCCTGCTTCAGAAGATAGAGGTTTTGGCAGGGAGAGAGGGGATAGAAGTAGTAAAGGCAAGTCCTGCTTATACATCGGTTATTGGAACTCTAAAATACTGCCCCAATCATCTGATAGACAAAGACATTGCTGGGGCCTATGTGGTTGGAAGAAGGGCCTTGGGGCTGAAAGAAAGAGTGCCTCGAAACTATGCCGGACTTCTTTCAGACAGGGAGTATCTCCTCTGTTCTCTGCAAAGATTGATTGAGGAAAGAGAAGACCTGAAGGGCAGGCTAAAGGATGAAAGGAACGAATACAAGAGGAGAGCAATAAGAGGGGAAATAATCAAGCTGAACAGGGACATAAAACTTTTGGAGGAACATTTGCAAAGCCTTGAGGGTGAGTCAGGCACCCAACACCCTGTCAACCAGCGGAAGGAACAGGTGAGGGGTTCCTCTCATGAGGGACAAAAAGCCTGGCGAGTTCTCAGGGTAGCCCTTGCTATCCCTCTTCTTGGGAAGTCTTTTGCCAGAGACTTCTCTCCCTTGAGACCGGTGTTGGTTTCAGGGGATTGGAAGAGGGTAGCAAAAAGGCCAGTTCCTGCTCCTGGTGCAGGGACGACTGCACATTTGCAGAAATGTGCAGTTCAGGTAACCAGGGTTGAACATGGAAACGGTTCTGCTCGACGACGAGTGTCGGCCTATAGATAAACCGGGGGTGCCCGGGGAGATATGCGGAAGGGGACCTCACGTCATGCTCATGTACTTCAAAGATCCGGACAAAACCGATGAAGCCATGAAAGGCGGCTGGTTTCACTCCGGTGACATAGGGGTTTACGACGAGGATCGTTACATAACGGTGGTTGATCGCAAGAAGGACATGATAAAAACGGGCGGTGAAAACGTTTCGACCCGTGAAGTTGAAGAGGTGATATACAAAGATCCCAGGGTGTCAGAAGTGGCCGTGGTCGGTTTGCCTTATCCCAGGTGGATTGAGGCAGTAACGGCAATTGTGGTGCCAAAACCCGATCAGAGAATAGACGAAAGGGAAATTATCGATCTTTGCAAAAAAGAGCTTGCCGGTTTTAAAGTACCCAAGGCCGTGATAGTAGTGGATACCCTGCCCAAGACTCCCACCGGGAAAATCCTTAAAAGGGATCTTAGAAAGATGTACCAGGATTATTTTCGGGATAAACCGTAATTCCGGTAAAGTAAACCTCTTACCCCGGCCATTGAGCGGGGTAAGAGGTTTTTGATCAATTAGTATTCAGGCATTGGCGGTGTGGATTCTTTCTTCTTTTCTTCGGGCTTTTCGGCAACCATAGCTTCGGTGGTCAGAAGGAGAGATGCCACGCTTGCGGCGTTCTGGATCGCAAACCTGACCACCTTTGTGGGATCGATAACGCCCGCCTCAATGAGGTCTTCGTACTGCTCGGTCTGGGCGTTGAATCCAAAAGCTCCTTCGCCTTCTTTGACCCGTTCCACCACGATGGAGCCCTCGTAACCGGCGTTCTGGGCAATCTGGCGGAGCGGAGCCTCAAGGGCCTTCATCACGATATCCTTTCCGAAACGCTCTTCTCCGTCGAGCTGCAGTTCTTCAAGGGCTTTCTGACAGCGGAGAAGGGCAACACCGCCTCCCGCAACGATACCTTCTTCGACGGCAGCTCTTGTGGCGTTCAGGGCATCTTCAACTCGAGCCTTCTTTTCTTTGAGCTCCGTCTCCGTTGCCGCACCTACACGAATGACCGCAACGCCTCCGACCAGCTTGGCCAGACGCTCCTGAAGTTTCTCCCGGTCGTAATCGCTGGTGGTTTCTTCGATTTGAGTACGGATCTGCTTAATCCGGGCTTCGATCTGTTCTTTGCTTCCGCCGCCGTCAATTATGGTCGTGTTATCCTTATCTACGACAATTCGCTTGGCCGTTCCAAGATCATTGAGCGTTACGTTTTCGAGCTTTACGCCCAGGTCTTCCGATACGACCTGACCACCCGTGAGGATTGCAATGTCCTGTAGCATGGCTTTACGCCGTTCTCCGAATCCGGGGGCTTTTACGGCACAGACCTTAAGAGTTCCGCGGAGCTTATTCACAACGAGGGTCGCAAGGGCTTCGCCTTCGACATCTTCGGCAATGATGAGCAGGGGCTTGTTCATGCGGGCCACCTGTTCGAGGAGCGGAAGAAGATCTTTCATATTGCTGATCTTCTTCTCGTGGCACAGAACATAGGCATCCTCCAGAACCACTTCCATCTTTTCGGGATCCGTTATGAAATACGGAGAGATGTACCCACGGTCAAACTGCATACCTTCGACCACATCAAGGGTGGTCTCCATGCTCTTGGCTTCTTCTACGGTTATGACGCCTTCTTTTCCGACCTTGCTCATGGCCTCGGCGATGATGTTGCCGATTTCAGGGTCGTTGTTTGCAGAAATGGTTCCGACCTGAGCAATCTCTTTCTGATCTTTGACCTCTTTACTCTGGGCTTTCAGAGCCTCGACTACTTTTTCCACCGCCTTGTCAATTCCTCTTTTCAGGGCCATCGGATTGTGGCCTGCGGCAACGAGTTTGGAACCTTCGTGGAAGATTGCCTGGGCGAGAATGGTTGCCGTTGTCGTACCGTCGCCGGCCACGTCGCTGGTTTTGCTGGCAACCTCTTTAACCATCTGGGCTCCCATATTTTCGAACTTGTCTTCCAGCTCAATTTCTTTGGCGACGGTTACTCCGTCTTTGGTTACCAGAGGAGATCCAAAAGCTTTTTCTATAACGACGTTACGACCCTTTGGTCCAAGCGTTACCTTGACGGCATCAGCCAGGATATCCACACCTCGAATAATTTTTTCACGGGCATTCATTCCGTAAGCGATCATCTTGGCGGGCATAGCTATCCCTCCTCCCTATCGTTATTTAGAGGAATCTTCAATAATGGCGAGGATGTCATCTTCTCTCATGATCAGGAATTCTTCACCTTCAATTTTTACTTCCGTACCGGCATACTTGGAAAAGAGCACTCTATCGCCTTCTTTTACGGTCAGAGGAACGGTCTTGCCGTCGTCCAGGAGTTTTCCGTTACCTACGGCTATGACCTTGCCCTGCTGAGGTTTCTCTTTGGCGGTGTCGGGGATGATAATTCCACCGGGGGTTTTATTCTCCTCTTCCACTCTCTGGACAATGACCCGATCATGAAGCGGTCTCAGCCTCATATCTCCTCTCCTCCCTCCATGGTGTTGTATTTGCCACACCTTCCCTCATTAGCACTCATCATTGTTGAGTGCTAATAACATATAAAAACATCCCCGGAGAAAATCAAGAGGGTCTGAAGGAAAAAATCTCGCCTTTGATCATTCCATCAGATCAATTCCTCTGGACATTTTTCTATTTTAAAAATAAAAAAAATCGATACAAATGTGGTATAAAATCAAGAAATATTAAGATATTGCGGAGAAGAGGTGAGATAAATGGAATCGCTTCTCGATCTTCACAGAATGGAGATCTTCTGCAAAGTCGTGGAGCTTAAGAGCTTTACCCGGGCTGCCGAGTCCATGTACCTGTCGCAGCCGACGGTTAGCGAACACATTCGATACTTGGAGGAAATTCTGGGAGAACCCCTTCTGGATCGCATGGGTCGGGAGGTTCAGCCTACACAGGCAGGGCGTATATTTTATGATTACGCCAGAAGAATGTTGCGGCTTAGAGAGCAGATGGTTCAGGCCCTCAGGGATCATCGTGGTACCGTCTCCGGCAAAATCTACCTTGGAGCCAGTACCATACCCGGAACTTACATTCTACCTGAGCTAATTGCCGGGTTTCGCCTTCAATTCCCTGATGTTACCGTGTCTCTGAAAATAGGAGGATCACGGGCCGTCGTGGATATGATTTTGAACGGAGAGATCGAGATCGGCTTTACCGGAGCAAGGTGGAATGATCCAAAGCTCGAATGGGATGAATTCTGTCTTGATGAAATTGTTCTTGCCGTACCTAAAGATAGTCCTTTTGGGAAGGATGAGGAAATTTCGGGAGAAGATCTCAGTAGAATTCCGTTAATTGTTCGAGAACCCGGGTCGGGCACCAGAAAAATGGCCGAAGAAATATTGAAGAGTCACGGTATCTCGACGGATTCCTTCAGGGTTGTGGCGGAGTTAGGAAGCACAGAAGCGGTTAAACAGGGAATTCGTGCAGGTCTGGGGGGATCGTTTATATCTCGTTTTGCACTTAAGGATGGAGGAGATGTCGGTGAAATTGTACCCCTTCGTATAAAAGGCCTGCGTTTATTAAGACCCTTTTACTTCGTAAGGAGAAAAAAACGTCATTTGTCTCCTGCCGCAAGAATGTTCGTGTCTTTTATAGAAGAAAACAAAAAAGCCCGAAACTTTTGCTTGTCCGGAAAGGAAGAAAAAGGCTAGAAATAGTGCCTTACCCGCAATCGACTGCCCGGGGCCCGTCAGCCCGGATTAGATTGGGACTCCCGGGCTAAAAGGCGGGTCCGTAAGGGTGCTTTTGGCTGTACGGTGCGGGCTCCCCGGATATTTTTTACGGGAGATTGAAATGAGATCACTTCTTCGTTCCTTCTATAGCTTCTGCATTTCTTTGCGGTGTGCCATTTTGCTACTGATTATCATTGCTGTAGCGTCCTGTATCGGAACCCTGGTTCCTCAGGGTATGCCCGATGAGGCGGTTAAGGTAAAATACGGAGCAGATGCTTTTCTGACAAAAATTATAACGGCCATGAATTTTAACGATGTATATCATTCCCTCTGGTTCAGAGCCGTTCTTGCCGCCCTTGCACTGAACTTGATCCTCTGCACTCTGGAGCGGCTTCCCGGAACCCTGCGCCTCTGGTCTCACAAAGAAACGAACATTACACCCGAACGAATAAAAAAGTTCGGGCTCTTTGAGACCATTGCCAGCACGCGGAATTTTGATGACACCCTGGAGGAAAGTAAAAGAACCCTTTCGGAGCGATTTGGTGGCAGACTCGATGCGGTCTATCGCCAGGACAATCTGACGGGTTTTTCCCTTTCCAAGGGAAAGCTTTCTCTTTTTACCGTTTACGGTATCCACGCATCGATTATATTGATTCTCTTTGGAGCCCTTATCGGTTCGATTTTGGGTTTTAGAGGCATTATGAACATTCCGGAGGGTGAAGCTGAAAGGATCGTCCGAATATTTGGGAAGGATAGAGCAATTCGACTGCCCTATGAAATAAAGTGCGAAAAGTTCACCGTAGAGTTTTATCCTCAGGGCACACCCAAGGAATACCGGTCTGAGGTGGTCGTTCTCGAAAATCAGCGTGAAGTGGCCCGTGCACACATCCGGGTAAACGAACCGTTCACATACCGGGGAATTACCTTTTACCAGGCCTCTTACGGCTCGATACTTGAGGAGGCCGCCGTAACCTTCAGGGATGAGACCGGAGGGCAGAGCTATCGTGTAGTTCTTGGGATGAATCGATCGGCACCGTTAGGGGATACAGGCATCGTCGCCCATCTGGTCGATTTCCGTGAGGATTTCAGCGGTTTTGGCCCTGCTCTCGGGATCGTTCTTACGGGGCAGGGGAAGGAACCTGAGGGTTCGTGGATCCTGGCCAGGTTTCCGAAGTTTCACGGCAACAGAATAAACAATTTCAGGGTTGTTGTAGAGGAGATGAAAACCAGGTTTTATACGGGGCTCCAGGTAAAGAGAGACCCGGGAGTGGGTATAGTCATAGCGGGGTTTTGCGCTTTTGCTCTTTTTCTACTTGCCACCTATCTCTGGTCATATAAAAGGATATGGGTTGTTGTGGAGGAAAGAAATCCCGGATCGGTTGTGTACATAGCGGCCAGGTCGAGTAAAAATACCCTGGCTTTCGAGTCGGAGTTTAGAGAATTGGTGAGTAGCCTCAGGGAAAGGCTGGAAACTAGGGAAGACGGTGGAGTTGGTGCCTGATGAAGAGTTCGCTGATTTTGAGTGTTGTTACTTTTGGTTGGCTGGTTTCAGCCCTTTTATACATGATCATGGTGATTTTTCGCAGGGAGAGGTTTGGCAAACTTGGTACGCTGGTTTCCTTTCTGGTTTTATGCCTTCAGACAATAGGGATTTTGCTCAGATGGAAGGAATCCTACGATTTAGGCATAGGCCACGCACCGCTATCCAATCTGTACGAATCTCTTGTCTTTGGAGCCTGGGCGATTATGGTCATATATCTCCTTCTGGAATACCGTTCCCGCTTTCGCTCTTTTGGGGTTATACCGTCTCTTCTTGCTTTTCTGGCTATGGCCTATGCTTCCTTTTCACCAAGAGTGGATGATCGTATTCAACCTCTCGTTCCTGCCCTTAAGAGCAACTGGCTTATAGCTCATGTGATTACCTGTTTTCTGGGATATGCGGCTTTTGCGGTTTCTTTCGGATTGAGCCTGATATTCCTCGCCAGAAAGAAGTTCGAACATTCGAAGCTCCTGGAAGTATTTCCTGCCCCGCGGGTGATCGAAGATCTTAACTACAGGGTTGTCATGTTCGGTTTTATATGGCTCACTCTTGGGATAATTACGGGATCGATCTGGGCCAATTCGGCGTGGGGTTCTTACTGGAGCTGGGATCCCAAGGAAACCTGGTCTCTCATTACCTGGCTTGTTTATGCGGCACTTCTGCACGCAAGAGCCGTTCGTAATTGGCGGGGAACCAGGGTGGCCTGGTTCTCGATAGCCGGATTTTGTTGTGTTTTATTCACCTACTTCGGTGTAAATTTTCTTCTGAGTGGGCTTCACTCTTACGCCACAAAATAAGGTGGCGATAGGCTATGTTTAATATAGGTTTTCAAGAGCTATTGCTTATACTGTTGATTGCCCTTGTTGTGGTCGGCCCCAGGAATTTGCCCAATGTTGCAAGGGCTCTGGGAAGGGCTTTTGCGGAATTCCGGAGAGCGATGAACGAGCTCCAGCAGACCGTTGAATCCACGGATGTCGTAAGAGAGTTTCGCAAAGAGTTTTATCAGGCTCAACACGGCATAAAGGTTCGTCCTCTGGAGACGAATTCTAAAAAAGAAGACGGATTACAGAACCCTGATACTCAGAGCAAAGGCGTAGAGCTGTCTGATGACAAACCTTCGGACACCTGAAGACAGGGCTCCCTTTCTGGATCATCTGGAAGAGTTAAGGCGGCGGATAATCGTCTGTATAGCAGCGGTCCTGGTCGGGACCGTGATAAGTTTTGGTTTTAAAGAAAAGATTTTCAGAATTCTCGTTCGGCCCCTGGTTGAAGCCCTGCCCCAGTCTTCGGGGCACACATTGATTTACACGGCTCCCCACGAGGCCTTTGTGACCTACCTGAAAGTGGCCGTCCTGGCAGGGGTTGGCCTCGCAAGTCCTGTCATCATCTTTGAGTTCTGGAGGTTCGTTGCTCCCGGTTTGTACGAACACGAAAAGAGATACCTCTTTCCCATCGTAGCCGCTTCCGTTATTTTCTTTCTGGGAGGCTCCCTTTTTGGTTATTTCGTGGTCTTTCCCTTTGGGTTTAAGTTCTTTACTTCCTTTGCCACGGACTTCATTACCCCCATGATTTCCACGAAGGAGTTCCTTTCCTTTGCCGTGCGGCTTCTATTGGTTTTCGGTCTTGTTTTTGAGTTACCCCTTATAGTTTTTTTCCTCGCCAGACTCGGGCTGATAACCGACAGGTTTCTTAAACGGCAGAGAAAGTATGCTATCTTGGTCATATTTATTGTTGCCGCCGTTTTAACCCCTCCCGATGTGTTTACCCAGCTCCTTATGGCTGGGCCGCTTCTTGTGCTTTATGAAATAAGTGTCTGGATTGCCTACTTTTTTGGACGAAGGGGTAATGCGGAGAATGGGGAGAAGGAAGAGGTGAATTCAAATGAGTGAGCCGATTATTCTGGTAATTGCCACGCGAAACAGGGGTAAATCCCGGGAAATAAAGGCACTTCTTAAGGACTTTCCCGTTGAAATTAGAGATTTGAACGATTTCGGGCCCATACCGGAAGTCGAGGAAGACGGAAAGACCTTCGAAGAAAACGCTTACAAGAAGGCATCCTTTACTGCCAGGATTTTGGGGTTACCCGCCCTTGCCGATGATTCAGGTCTGGAGGTGGAGGCTCTTGGAGGTCGCCCTGGGGTAATGTCCGCAAGGTTTGCCGGTCCTAACGCCACAGACGAAGAAAACAACGCAAAGCTTTTGAGGGAGCTGGAGGGGGTTGAAAACAGGAGGGCCAGGTTTTGCTGTGTGATATCGATTGCCGTGCCCACCGGTTTTGCCTTAACCTACGAGGGTGTCTGTGAGGGTGAGATTGTGACGGAACCGAGAGGTCGTAACGGCTTTGGTTACGATCCCCTCTTTTATTATCCTCCTCTTGGAAAGACCTTTGCCGAGATGACCATGGAGGAAAAATCGGCCGTCAGCCATCGTGGAAAGGCTCTGAGAGAACTCAGGGATGAGTTCGATAAGGTTTTGGTGTGGATACGTCAGAGGCTTGAAGAAGAAAGGCGTATTTTAGGCTTAATCCATGATCACGATCGGACATGATGACCGCTGACGGTTTCAGAAACGAAGTACTGGGAGTTATCCGTCGCTGGGAGCTCCGTGGGCTACCTCCCCGGTGGACCCTTATAAACACTCTTAAAGAACTCAAGAAACGCCGCGATACGGTAGTTGCCTCTCTTTTTGAAAGCCCTCCTTTGATCCTGACTGCAACTCTTGATGACGGATGGGGAGTGGGCATTGAGGTAATTCACGCCGCCTGTGATGTTCTGGGTATCCCTTATGTTTTTCTGGGGTTGATCGTTTCACCCGAAGTCATAATCAGGAAATGCGAAGAACTTCGACCGGGTGTTCTGGGACTTACAGTTCTCCATGAGTCCAGCCTGATGGATCTGAAGAGCCTTGATCAGAATCTCCCGGAAAATGTGCTGATCCTTGTGGGAGGTATGTGGATCGATTGCCGGGAGTTCTCGAGAAGATTGAAGTACCTGAAAAACGTGCTTGACTTTATGAAATTCTTTCTTGAACCCCCGGGGAAGTGAAAAGCCCCCGGGGGCATGTTCTCAGCTTCCCTGCTTGAGGCGCTCGTCGATCAGATGGGCTACTTTTTCGCCGGAAAGAAGCATACCTCCGAAGATGGGACCCATTCTCGGACCGCCAAAAGTAGCGTTTGCTGCCATTCCGGCAACGAACAGACCGGGAAAAACTTCTCGGGTATTTTCCAGTGTTAGTTTTTCGGCCTCCTCGGACCACATTGACTTTTCGCCTTCGATATTACCCGTTGGTGTCATTAATCTTCCCGGAACCTTCTTGTGAACCACTTTAACCACTTCGGTATCGTGCCCCGTGGCGTCCACAATGTATTTTGCTCTTATTGCGAGGGGATCCACATGCAATCCCGCAATTTCCACGGCGGACCACAGTATGACAAGACCGATAACCCTGTTGGGGCGCATAACGACGTCTTCTACGGTGATGCCGTTAAGGATCGTTACGCCTTTCTGGATGGCTCTTGCGGCAAGAAGGCTGACGGTTTCAATGGCATCGGCCGTGTAGTAGTTCTCTTCATAACGGTTCACCCTCACGCCGAACTCTTCGAGTATCCTCCTCGCTTCATCCTGAACCACTATCTCATTGAAAAGCATGCCTCCACCCCAGATTCCGCCTCCAACGCTGAGCTTCCTTTCGAAAATGGTTACCCTGTAACCCTTTTGAGCCAGATGGTAGCCGGCAACAAGCCCCGAAGGCCCTGCGCCTACAATCGCCACATCAACATCGAGATTGCCAGTGATCTTAGCATGATAACGATCGATAATAGCTCTGGTAATGATAATTTCGTTTAGCTCTGCCATCTTTTTCCCTCTTTACGATAATTTAGCCCCTAAAGCCCAATCGATTGCAAAGGTAAGTATTGCAAATACCATAATGGCAATCAATGCAAAAATGTCCTGCTTCTTCAAAGGATTGGCCTTTACAGGGAGATCCTCCCGGTAGCCTCTGGCCTGCAGGGCCGTGGCTATGTCTTCTGCTATTGTAAGGCTTCGCCTTACGAAAGCGGGCATAACATGGCGTATTATAATGCCCGGGCCGGACGACCCCGTGCGGGCTCGGGCGGCCAGTTCAATTTTGCGGTATTCACCCATAAGGTAGGGTACGAAACGCAGGGTTAAAGTGATCATAGTAGTAAGCCTGTGGTTCCAGTGCAGAGGTAGAAACCGGAAAAAGGAATTGATAGCCTGAACCGTTTCTGATGGAGAGGTAGTGGCCGTGAGGATTACCGCAAAAGATATGAGTGTCATTATCTTCCAGCATACCACACATCCACTGATAATCCCTTCGGTGCTGAAGATTGATCTGTCAGGAGGTAGTTTCAATGCGTTCATCAGGAGAATCAGGAGGAGCAGGTACCACCAGGTTGCCGGCATTCGGAAATGGCGCAGAATGGGTTTGTGTGTCGCAAATACCGTGAGGGCCGTCAGAGTAAAGACGGCCAGCCCCGGAGGGCCGGTTTTTAAAACCAGTGTGCTCATCGTCATAAAGGATAGCCATTTGCATCGTGCATCCCATCGGTAAAGCCATCCTTCCGAAGGGATATAGTGGAAAATTAGCTCATGATCCGCGCCGCTGGCCGAAGGCCGTATAAAGCATAGCATGGCGGGCGTACTCCGTATTTTTCAAGTCCCGGGAAGAGTTCTTCCGGCCTGTGGGATACACAGGCAACTCGTCCGTTGTTGAGAATAGCCAGGGCCGTTGCATAAGGAGCAACCACATCGAGGTCGTGGGTTGCTACCACCAGGGTATGTCCTTCTCGATTAAGCCTTATAAGGCAGTCGAGAACCGATCTGGTTGAAGGATAGTCGAGGTTCGCAAAAGGTTCGTCAAGCAGAAAGACCCGTGGTTTCATTGCAAGTACCGAAGCAATTGAGAGCCTTTTTTTCTCACCGCCGGAAAGAAGGTGGCAGGGTTTTTCGGCGAGATGCAGGAGATTGCAGAACTCCAGGGCCTCGAAGACCCGTTTTTCAATTTCTTGCTCCGGTAATCCCATATACTTCAACCCCAGTGAAACGTCTTCTTTAACGGTTTCGCCGAGGATCTGGTGCTCTGGATTCTGAAAGACCAGGCCGAATGTCGGCGATTTCAATTTGCCCTTTTTGCCTTCATCCGGGCAACCGGTGACCGTGATTTCACCCTGTTGGGGCTTCAGTAGCCCCGCCATTGCTTTCAGGAGTGATGACTTACCACTACCGTTGGGTCCGCATACTAGAAAGATAGATCCTGGAGGAATTGAAAGATCCACACTTTCAAAGGCTACGGTGCCGTCTGGGTATGTGAACGTAAGATTTCTTATCTCTATCATGTGGTATGAGTCCCGGCAGGTAGGATCACTTTATTTAATCTGGATGCCACTATAGCTGCTCCGGCGGCCTTGAGGGCGTCTCCGGGCAGGAAAGGAAAGCAGCCCACGGCCAAGGTTTTAGCCCAGCTCATCCCGGTAACCACGTGTAGCCACAGGAGCCCGGGAATGTAAACTATAAGCCCTCCTGCCAGCACGGCCAGAACGTTACGCCATCTTTGATTGCCAAAGGCTTGCGAATGGGAAATAAGGCCGGCAATCCATGCCGAAGCCACAAAGCCGAACAGGTATCCTCCTGTCGGCCCCACGAGATGGGCAAGACCGCTTTTCCCTCCGGCAAAAACCGGAAACCCCATTGCTCCTATAACGAGATAAAGTATTACGCTCAGAGCGCCCCAGAGGGGTCCTAAAACCAGGCCTGAGAGAAGCACGAAGAAGTTGTTCAAAATTATGGGGACGGGCCCAATGGGAATGTAAATATAAGCTCCGATGCACATCATAGAAGCGAACAGGGCAGAATAAACCATCTGACGCATTTAACCACCACCTCCGCCAGCAGTTAAGTTACGGATTAATGTTAATAGCCTAATGTGGATTGGTTTACAAGTGGGATAATCGGGCGAGGGTCTTTTTTGGGGTTTTCAGGTGAGCTTTACCCTGAGGTACAGATCGCCTCGCTTGCCGTCGTTAGAGCTTACGTGGCCCATGCCCTTAAGTCGGATTTTTACACCCTCTCTTACTCCGGCAGGTATTTTAACCTCTACGGTTTTTAAAGAATCAAGGTGAGGTAATTTCACGGTTATATTTCCGCCTTTTTCGGCTACGTCCCGGGGAAGGTTTATGTCCATAAATACGTCGGATTCGGGTTCTTCTGGTGGCGCAGTACGGGCCGGCGGAAGAACCCCGCTTTTTTCGAGAATAAAACCTCCGATCTTCTTTCCGAGAGATCCTACAAGCCGAAGGCCCTTTTCCAAGATTGACGGTTTACTTTGTTTCGGTATGTAGTCGTCCAGGTTAATCTTTTGGAAACTTTCACTTTTCCGTTCCCTGTGGCCGTATTGGATATGCATGGGGCCGAATATGAAGCCCCCGAAGAGGACGGTTCTTCCACCGAAAAAGATGCGGTTAAAAAATTGTTCGTCGAAACGTATTCCCATTCTGGAAAGTTCTCTCTGAATTTCCCGGAAAAGATCCAGGGTTTCGGGATTACGGAAAAGAGTCTGAAAGAGATCTTCCTGAGAATAGTAGAACCTTCTGCCGTATCTTTCGTAGTCCCGCCCCTTCCCGGAAAACTCTCGCATCCTGTCATATTCGGCTCTTTTGGTCGGATCTATCAGTACGGCATAGGCTTCGCTGATTTTTTTGAATCGTTCTTCTGCCTCCGGGTTACCGGGATTCCTGTCGGGATGGTATTCTAAAGCCAGTTTCCTGTAGGCTCTTTTTATTTCTTCCTTCGTTGCGTTTGGGGGTACGCCGAGGATTTCGTAGTAATCTTCTGCTGCAAACCTCATGGTTACCTTCCGCTTTGTGCAAAATTAGCATTAGGACGGCTAAATTATATCCATTCCTGATGGGCAATCCACACTTTTTATTGTCCGCCCTGTCGATACCTGTTGCAGACTCCACAGATTTTGCATGACGGCCTTTCATTACACCCCGGCGACTCTATCCCCTGAAGTGCCCGCTCGTACTCCGAGCGAAGAAATTCTTTGCGAATCCCATGATCTATAATTTCCCAGGGGAAAAATTCTCTTTCCCCCCGTTCTCTGTAAACCCAGAAGTCGGGATTCCACTGGCTTTGCTTCATGGCACGCTGCCAGCCTGATTCGACCGCGGCTGCAACGATATCTCCCACTCGACTGTCTCCTCTGGCCAGTAAAGCCTGTACGTAGGCCCATTTGGGCATATCGGAGTGAAACCTGACGTTAGGGACTTTTCCAAGTCCTTTGCGGAGTATCTTGATCCTTTCTTTCAGCTCTTCGACCCGTTCGAAAGATGCCCATTGAAAGGGGGTAAATGGCTTGGGAACGAAGCAGTTAACGTTTACCACGAGATTTCCTGCGTTTCCTTTTCCTCTGGCCGTTTTCATCATCTCATGGCGGATTTTTTTTACCAGTCTTACGATGTCTTCCACATCTTCACGTGTTTCCGTCGGGAGACCTATCATAAAATAGAGTTTGATGCTTCGCATCTGAGCCCTTACGAAGCTTTCTACGGCGTTTATTATCGTTTCTTCATTGATTTTCTTGTTTACAGAGCGCCTGAGTTTTTCCGACCCTGCCTCCGGAGCAATGGCGGCCGAGTGATGATCGCCTGTTTGAAGGGCTTTTACGATCGATTCTCTGAGGCCGTCTGCCCGCAGGGACGAAAAGGAGACCTGAATGTTTTCCCCTGCAAGTGCAGAGCATATAAGGTCTATATCGGGATGATCTCCCACTGCGGCACTGATAAGGCCACATCTGGAACTTCTGCCCAGGACAGAAGAGACGACTGAGTCTCCCGGATGAAACCTCGGGGGACGGTAGATGTAACCGGCAGCACAAAATCTGCATCCTCTGCCGCATCCCCTGCCTATTTCAACCAGGGTAACATCGCTGAATTCCGTTTTGGGAGTTGTTATGACGGACCGGGCAATGGTAAAGGAATCCGATAAGGCCTTTTGAACGGGAATTCGCTCCGGGAGGTCCTTAAATTCCGGTTCAACGGTTCGCAATGTGCCGTCTGAGTTGTACTCCTCACGGTAAAATTGAGGGACATAAATTCCTTTTACGGAACGGGCAAGCTCAAGAAGCCATTCTCTGCGGTTTTTGCCTCTGGGCTGAGACCTGCAGTAATCCAGGAATGTTTTCTGGAATACTTCTGCTTCTCCAACGAATACGAAATCCATGAAGGGGGCCAGGACCTGGGGATTGAGAAAAGCCGTCACCCCTCCCATTGCAACCAGTGGGTGTTCGGCAGTCCGCTCTTTCGATCTTAAAGGAATTTTGGCCCACTTGAGTATTTTCAAAACGTTTGTGTAATCGTTTTCGAAAGGGACGGAAAATATAAGAAAATCAAAGTCTCTTACGGGTTTTTGAGATTCCAGTGAGATAAGAGGTCCTTGATCATTTTCCAGAATTTTTTCGTCCTCGGGTTCCGGAAAAAAGACTCTTTCACAGACAACATCGTCCGGGACATTAAACAGGCCGTAGACGGTCTGATAACCCAGGTTAGACATGCCGAGATGATATCGGTTGGGAAAGGCCAGAGCTACGGTTATCTTGCCTCCCCAGTCTTTTTTGACGGTACCTCGTTCGTGCTTAAGCCATTCAAGCTGGGTTTGTTTTAATTTCCAGAGCATGGTCTGAAACTTTCGACATGGACCCGTAAGCGCCGGATTGCCGATTCGGGTTCGAAACCTACAGGAAGCTTGTTGGGTTTCGTTGGGGGTTCAACCATGCTCCGGAAAAGGTATTGACTCATTTCATCAATCAACCTGCCTGCGTATGAAGGTTGGAATCGTGAGATCCTCATCCTCCGTTATGGCCTTTCGGATTCGCCTGAAAATGGATTGCTTTTTCTGCTGGCGATCTTCCTGCAGATCCTCGTCGGGATTCCGGTTTAGATCCCTGCGGATCTCCGCTCCTCTTCCACGGCCCTGCCTTTCGAAGGGGGGAACTTCGAGATAAACATAATCCGGATCGGGTATCATGTTTTCGGCAATCGGGTCCGCCGTTCTGACCCGCGTGGGTCTCACAACCCGGGGACTCTGCTGAACCCGTCCTTCCTGCTGTTTCCTCGTCGATCCCATGCCGGTAGCTATGACGGTAACGCGAAGCTCCTCTCCAAAGGACGGATCAATGGCAGTTCCGAGGAATATCTCTGCGTCTTCGTCAACCTCGCTGTTTATAATGCTGGATACCTCCTCGAACTCGTGCATGGTCAGATCGGGGCCGGCGGTGATATTTACGAGTATGGATTTTGCTCCGTGTATGGAAATATCTTCCAGTAGTGGGCTTGAAATGGCCTGATTTGCTGCATCGGAGGCACGGTTTTCTCCTCTGCCGATTCCGGTGCCCATAAGCGCCATTCCGCCTTCGCTCATCACGGAACGAACATCTGCAAAATCCAGGTTTATGTATCCGGGATTGACGATGAGATCCGATATGCCTTTGACGGCGTAGTAGAGTACATCGTCGGCTTTCTTAAACATTTCCAGGAAGGTTGCCCGTTTATCTGCAAGAGTCGTTAGTCTGTCGTTGGGTATGGTGATGATGGTATCCACCACCTCTTCAAGCCTTGATAGGCCTTCCATGGCATTTTTCATACGGGCCCGTCCTTCGAAAGAAAAAGGCTTGGTTACGACGGCGACGGTCAATATGCCCAGTTCCTTGCAGACTCTTGCAACTACGGGAGCTCCTCCTGTACCGGTTCCTCCACCGAGACCGGCAGTAATGAAGACCATATCGCTTCCGTCCAGTACCTGTTTGATTTTTTCCACTTCTTCCTCTGTCGCCTTGGCGCCGAGCTCCGGATTGCCTCCTGCTCCCAGACCGCGGGTAAGGGTGGTGCCGAGCTGAATCTTTACCGGAGCGTGACACCTTTGCAGTATCTGGTAATCTGTATTGGCCGCTATGAATTCAACTCCGTCGAGTCCCGAGTTTATCATGTTATTTATGGCGTTGTTTCCGGCACCGCCAATCCCGAAAACCTTAATTCGGGCCTGGGTTTCTACAAAATCCCCCGAGTTCATCATTTCGTTACCATGGGAGCCGGAAAAATCATACCTGGGCCGGTTTTTTTTCCCATCCATTTTCATCCCCCTTGTTTATTAAAGCTCATTCAGCCATGTTTTCAATTTTTGCCAGATCCTTCCAAGCCATCCTTCTGATTCTACACTCCTTCTTGAAAAAATCTTCTCCGAATATTCTGAGTCCGAAATGGCCGACATAATCAAACCGGCGGCAGTGGAAAACATGGGGTTTTTGATGGTATCTTGAAGTCCCCCGAAGGCATAAGGAAAACCTATTCTTACGGGAAGCTCAAATATGGTTTCGGCCAGTTCTCTAATGCCCGGAAGCAGCGCAACTCCACCGGTCAGGACTATCCCGGCGTGGAGTTGGTCTCCGTAGCCCGATCTCGTGAGTTCCCAGTCCACGATGGTGAGTATTTCGTCAACTCTGGCTTCGATAATTCGTCCCAGAAGCTGTGGGTCAACCTTTTTCATGTGGTGACCGCTTACCGATCCAACTCTTATATCGGCCGATTTATCTATCCTGCTGGCCAGAGCATTTCCGTAAGCTCGTTTGATGCGTTCGGCTTCATCCAGGGAAGTACGCAGCCCCACGGAGATGTCACTGGTTATGTTATTCCCCCCCAGACCTATTACCGCAGTATGTCTCACCGAACCGCGACTGAAGATTGCAATGTCCGTGGTTCCTCCCCCCATGTCAATTACGGCGACTCCCAGTTCCTTTTCGTCCGGGTACAGTACGGCTTTGCTCGATGCAAGAGACTCCAGAGAAAAGCTCTCGACATATAATCCTGCTTTCTCACAGCATTTTTCAATGTTCCTGAGGGCTGTTGATGCAACCGTGACTATGTGAACCCTGACCTCCAATCTGACCCCACTCATGCCCAGAGGGTCCATGATTCCCTTTTGATCGTCCACTATAAATTCCTGAGGGATGACATGGAGAATTTCTCGATCGTGGGGAAGGGCTATTGCTTGAGCGGCATCCATCACCCGCTCGATATCACCGGGCATAACCTCACGGTTTTTTATTGCCACAACCCCCGTGCTGTTCTCGCTCTTGATGTGCGTTCCGGCAATTCCCACATGTACACGCTCAATTTCACAGCCCGCCATAAACTGGGCATCCGAGACGGCTCTTTTTATTGCCTGGACGGTTTTGTCCACGTTTATTACCATACCACCGCGCATGCCGTAGGACGGTGAAGTTCCGACGCCAATAATGTTCAATCCCTCGGGGTTGACTTCACCCACTACGGCGCAGATCTTGGTGGTACCCACATCAAGACCAACTATTATCTCATTACCGCGTGCCATGTTTTTCCTTTCCGTCCGTCAAGCACGGGCGTACATAGGCTTTCCGCCTATATCTGATATCGAGTTCCAGTTTTATGTCCCTTTCGGAATTGATCAGATTCCTCTGCATAATCCTCTTGGCGATTTTGATGCGCCTGTCAAAATCTTCAAAACCAAGGACAATCTGGATATTTTCGGTATCTATCAAAAACCCCCTTTCGGCACTATAATTCAAAGCATAAGATCCAGCAGGGAAGCGATTTTCTGCCACAGCCCTCAACAAAGAGGAAAGCCTTTGAAGAAACTCTGAACGCAGATAGCCGATCTTTCCCTGACCGATAACGACATCGTTGCACTGTTCCACTTTAACAACCCGGGAGCTCAAATAACACTCATTGCATTTATCGAAAACTGCGCCGAAATTGTCAATATAATAACATTCATTACAGCACAGTGTGACAAAGGGCTGGCGCTCAAGAACCTCAACGGATAGAACCTGCGGAAAATCCCATCTTACAAAGGCTTCCCGTATCCATGGATGATTTTCCAGCCGTTGCGCAAGGTCCGGCAGGGAGTACCACCATATCGAGGCTCCCTGAGGTATCCCAAGAGCATCGTATATTTCGGACCTGCTAAGGTGTTTGTTCCCCTTAATGTCTATGCGTTGAATGCGCCATGGCGATGCCGTGGATAAGGCGTTGTAAATCCTGATTCCCAGAAAGGAAGCTACGGAACATAGAGCCAGACATGTAATGACGAGAAAAAGGAAGCCCTTATTCTGATTCATTGTCCCTTACGATAATCGTATCTTTTTGCCATTTTTCGTCGTCCTTTTTGGGGTGATCCAGATTATAATGCAGTCCCCGACTTTCTTTTCGTTTCAGTGCACAGGACACGATGAGCTGGGCTACAAGAGACAGATTGCGTAATTCGAGGGCGTCCGTATTAAGGGGTATATTCGGCATGTGTTCTTCGATTTCTCTTCGTATCTGTGCGATGTGGTTTTGAGCCAGCTCCAGCCTCTTATCACGCCTTACGATTCCCACGTAATTCCACATAATTTTCCTGATAACATCCCAATTGTGGGCAATAAAGACCATTTCACTCTGGTTGGCTTCCAGGGCTGTCCGGAAGGGATTGTCCAGACTTTTTACATCGGGGAACTTTACTTTTTTCAAGGATTCGGCGTTGGCAGCAATATCCAGATAGGCCTGATGGGCGAAGACCACCGCTTCCAGCAAAGAATTACTTGCAAGGCGATTTGCGCCGTGTAGCCCTGTGCATGCACACTCACCGATAGCATAAGCTCGTTCTATGGAAGTTCTTCCGAAGCTGTCCGTTTGTATGCCGCCACACATGTAGTGAGCCGCAGGGACGACGGGAATCGGTTCCTTTGCCATATCGATGCCCAAAGAGAGGCATTTTTGATAGATGTTGGGGAATCGCTTGATCAGGAAGTCTCTGCCGCGATGGGTTATGTCCAGGAATACGCAGTCATCGCCGCTCTGCTTCATTTCGGTATCTATTGCCCTAGCAACGACGTCTCTGAAGGCGAGATCCCCAAGAGGATGATACTTGTGCATGAAAGGTCGGCCATGCCGGTCTATGAGCCTCCCGCCTTCACCTCTTACGGCTTCCGATATGAGGAAGTTCTTCGCCTTGGGATGGTAAAGGCAGGTTGGATGGAATTGCACGAATTCCAGATTTGCCAGACGGGCACCTGCCCGATAAGCCATTGCAAGTCCGTCTCCCGTAGCAACGTCGGGGTTGCTGGTGTAAAGATATACCTTTCCGGCTCCTCCGGTACACAGAACCGTAGCTTTTGCCAGAAAAACATCAACCTCCGAAGACTCTCTCCTCAGGGCATAAACCCCCCAGCAGGTTTTTCTCTGATTTCTGAGAATGTCTCCAATCCTGAAGCCCTCGTACTCAACTATGAGGTCTATGGCAAAGGTATTTTCAAAGATGGTTATGTTAGGGTGTTTTTCTGCGGCCCTGATAAGTGCTTTTTCGATGGCCTGACCCGTCATATCCTGGGCGTGGACAATGCGGTTCCTGCTGTGTCCTCCTTCTCTACCCAGATCGAATTCCAGAGGGCCATCACCTCTTCGGGTAAACTCAACTCCCCACTCAACGAGTTCTTTTATACGCTCCGGAGCCGATCTTACGACCAGTTCTACGATTTCTCTCTTGCAGAGACCGTCTCCGGCTGCAAGGGTGTCCTGAATGTGCAGATCAAAAGAGTCGTCGGGCCCCAGGGCAGAAGCTATGCCCCCCTGGGCATAATTGGTTGACGTCTCAAGCTTGTCTTTTTTGGTTACGATGGCGACCGTGCCCATGGATGCCGCTTTCAGTGCAAAGGTAAGCCCTGCTATGCCACTTCCGATCACGAGAAAGTCGAATTCGTGCTCCATGGTTTACTCCGATTACACTTATCGTTGACTACTTATGATAGGGTATCCCCCGGATAATTGAAAAGGCCCTGTAAGTTTGCTCAAGTACTATAACACGCGCCAGATCGTGAGGAAACGTCATCGGTGATAGGGAGAAAATTTTCTGAGCCGCTTTTTTTACTTCCGAGCCGATGCCAAGGGGTCCTCCGATAACCATCGAGACCCGCTTTATTCCCTGCCGTTCCCATGCACCAAGGACCTCCGCATACTCAACCGATGACATCATTTCACCGCTGGAATCCCAGACTACCAGTACGTCGGAAGGATCGGTGGCGTCCAGAATGCGCTTTCCTTCTGCCTGTAGTATCAATTCGGGGGTTTTTGAAGAGGTAATTTTTTCTTCACGTACCGTTTTGATCTCAATTCGGGTAAAACGGGCCAACCTATCTGCATAGAATTTAATCAACCGCCCCATGTCCCTGTGCCCCGTTTTACCCACGAAAATGAAGTTCAGCTTCATTTTGTTCCCATCTTTTTGCGTAAAATTCCTTTCGCCACTCCATGAAATTCCCTTTTGTAATGGCTTCCCGAATTTTCTCCATCAGGGACAGGTAATAATGAACATTGTGGATGGTGTTCAGGCGGTAAGCGAGAAGCTCTCTAGACACATAAAGATGCCTTAAATAGGCCCTGCTGAATTTTCGACAGGTATAGCAGTCACACTCGGGATCTACGGGAGATCCGTCCACAACATAGGCGGAATTTTTGATATTTATCCTGCCGAAGGAGGTGAAAAGAGTTCCATTACGGGCATTTCTCGTGGGCAGTACGCAATCGAACATATCCACACCGAGCCTTACTCCTTCGACGATGTCTTCGGGAGTCCCAACCCCCATCAGATACCTTGGTGCATCTTCGGGAAACTGGGGGAGCGTTTTTTCGAGAACTTCCAGCATCATCTCTTTCGGTTCTCCTACCGAAAGGCTTCCCAGAGCGTAGCCGTCAAAACCGATTTCCACAAGCCGTTCAAGGCATTCCATGCGAAGGTCAGCAAAAACACTGCCCTGAACTATCCCGAAAAGGGCCTGATCCACCTTCCCATGCCTCTTTTTGCCCCTGATAGCCCACCTCAAGGTGCGCTCCATCGACAGGCGAGCATATTCCCTGTCAACGGGGTAGGGGGTACACTCGTCAAAACTCATGGCAATGTCGGATCCAAGGATTTCCTGAATCTCTATCGCCTTTTCCGGCGTCATCATATGCCTGGACCCGTCGATGT
Source organism: Thermodesulforhabdus norvegica (assembly GCF_900114975.1). NCBI lineage: Bacteria > Pseudomonadati > Thermodesulfobacteriota > Syntrophobacteria > Syntrophobacterales > Thermodesulforhabdaceae > Thermodesulforhabdus > Thermodesulforhabdus norvegica. Next base: position 149,569 of record NZ_FOUU01000002.1, read on the forward strand.
GGGAATGGAACAGGACTCCTTCCTCGGATATTTCCCGGATTTTCGCAAGGCTGAAAACCTGAAAGCCTCCACTGTCCGTAAGAATAGCCCCATCCCATCCCATGAAGCCGTGGAGACCGCCAAATCGAGAAATCACCTCTGTCCCCGGCCTCAGGTAAAGATGATAGGTGTTGCCGAGAATAATGCGGCAGTTCATTTTTTGAAGATCCTCGGGGTCAAGACTTTTTACCGTTGCCTGGGTACCCACGGGCATGAAGACGGGAGTATCCACGGAACCGTGAGCCGTATGAAGGCGGCCCAGTCTTGCATTGCACGACGGATCTTTATTCAAAACGGAAAAGGAGAAAACCCTATCCATCGGATCGATCACCCCTGGATTTTTAGGTTATCAGCATGGCGTCGCCATAGCTAAAAAAGCGATAGCGCTCTCTTACTGCTTCCCGGTAAGCGGCCAGGATGAAGTCTTTACCTGCAAAAGCCGCAACCAGTAGAAGAAGAGTTGAACGGGGTAAGTGGAAGTTTGTGACCATGGCATCCACAATCTTGAACCGGTAGCCCGGGTAGATGTAGTGATCACACCAGCCCGCATGGGGTTGCAGCTTTCCAAGGTTTGTCATCACCCACTCGAGGGCTCTTACGCAGGTCGTGCCTACGGCGATCACCCTTCCGCCGGAACGCCTTGCTTCTTCGATTGTGTTAACACAGGAATCATCTATTTCGCACCATTCAGAGTGCATTACGTGATGGCGTATGTCTTCTGATCTAACAGGCGCAAAGGTTCCGTAACCCACATGCAGGGTCAGGTAAGCCAGAAAAATTCCTTTATTCCGGAGTTCCTCGAGAAGGTTTTCCGTAAAGTGAAATCCGGCAGTCGGGGCGGCCACGGCGCCGGGCTTCAGGGCATATACGGTTTGATAACGGCTCAGGTCGAGACTCAACAGCTTTTTCCTGTTCGCCTCATTTCTCCGGATGTATGGTGGAAGCGGTACGGAGCCAAACCGTTCTAATACCGAAAGAAGCGGAAGGTCTGTGCGTAATCTGATGTGTGCTTTCCCGGGTTCGGGAACTTCGGCTATCTCTATTTGAATATCTTCGGAAGCGTTTTCCAGGGTAAGTATCATTCCGGGTTTTAACGGTTTAGAGGACCGGGTTATGCACCCATACTCTTTTCCTTTCTGACTTTCCCGGCCTTCAAAGGGGTTTAGTATCAGGAGTTCTACTTTACCGCCGGAGGGCTTCCTTGCCGTAAGCCGTGCCCGGACCACCCTGGTATTGTTTAACACAAGAACGTCACCGGGCCTCAAAAGGTGGACGATCTCGGAAAAGACCCTGTGCTCCCACGTGCGTGATCGTCGATCCAGAACCATAAGTCGAGATTCATCACGGCGGTCTGCCGGCATCTGAGCTATAAGCTCCGGAGGCAGATCATAGTCGTAGTCGTCGAGACGGTACGATATTGCCCGCTCCTCAAGGGTTCTTTGTGTATTCATGGCTTATCAGTGTTTAAAGGCCCTCTGTCCGGTAAATACCATGGCCACATTTGCTTCGTTGCAGGCTTCTATTACTTCCCAGTCTCTGACCGAGCCACCGGGCTGTATCACCGCCGTTATACCTTCTCTGATGCCCACGTCCACTCCGTCCCTGAAAGGAAAGAAGCCGTCCGAAACCATTACGGCCCCATTTAGACCCCCTCGAGCCTCTCTGGTTTCGTCGTCAATTTCCTTCAGAAGCTCTTCGGACTTTTCGCCCTTTCGAACGGCAAGCTCAAGCTCTTTGTAAGACATTTTGTGGCGATCGTAGCACAGGGCGTCGGCATACTTCTGGTAAGCCTTAAAAACGGCAATTTCGGCAACACCCACGCGATCCTGTTCTCCCGTGCCTATGGCTACCGTGCACTCGTCTTTAACGTATAGAACTGAATTGGACGTTACGCCCTGCTCCACGAACCACCCGAACAGGAGGTCTCTGGCTTCCCGTTCTGTCGGTTTGCGCTTGATTTTGTAAACCCTTCCGTTATGTTCCGCCGTGGCGGGAATGAAGTCATCGGGGGTCATTATACGGTTAATTTGAGACTGCTGGACTATTAAACCTCCGTCTATCAGGGATTTAAAATCGATGTAGCGGTATTTGCAATAGTCGGCCAGTCTGTCTATCCTACTTATGCGTATGAGCCTGAGATCCTTCCTTTTTTTGAGAATCTCAAGCGTGCCGTCCTCGAACTCCGGGGCGGCGACTACCTCGAGATAGTGAGCGGAAATCGCTTCTGCCGTTTCTTTATCGATCGGTCTGTTCAGGACCACGCAACCGCCAAAAGCCGCTACGCGGTCCGCACGATAGGCTCTGAGGAATGCCTCGGCAAGAGACCCACCGGATGCAGCCCCACAGGGGTTGTTGTGTTTCAGGATCAGGGCCGTTGGTTTTTCCATGAGAAATTTTAACACGTTAAGACCGTTATCCACATCTGTGAGATTTATTTTCCCGGGGTGCTTTCCGGACTGTAAAAGATCTTCTTCCGTAATTGAGCTCACCAGACCTTTTCCCGGATCGATGTACTGGCAGTCTCCAAGAATCAGGTTTCCTCCTACCAGTTCGTACAATGCCGCCTGCTGATCGGGGTTTTCGCCGTATCTTAGGCCCTGTTCAACGATTTCCCCGGAATCCTGCCTGATCTTCCAGGTCCGTTTTTTGTAAACCAGCTTCTGATTGCCAAAGGTTATGGTTATTTCCTCAGGAAAGTGATCCGATACGATCCTGCGGTACATTTGCCTTAAATCCTGCGTCATAAGCCTTTCCTCCTGCTGTGCCGATTACAGATTTGGCTACCCTGATAAAAATCGACAAATAGTCTTTGCCGAGAGGGCTCAGGAATGTAAAGTCAAAATAAAGGATATTCGATAACTTTTTAAGAGGGGTTATTTCGTATCGGGACGGTGGGGGTGAAATTAGCTATTTATTATAGGGGGTACTCTTTACGAAGCCCCTTTTTGCCTGTACCCTTGCTTCTGGTGCAAACTTTTCGGCTGTGCGAAGAAAAGGAGGATTTGCCCGTGTCAGGTTCGTGGTTACCCCGTGCGGTACCGACAATGGTCGGATCAATGCCTCACAAGGATAGAACCGTCGTGATGGATCTCGTCCTGTCTAACGTAAGGGACATGCCTTTCTGGCCTCAGCTTTCTCCATATCCTGCAGAAAGTATGATGGAGCAATATTTAGAAGGCCTTCCGGGACTGCGGAAGACCGACGGAAGGGTTTTTGTTAACACGGAAGATGAGCTTTTTGAGAAGGAATTGTATGATTTTTATGACGACTGCGTAAGGATTTCCGAGGACCCGCCGTCGATCAAGAAATCGGAAAGATTTGCCTTCGGCCCCGAAACGGGCCGAACTTTTCGTTTTTTTGTGGAAGCACTGAAAAAAAGGCTTCCCGTTAAGGCCGTTAAGGGTCAGGTTGTTGGACCCTTTACACTGTTGAGCGGTCTCAGGGATCATCGTGGAAGGCTCCTGTTATACGATGACCGCATGGTGGACGTCGTTACCCGACATCTGGCCATGAAAGGTTTGTGGCAGCTTTATCAGTTGAAGGAGCTTAGCGACAGGGTAATTATATTTTACGATGAACCCGCTCTGGCGGGGTTCGGTTCTTCGGCTTTCATAAGCATTTCGCATGGTTTCGTGAGCAACCTTATTAACGAGGTTGTGTCGATCTTGAAGCCTGCGGGAGCTCTTATCGGAATCCACGTTTGCGCCAATACCGATTGGTCCCTTCTGTTGAATTCTTCCATTGATATTGTGAATTTTGATGCATATAATTATGGCGAAAAATTTCTTATTTACGGGTCACAGATAGTTTCCTTCCTGGAGCGAGGTGGTCTGGTTGCATGGGGATTGATTCCCACTGACGAAGAAGAAAAGGTCTTTTGTGAGACTTCGAGGGAGTTGTTCGAGCGGGCAATAGCGCTTTTTGGAAAGTTGGGAGCTCCGGATAGGTGGGTGGCGGAGCGTGCTATAATTACTCCCAGTTGTGGGTGCGGCACTTTAAGTGAAAAGGCGGCGGAACGGGTTATTGAGCTTTTAATAGGGACTTCAGATAATATCCGTGATTATTTTGGGTTTTAATTCGTTTTTTTCATATTGACAAATTGGGGGTGCGTTCTTAGGTTATCGCCGCCCCCGGTCTCAAATTGCTTAAAATATCAGGACAGTGTTTCGTATATTGGAACAAAGATGGGGTATTTTGTCCTGAATCGGAAAATAGGCCCATAGGAGGGTTTGGCAGATGGAAGTTGAGTACAAAAACATAGATCCCAAGCTCATTGTCAATGAGATCAGAAATGGCCGATCCATAGAAGCGGTTCAAAAGCTTTTTGGATTGCGCTTTAAAAGTGAGGTTCAGGATCTTTACATGAAGGGATTAATGGAGCTCGGGGAAATTCCGCCTGTGGATTTCGGAAGAAAGAAGGCACAATCGGCAGGTAGCAAACCTTCGGGTGTTCAGGGTTCGTCTCAGCCTCAGGTTCAGGCAAAGACCGCGCAGCAGGGTTTAGCTCATAGAGGCCAGCCGGCTGCTCCTGTGGTTGAATATGTTGAGCACAGGAAGCCGGAACTCTCAATTCCTGCAGAAATGCCTGAAAGAGAGCCCCGGAGTGAAAGGCCTGTGGTTATCCGCAGGCGTGAACGCAAACCCGGAGTTGTTATAAAGACTCAGAATCTGAGAACTATAGGCCAGAGTGGAAGCATCACCTTGAATAAATCGCTTCTTATTGACCAGCTGGGTTTTTCCATAGGGGACGCCTTTGAGATTTATCGTGAGGATGACAGGATAGTGCTACAGAAGATAGATCTTCATGAAGTTCCATAAGGCAGTTTATTTCTTGTTGATACAGTAAAGGATTAGGCAAAACAGGAAATCCCGGCGTTCAGGATGCCCGGTTTTTAACTGAATTTACGCTGTAAGTCCCATTGCGCAAAGGAGGGGATACATAGCGACGCCGTAAGGCGTTGTTGTTGACAGGCATTGCTGCGAGTGTGAACATATTAAAAAAGGGCTCACCCACCTCACGGGTAGTAGGGTCGGAGCGACCCGAACTTACGCCTGTGGAGAGGACACTGGCGGGGTCTCCTCAGATGAGGGGACCGGTCAACCCCCGTTGAAGCAGGAAACCCCTTGCGAGTCTTCTGGGTGGGAGAACTCTCGTCAGATGGCTTAATCCCTAACAGAAGCTCCGTCCGTAAGGGCGGAGTAGTTCACGCGGAGAATCCGGGCTGTGCAAAGAGCCGGAGGGCTATTGAATTCGTGCCGATTTTGAAGGTGTCTACCGTCCCTGGCGTTTCAGGTTTCTGAGAACGTGAAAAAAACGCCACAGGGCGGTCGTGTTGGTACCGATCAGGAAAACCCAGAGTATTGCGAAAACAATGCCCGGATTGGGATAAAAAAGATTAATTATACCCGTGCACCCGAGAAGAATAATCCTTTCGGCTCTCTGGAAGGCACCTACCATGCATTTTTCGCCCAGGCCTTCTGCTCGGGCACGGGTGTAACTTACCATAAGTGATCCGAACAGAATCAGTATTATTAGAAGAGATACCAAGTGTATGTGGTAGTTAATACGGTAAAAGTAAGTCCATATCCCAAGGAAGATCACGAGTTCTGTGTACCGATCAAGCACGGAATCCAGAAAAGCGCCGGCTTTCTTTGTCTGACCCGTGCTTCTTGCAAGAGATCCGTCCAGAGTATCGAAGAGACCGGAAAGAAGTGCAAATACCCCTCCCCAGAAAGGTGAGAAGGCAAAACAGATTCCTGAAATAACACTGCTTATCAGCCCCATGATACTTAGGTGATTGGGGCGAAGCTTCAATTTGACGAGCACCGGTACAAAGGTTTTTTCCAGGAAAGAATAGTAGTGAGTTTCAAGGAAAGAGCCTTTGAGCATAATACCCTCAATCCCATCCTGACATGAGCAAAGTAGCTTCGGTGGTATAACCCGGTACAATGTTCTCTCCGGGTGGAACGATAATGTAAGCATTTACGGATCTGTAGATATTATCGTCTTGAAGACGGAACATAAACTCTCCGTCCTTTCTCTCAACAAACCCCAAAAAACTCAGATAATTACTACCCGGTTCAAAACCGTTGCCATCAGGGGTCAGGGAAACCTCAACCCGTATCCTTGGGGTCAAGACTTCCCGGCGATCATACCATATTTTCGCAATTTCGTTGAGAACTTCGGTAAAAATCACCACACCGCCCATTGCACCCCCCGGCAGGGCAAGCCAGAGCGTGTCGTTAAAAATTCCACATCTGGAAGATTTTCCGGGTTTTATGTTTAAACCCGAAAACAACTCCTTAACATTGAGGGTTTTCCACAGGGCATCTATGTGGTCCTTTGTACCTTTGCCGGTTCCTCCGGTGGTAACGAGAAGATCGATGCACTTCACCGATTTTACCGTCTTTTCGATTTCTTCGGGGCTGTCCCTGACTATCCCGAGATTCAGTACAAAAGCTCCGAAAACCTTCTCGGCGAGGCCTGCAAGAAAGTATTGCCCTCCTGCATACCTTTTTGGACCATCAAGCCTTTCGCCGGGAAGAAGGAGTTCGTCTCCTATGGCCAGAATACCTATTCGAGGCTTCCTGAAAGCCGGTAGCGTTGCCGCACCCGTTTCCGCCAGTATGCAGAGATTGTATGGCGAGATCACCGTTCCCTTCCGTGTAATGATCTGGCCTTTACGGATTAATTGACCTGTCTTTATGATCCCATCCCCGGCAGAAACGGGTGACCTGACGAAAATCCTGCCTTCTCTTTCCGTTACGTCCTCATACCTGACCACGGCGTCGCATCCCGGGGGTATGAGCCCTCCGGTCATTATTTTTGCGCACCTTCCGGGAGCAACTTCAGGTTCTGTGTAAGAGCCCGCTGTTATGGGTTCGCTCTGAACTATCTCAAGGGCTACGGGCCGACTAACCGAAGCGGTGGCAGTGTCTATCGACCCGACGGCAAATCCGTCCCATCTGGACAGAGGAGATGACGGAACGGACAGAGAAGCACGGATCGTCGAACCACAAACTCTTCCCGGAGCTCGATCCAGAGAGACCCACTCCTTTTCGAGCTCCTCTGCAAAACTTTTCACCGTTGACAGGGCTTTATAAAAGTCCACTCCGTCGAAGCTCCAGCAGGTCTTCTCGGGTGTTGATGTTGTAAAAGCTCATCCCCCCTGGATCGACATTTTTCCAGTCTTCTTCCCTTATCTCGCGCACACGAATTTTGGGGAAAAACTCGATAATTCTGCCCCCTCCTGACTCCAGCACTTTTGCTATGTGTTTTAGACAGGTGCGACGGTAAAAAGCGCAAAGAGGTTCGTATCCCCGTCCGGTAACGGGAATAACGGCATCTATCGAGTCGGACAGAGTGCCGAAAAACAGCTCAACCAATGAGCCGTTCAGGAAGGGCATGTCAACGGCTCGAACGAAAATCCACTCGTTGGGGCTGAACAGGAGAGCAGTATATATTCCGGTTAAAGGGCCCGGAACGGGCACGACATCTTTTGTCAGGATGGCAGGAAGGCCCGCATAGTTGAGCAGATCCGATGCGACTATCAACAGGGGGGAAAAGCTTTTACTTAACATACGGAGGCTTCTGTCAATTAGACGCTCACCCCCGATTTCGACCAGTGCCTTATTTTGACCAAAACGGCTACTCTTGCCTCCTGCAAGAATAACCCCCGTAACCTTCTTCTCCATTACTCCTTATCGGTCGCCTCTCTGTTGAGCAGGGTTATCGTTACCTGCATAGGGCTTCCCCACCCCTTAAGGGATTTCAAAAGCCCTTCCACCGTGTTTCCGACGATTGTTTCAACGAAGTCGTTTAACGGAATGTTTTTCCCGTCTGCAACAACCGAAACAAAACGGCGCTTCCTGCTTTTAAGGTATCTGTCTTCAATAAGCCGGGCCAGGCTTTCAACAGAGTCGTAGCCGAAGTGCGGCACCTCGGATTTTTCCGGTGCGCCTCCGTAGGTGGCTATCAGGTGATCTTTGACGCCGCACAAAGGGACAATGTTTTTCTCACGGCTCAGCACTTCAATCTTCGGGAATGGTGAATTCTTATATCCCTCTGCAATCACTATATCTTCTTCCCAGAAGAAGCGTTGCACTATCTCGGATAGGGTCATTTCCTGCGAAACTTCTTTTATCACGGCAACCTTACCTGGAGAAGAGATGACAACGGTGCGCGATCCGGCCTGCCGATGTCGCCAGGTATCTTTTCCTTCGTGGTCTATTGAAAAATCGTGAACATCGTGCTTAACGGTGCCAACCCTGTGGCCTCGCTTCCTGAGTTCCGGTATCAGCTTTTCCATTAAAGTCGTTTTGCCCGTTTTTTTGGCGCCGACAATGCAAACAACGGGTATCACAGCTTACCTCCAGTGCATTAGCGGTGATCTCCATCAAGCTTAAAGTACAGGGTTTTCAACTCTGTAAAGGCTTCAATGCCGTGAAGAGACTTCTCCCGACCTATGCCGCTCTGTTTGAATCCTCCGAAGGGTGCATCAAATCTGGCCTGATGGATTCGGTTAACCCAGATGCTACCTGCCTCGATGTTACGCGACCACCTTAGTGCGCGGCGGTAGTCTTCTGTAAAGATGTAAGCGGCAAGCCCAAAAATGGTATCGTTTGCCAGCTCAAGAGCCTCATCGTCGTCGGAGAAGGGTATGATAAAAGCAACGGGCCCGAAGTACTCCTGAAAACCGATTCTGGCCGAAGTCGGGACATTTCGAAAGACCACAGGCCTGACGAAGTAGCCCCCTGAAGGCGTTTCTTCGGGAACTTCGCCTAAGAGCATTTCACCTCCGTGTTCCAGGACCGAAAGAATCTGTCTGCGGAAGTTTTCGTAGATTTTCAGGTTATTGAGAGGTCCCAGCTGGGTTTCTTCCGATTTGGGGTTGCCCACCCTGAGGTTCCTGGTCTTTTCGACAAAACGGGCCGTAAAGGATTCGTAGATGGATTTGTGCACGATAATTCTCGTAATTCGATAACAGTATTGACCCGTGTTTTTAAAAGTTTGTTGGGTTATTGAATCGAGATGTCTTTCCCATGATGCATCTGAAGCTATGATGGCAGGGCAGTTACCTCCGAGTTCCAGAATCACTCTTTTTATGTAGGCCGAGCATTCCGCATATATTTCCTTGCCCACCTTCGTGCTGCCCGTAAAGGAAATTAACCGTACCGATGGATGACGAACCAGAAGCCGTCCGGCTTCCTCTCCGGGCCCGCACAGGACGTTTATAACCCCAGGAGGTATCCCCGCATCCAGTGCGAGTTTGGCTGCCATTAAAGAGGAAAGAGGCGTGTGCTCATCGGGTTTTACGATAGCCGTACATCCTGCCATCAAAGCAGGCCCGACCTTTACCGCCAGTGTGCTTAAAGGATAGTTGTAGGGGGTAATGATTCCGCAGATACCTACGGGTTCTCGAATTACGATAAATCCGCTATCCGAATATCTTGCGGAAATTCTGATTCCTTCAGTGGCGCAGTAATCCAGAAAATCGGCGGCACTTACAACCTCGGATCGGGCGGATCGAATGGGTTTACCCACTTCCAACGAAAGTACTTCTGATAACCTTTCGGCATTCCTCTTCAGCAGCTCTGCCCATTTTTTGATCAGTTCGGATCGTTTTTCGGGGGACAGCATCCGCCAGTTTGCGAAGGCCTGAGCGGAAGAGCAGACGGCCTGGTTTACTTCTTCCTCAGAAGCCGTATGAACTCTGGCAATAACAGCCCTTTCGGCAGGATCCTCCACGCTCCAGAAACGATGCGTTACCACCTCTCGACCGTGAATCCAGCAACCTGTAATGAGAGATTCCCTGTCCATGGGGTTCCGTCTTTTCATCTCCAGGAAGTTCCTTTTGCGTCCAGTGACTATGACACACCGGTTCTGATCCTGTCAACCGGAGTGGGCTCTGTAAAAATCAAGGATTCTCAGGGCGTTCCCTCCCGAAATTGCCCTTACCCGGTCTTCCGGAATGCCCGATTCTTGCATTTCCTTGATGTATCTTTCAGGGGGAAGTAAAGGATAGTCGGTTCCGAGAAGTATTTTGTTTGCACCCAGGATCTCGGCCGCAATGGAATAGATACGGCTGTCGTACAGAAAAGGGGATGCGGCGGTATCGTAGTAAACGTTTTTTAGAATGTCTTTCGCTTCTTTTTTTAAGAGCTCGAAGAAAAAGAGCCCCCCTCCCCAGTGGGCGAGTATCACCGGGATTTCCGGAAGGGCTTTTACCACTTCGTAGTAAAATTGAAGCCCCTGTGGGGCCTTACCCGGGTATTTGTGTCCCACCGGTTCGTTGGCATGTATGAGCAAGAACCCCCCGTGCCTTCTGGTAACTTCTCCGATGTCTCTGTATCGTTCGATCAGGGCATCGGCGTCGCAATTTCCGTAAACTGCCAGTTCTCCGGCTCCTCTGGCACCGGCCTTCAGACACCTTTCGACTTCCTGCGTAGCGTAATCACGGGCAGGATTCACGCAGACAAGGGGAATTAATCTATGGGGATATTTCGAGGCGCTTTCCAGAATGTAATCGTTGTGACGCCTTGCAAGCTCTTTATCGACCCAGGGAAAACCAAAGACGAAGGACATGTCCACCCCATGCTCGTCCATAGCCTGCACCAGTTCTTCCGAGGTTACCATTCGTGCCCTGGGATGACCATAAAGGGTTTTAAAGGCCCACTCGTTTTCCATGTATTTTTCACGATAACGGCATACTTCCGGTGGAAATGCGTGGGTATGTACATCTATGATCATCGGCGGCAGTCCTCCTTACCTGGCGGTCCACCCAAGGTCGATTACCTGGGTGCTTCCCGTTATTGCCGAGGCGGCTTCAGAGGCGAGAAACAGAGCATAGGAGGCTATCTCGTCGGGCTCAATAAGGCGTTTTATCGCCGCCTGGGCAAGCATTACCTTTTCTATGACCTCCTTTTCGGGAATTCCAAGCGTGCGGGATTGATCGGCTATCTGGTTTTCCACGAGAGGCGTTCTTACGTAGGCCGGACATATTGCATTTACTGTGATTCCGAATTCCGCTACTTCCAGAGCAACCGTCTTTGTCAGGCCGATCAGGCCGTGCTTTGCGCTGATGTAGGCCGATTTAAAAGGGCTGGCTACAAGGCCGTGAATGCTTGCGATGTTTATTATTCTTCCCCATCTGAGCCGCTTCATTGCGGGGACTAGTTCACGGATCAATATAAAAGGAGCCGTTAGCATTACCTGTAGCATCTTTTGCCAGGTTTCTATGGGAAAATCTTCTACGGGATCTATGTGTTGAAAGCCGGCATTGTTGATGAGAATGTGAACGGGTCCTCCGGCCAGAGCCTGCCGGGCAAGTGAGATGACCTCCCCGGTTACGGAAAGGTCGGCTTTTATAAACTCACCGCCTATCTCATCTGCTACGGAAGATGCATCGCTTCTGAGATCGTTCACAATGACCTTAGCCCCCTTTTCTGCAAAGGCCCTGGCTACTGCTTCTCCTATGCCGCTTCCGGCTCCGGTAACAAGTACCCGCTTACCCTGCATGGATACCTCCTTTTAGATGTTAAAGTAAGATAGCGTCTTAATGTAGCCAAATGGAAAGGATATGAAAACCCGCTCGGCAGGTTATTTTTCGCGGGAAGCTCTATAGCGTTCAAAACCCGGCCGGTACGTTTAGCGATTCGGGGTTTTTGAGCATTACTGCGTGGGGTAACCCGTTGAGGTTACCCCTGTTTTCAGCTTCAGAGGTTCAGGATAATTTTTGCCGACGAAAAGTATATAAGCATTCCCAGAATGTCCATCAGTGTTGCGAGTGTCGGGCCTGCAACGAATGCCGGATCGAGTTTTAAAGCCGATGCGGCCAGGGGGAGCGAGGCTCCAAGGAAAGTTGCCAGGAGAACCTGAAGGGAAAAAGCAAGAGCTATGGCAAAGCCCACTTTTGATGCAGAAAGGCCTGCAGGGATTTGGCCGTACTGGGCAAACAGACTGACCTTTAGCCACAGAAGCAGGCCCAAAAGGAGGCCGATGAGAAGTCCCACCTGTAGTTCTTTAAAGATCACTTTAAAAAAGTTCCTTGCCGATACTTCTCCAAGCGCCAGGGCTCTTATTACGAGTGCCGCGGTCTGACTCCCGGTGTTTCCACCTGTTGCGGCCATCATGGGAAGGTACATGGCCAGGATTATAAGGCTGGAAAGGGTTTCTTCAAAGCTGTGAATAATGAAACCGGAAATAAGTTCCAGGCCGGCGAGCCCTATAACCCAGGGGGCGCGATAGCGGAAGTAATGCCACACGGGGGTTTTCATGTAAACCCCGGCTTCGTGAGGACCGCCGATTGCCGTGAATTTTTCCAAGTCTTCGGTATGTTCCTGGGTAATGATGTCGGCCGCGTCGTCGTGGGTGATTATTCCAACCAGAACGTTATCGCCGTTTACTATTGGCAGGGCTATCAGGTCGTAGCGCTGGATCATCCTGGCCACGTCTTCCTGGTCGTCCGTTACGCGGGCGTAAATTACGTCCCGGTACATTATGTCTTTAACGAGCTTGTGCGGTGGGGCGAGGATTAAATCCTTAAGCGAAACGAGCCCGATAAGACGCCGTTTCTCATCGACCACATAGGCATAATAAACGGTTTCCCTGTCGGGAGCCTCCAGACGGATGCGTTCAATGGCCTCTCGTACGGTGATGTCGGGAGGCAGAGCAACATAGTCGGAGGTCATTACGGAGCCGGCCGTTCCTTCCGGGTAAGAAGCCAGCTTGCGAATGTCTTCACGCTCGGCCTTTGCAAGTGCCGGAAGAATTAAGTCCTGTTTTTCCGGCGGGATCTTTTTGAAAAGGTCCACTCGATCATCGGGGGGCATATCAGAGATTAGCTGGGCAAGTTCGTCTCTCGTAAGAGATTCGGCCACCTCCAGCTGAACGTCTTCGTCGAGATTGCTGAAAATTTCGGCCCGGAGGTTCGGCTCCAGCACTCTCAGGACTTCCCATATGTCATGAGGCGGCAGGGTTGAAAGATAATCCGCAACGGCCATGGGATGCATGAACTTGCAGAAGTCCTGAAGCGTGGAGATATCGTGTCTCTGAATGAGCTCTCTTAATTCTGGTGCAACGAGCGGTGTCTTCATGGGAGTTCACCTCCTTTCCGCAGCCGCTCTCGTACGAGATGCGGCCGGAGGTGAACCCTTGTGGAGGCTATATCAGAGGGGGTTCACGGCGCCCGCCGCATCTCGCATCCCGGGCGGTGCCATATAGCTCTTCCGTTCTGACGAAACGGGTTCCATATACGGACCCGTTACATTCTCCATTCGCTACGAGGGATACGCCTCTTAGTTGCGTATCCGGGATTACATCACACAAACTGCTACTGTCAGAGTCGTTCATTCTCTCCATACTCCGATCTCTAACAAAGCCCTTACCGTTACACTCAGGAGTTCTGCCGGGAACCCCTGAAAAGAAAACCCGATTAAACATACTCCCCGGCGGCAAATGGTCAAGGAATTTTTGTTGAGCTACATTAAAAAATTGATATTCTACCTATGGTGCAAAAGGAGGTTTACAATGGCCGTAGAAATCCTTCAAATTCCTGCAGGTGAGATGGAGGTTTTCTGTTACCTTGTTTGGGATCCGGCAACTCTGGAAGGGGTGATTATCGACCCTGCCGGTGATGCAGATAAACTTCTGGAACTGGTTAAATCAAAGGGAATCACTTTGAAGTATATTATAAACACTCATGCCCACTCCGATCATACCGTTGCAAACGAAGTCATCAGGTCGAAAACGGGAGCACCCATTGTGATGCACGCCCTTGACGACGATTTCTGCAGAGATCCCGAAAACGTTGCCTGGAACCGCAAACTCGGTTTTGATCCACCTGCTCCTGCTGATATTCGAGTCGAAGACGGAGAGGAACTCTATATCGGTGAAGTACCGGTCAAATTTATTCACACTCCGGGGCACACTCCCGGGGCCTGTTGTATTCTGATTGAAGGGAATCTTTTTACGGGGGACACGCTTTTCGTAGGCGCCGTAGGGCGTACGGATATTCCCGGGGGATCTTTCGAAACACTCCTGCAATCCATCAAGGAAAAGATACTCACGCTTCCGCCTGAGACGATAATCTGGCCCGGCCACGACTACGGCGACAGTCCCAGTTCGACGGTGGCAAGGGAAATGGAAACCAATCCCTACATAACCGATTTTATTCTGGCCGAAGAGTAGCCGTCATGAGCAATTCCGAACTGTGCACCCTTTATCTGAAAAGCCCCATGGGATTTTTAAAGGTGGTGGTAAGCGAAAGTGAGATTTTCAGCATTCAGTGGACCGAAAAACCCCAGGAGACCCGATTCGAACTTCCTGACCGTTTTGAGGGGCTGTTTAACGGGATAAGGTCCCAATTCGAGGAGTACTGGTCGGGAAGCCGCAGGGTTTTCAGCCTTCCTTGCAACTTCCATTGGGCCTCGCCTTTTTTACGAGATGTATGGCAGGCCCTTATGAGAATTCCCTATGGAACTACCTGTACCTACGGCGATGTGGCACGCTCTGTGGGACGACCCGGGGCAGCACGTGCAGTGGGTACCGCCTGTGCCCGCAATCCTTTTGTTATAGTTGTTCCCTGCCACCGTGTGGTTCGCCATGACGGATCCATAGGAAATTACTCGGCTCCGGGTGGCAGCAACCTGAAGGAGGCTCTGATAAACTTCGAAAGGTCGAATGTAAGGGAGTGATGTCCGTGATGGGCGGTATCAAGGAAAATCTCCGGCTGGTGAGGGAAAGAGTGGCAAGGGCCTGCGAGCGATCGAATCGATCTCCCGATGAAATCGTCATTATCGGCGTAACCAAAACCTTTGATGCATCTGTCGTAAAAGAGGCAGTCGAAGCGGGAATAACCCACATCGGCGAAAATTACGTTCAGGAGGCAAGGTCGAAAAAAGAAATCCTTGGGAATATTCCCGTTACGTGGCACATGATAGGGCATCTTCAGTCCAACAAGGCCAAACAGGCGGTGCAGATCTTCGACTGGATTCATACCCTGGACAGATTGAGCCTGGCGGAAAAGTTAAACCGGCTTGTTTCGCAACAAAAGGATAAGCCTCTGCCGGTGCTTCTTCAGGTAAAGGTCGGGCAGGAAGATACCAAAAGCGGGATAGCCCCCGACGAGCTGTTTCGGCTCTACGATGAGGTGTCTCAGATGGAGGGTCTTCAGATACGAGGGCTTATGACCATTCCTCCTTATTTTGAAAACCCGGAAGATGTTCGTCCGTACTTCAGGCAGCTTGCGGATCTTCTTAAAAGGCTCAAAGACAGATCCGATAGGCCCGAGCTACTTACCGAGCTTTCCATGGGCATGAGCCACGACTTCGAAGTGGCCATTGAAGAAGGGGCTACCATGATCCGTGTGGGTACCGCTATTTTTGGAGAACGCCCGTCCTGCCGGAGATGAGCCTTTGTCTTCGAAGCTCTGCACAGGCCACGGCCGCCGAAACGGCGGCGTTTAAAGACTCCATGGGACCACCCCGGGGTATGGTCGCAAGAGTGTCACAGCTTTCTCTGGTTTTTCGTCTGAGCCCTGAGTGTTCGTTTCCGATAACGAAGGCCACACCCACCGTGAGGTCAAGATCGTATATTGAACATTCGGTATGGGCATCCAGTCCTATTACCAGGATTTCTTTTTCTTTCAGAGCAGTAACGGCTCTGGAAAGGTTTTTTACGCGAATAACGGGGACTCTGCCCAGAGCCCCTGCGGCGACTTTTGCAACGGCAGGGGTGACGGAAACGGATCGGTATTCGGGCAGGACGATTCCGTTTATGCCGAAAAAAGCGGCGCTTCGCAGTATGGATCCGAAGTTCTGAGGATCCTGTATGCAGTCCAGGATAAGCAATCCGGGTTTTTCAGGAACCCTTTCCAGGAAGTCGTCCAGATCGGTATAGTGGAAAGACTCAAGACGTGCTGCCACTCCCTGATGATTCTTATAACCTGTGATTTTGTGAAGTGATTGTGGAGATACCTTCTTTACGGGAATGTTCAGCCGCCGTGAATCTTCAACAATAGCTTCTATGACGGAACCTTCCCGGGCAACTAAGACTTCGACTACGGCCTCGGGGTTTAGTTTTAAAGCTTCCTCAACGGGATGAATGCCCGAGATCCACAGGTACTTCATGGGTTGCGCCCCATGAGATTGTAAATCAGACCGTAACTTTTAATCGTCCGGGATCGAGCAGATTCTATAACGGCCATAATGGTAGAAGCAGCCCTGTTTACGTCATCGTTTACAACCAGGTAATCAAACCAGAAAGCTTCGGCTACTTCTGAGCGGGCGGTCGTAAGTCGCCGGGCGATTGCGTCCGGCGGCTCGGTTCGCCTTTCGGTAAGCCTCCGTTCCAGCTCTTCCCAGGAAGGAGGGAGGATGAAAATCGTAACCGCATCAGGCACCAGGCACTTCACCTGACGTGCTCCCTGCACGTCAATGTCAAGCATCACGTCGTAACCTTCATCGAGCCACTTCTTTACTATGGTGCCGTCAGTCCCGTAGTAGTGGTCGTGAACCCTTGCCCATTCCAGAAATTCGCCCTTTTCTACCTTACGAAAGAATTCCTCTTCGGTAAGAAAGAAATAATGTACCCCGTGAATCTCGCCCGGCCTTGGAGGTCTGGTGGTTGAAGATACGGAGAATTTAAGCCGGGGTATCCTGGCACACACTATCTCCATGAGTGTCGTCTTGCCACATCCCGACGGAGCAGAGATTACGAATAGGCTCGCCTTTCTCATGACTCCTGCTCCGGGTTATCGGCAAAAAGCACCGTTGAAGAAGACTCTCGAGAACTCTGGTCTATTGAGGCGAGCCTCTGAGCCAGTGTCTCCGCCTGCACGCCTGAAAGTATTACGTGGTTGCTGTCGGTAATGATGATGGAACGCGTCTTCCTTCCCATCGTGGCATCGATGAGTCGATTTGCCTTTCGGGCATCTTCCTTCAATCGCTTCATGGGTGCAGAAGAAGGAGAAACAATGGCCACAATTCTGTTGGCAACGACCGAGTTCCCGAATCCTATGTTTACTACCTTTATTTGCATTCGGACTTTCCTGATCACCCGAACTGCAAATCGGTGCAATTCGAGGCCGGGGTATTTGTTATCCGCCTTTCAGAACGGCCCGAAGCCCCGGCTGGCGGTATTTTCAGGCCGTCCGTAGCCTCCACATAAGGTGCAGAGGCCGGCAATGTTGCCTCCTTCATCTCTGTTCCTGAGACCTCTAACCGCCTCGGCGTTGAGAAGTCTCTGACAGAGGGATAAATATGCCCATCTTTGGGCTCGAGCCCCACGGAATAGGGAAACAGCACCTCAGGAGCATCTTTTCCGGTCCCTTTTCGCACCTCACGTCCGCTCCCGATTTCTTTTAGTGCAGTTAACGAAAACTCTTCCATGTCGGCTATGATTCTATCGTGCGCTGTGAGTTAACCGTTGTGAACCCCACATTCCTATTCTATGTTCTGGACCTGTTCTTTTAGTTTTGCTATCTCCGTCCTCAGCACCACAACGGCCTGAGAAATATCCAGATCCGATGCTTTAGCCCCGATGGTCGTTGCTTCTCTCTGCATTTCCTGGACTAAAAAATCGAGTTGACGACCCTCCGCCGGTTCCGGATCGTTCAGCAAAGACCGGAACTGTCCTATGTGGCTTTTGAGACGAACTATTTCCTCCGCAATATCCGATCTTTCGGTCAGAAATACTATTTCTTGAGTCAGTCGATTTTCGTCAAGAGCAACCGGAAGGTCTCTCAAAAGTTCCATTATGCGGTCTCTGAGTCTATCTCTCAATGTAAGAAGGCTTGCCTCCCGGATTTTCTCTATGGCAGAAATGGCCTGTTCAATTTTTTCCAGGTATTTACAGCAGGCCTTTCTCAGCTCTTCACCTTCCGCAGCCCTCATCGAAACCAGCATTTCCAGAGCACCCCTGGTTACCTCCCTCACGCTTCCGGAAAAAAGATCGAGATAATCTTTCAGTTCAACCTGTTCGAAAATGTAAGGAATGCGGAGAACGTCCTCGAACCGTGGGGAGGCTATGGAGGGAAGGGAAGAAGATATTTCCTGAAGACGGTACCAGTAAAGCCGGAACAGGTCTGGGTTTATTGGCGGGGCTTTTAGTTCCGGAAGCGTCGCCTCAACGCTTACGAATACCTCAACTCTTCCGCGTCGTACAGCCTTCCGGACAATTTGCCTGATTTCCGGTTCGAACTCTCCGAGCCCTCTGGGAAGTCGTACGGTAACATCAAGGCCTTTTCCGTTCAGCGATCGCATCTCCACCGTTACCGTGAAACCCTCTCTCGTAATGCTGGCCTTTCCGTAGCCGGTCATGCTGTAGATCATCGGTTCAATCCTCTTTTTTCTGCTCCTCTGAAGGAAGTCTATAAGGATTTACCGGTAACCTGCCCGTCTTCAGGTAATGGAGCTTCTGGCGGAGAACACCTAGGAAATGCCTCAATACAGGATCTCTGTAATCCGGATAGGTCCACTGAAGCGGTTCGTACTGACCTCGACGGAAAATAAGCGTCAGATCTGCATAAATGCCTCTGGATAGATACACCCGATGGGTATAGTTCTTACCCGTAGCCAGAACAAGCCGTTCTTCGCTTAACAGTCCCGGATCGAGGTTTACTCTTCGACGGCCGTTCTGAGCCAGCCCGGCCTCTATTTCATTGGTCTTCAGCTTTATATCGGCCAGTTTATCCTGGTTCACGGGTCTTTCGAAAACTCCGTAAACCCTGTAGATGGGTGTTCCCATTTCGGCGTTGTAATAGCCGGTTTCGGTAAAAACTCTCGGTCCGGTAAGAAAACTCAACGGGCCAAAGACCTTTTCCAGTTCTACCAGAGCGCTCTTATAGGCACCTGCATCGGAATAAAGAATGCCCAGGAAAAGAAAAGCAGACGACGGCTCACGGGGGATACTCATGTGATCCTGCCTCCGGAAAGAACACTTCGGAGTGTTTCGAGAGATATTACGGCCGTGCCCGGCTCTCCCACGACGTATCCCGCTGCGACGTTGGCAATGTAGGCGGCTTCGGCCATGCTCAGGCCGGCGCACATACCCACCGCAAGAGTTGCCACCACGGTATCGCCGGCCCCTGTGACATCGTAAACCTTTCTGGCCACGGCTGGAAGGTACAGAATCTGACCGTCTTCGGAAAAAAGGCTCATGCCTTCAGAACCCCGGGTTATCAGGACGTATTGACATCTATATCTCCTGAGAAGCTCTTTCCCGACGGAAATGACGTCTTCTTCGCTGTGATTTCCGGCCATAAGCAGTGCTTCGGCGAAATTGGGCGTAATGACCGTAACCCCTTCAAAAAGCGGGGCATTTAAAACCTTGGGGTCAACAATGATGGGCACCTCTGAAAGAGTGGCTCGTTGTTTAATCTCTTTCATAAGCTCCGGTATTACAACGCCCTTGGCATAGTCCGAAACGACGATGGCGTCAAAAGACTTAAGGTCTCCCAGAAAGGAAAGTATGTGCTTCAGTTCCCTGCCCGAAAGGGGCCTTTTTACCTCCCTGTCGAAACGCACGACATGCTGGCTGTGGGCTATCACCCGGGTTTTTACCGTTGTAGGACATTCCTCCGAAACGACCACGGCCGCCGTATCGATCCCGGCCTCCTTCAGCATCTTCATTAATTCTTCACCGTCCGGATCGTTTCCAACCCTTCCTGCGATAAATACCCGGGCTCCCAGCGCCGAAGCATTGTGCGCCACGTTTGCCGAGCCTCCGGGCACGCGGCTATCGCCTTCAATTTCCACCACCGGCACCGGAGCTTCCGGAGAAATACGCCTTACTCGTCCCCAGAGAAACACATCCAGCATAAGATCGCCGATAACACAGATTCGCACATCCTGGAAACGACTCAAGGCTCCGTGGAGACGATTCAGGTCAGGAACGAACATTTTGGGTCTTCTCCGGGGTTTCAATCGAGGGGTTTAGCCTCTTCAACGAGCATTATCGGGATTCCGTCCCTAATTTCGTAGAGCAGACGGCAACCGTCACAAATCAGACCCGTTCCGTCTTCATTCAACCTGACATCTCCTTTACACCTGGGACAGGCCAGTATTTCAAGAAGTTCCGCTTTTATGGTCATAGACACCTCCCTTGCTAACGGATTAACTGGTAAGCCAGATCTCTCATGCTCTGAACCAGAAAAATCTGCAGAAAGTAGATGGCCAGGATAAGCAGTAGCGGAGAAAAGTCTATGCCGGAAAATACGACGGGGAGCCTTCTCCTGATTGCATTTAAAATGGGATCCGTTACGGCATATAAAAATCTTACGATGGGGTTGTAAGGATCTGGATTGACCCAGGATATAAGAGCCCTGATGATCACAACCCACATGTAAAGGTTGAGCACAAGATACACAACCGTAGCAAGCGCTTCCAGTAACCTTCCCATGATAAACATGAGTGCTTCTCCTCCGGTTTCTTTAGAAGGTTTCACAACTTTTGTGAGATCAACCTACTGGGTTTGAATTTCCCTGTCAACGGAATGGGTGGGTGCCGATAGACTGCATGTTACCAGCCCTGCACCCAGAATTGCCAGTCCTGCCGCCTGACTGAAGGATATTTTTTCATCAAGGAATAGGTGCGCAAGAATGGTTGCACCCATGGGTTCGCCCAGAATCAATACGGAAACGACGAAGGCGGGTAGGTGCTGCAGGGCCCAGTTAAAAGCCGAATGACCGATGAGCTGAGGTATAAGCCCTATCAGGATGAGGTATAAGTACGTCTGCGCTGAAAAACCTTTTAAAGGCGTGCTTAGCAGAACGCAAAGTATCAAAAGCACTATTGATGCCGTACCGTAAACGTAAAGTATATAGCTGTGGAAAGGCATCCGTTTCAAAGCATAGCGCCCCATTAACAGGTACCCGGCGAGGGTGATTGCCCCGGCAATAGCAAGGCCGGCACCGAGAATATTGCCGTTTTCGTAGGAAGTACCGGATTGCACGAGACAGATACTCCCTATAATGGCCGCCGGCAAACCGACCCAGAAGGTTAGGCCCGGCTTTTCTTTAAGAAAGAAAACTGACATGAGCACCACAAAAATTGGGCTCGTGTTTGCCAGACTCACGGATACGGCGACGGAGGTGTGATCAAGAGAAGCTATCCAGAAAGCAAAGTGTGCCGCAAGACAAAAACCCGATCCGACAATGACCGGAAAGGGTGCCTTTTTCGTCTCCCTTTTCCGATCTTTGCGCAGGAAGTGAGAGATTAACAACAGGGTGGTTGCAATAACCACTCGATAGACCGCTACCGTTAAGGCAGGTGCCGAGGCCATTCTTATGAAAAGAGACGCCGAAGATACGGCCAGAATACCCGTTAGAACGACGGTACAGATCTTCCATGCAGGCGTATGCATACCCGATCTCCGCACAATACAATGCCTATAAAATTCGCCTCGGGTTTTTTACAGTTCCTCCGGCGGTACAGCAATAATGAAGATCGGAAAATCCTTAAGCAGGGCGATTTTAGACCCCCGTCGAGTGCGCTGATTCTGGCCCTGTGGAGCATGACCCCATCCTGATTTCCTGTCAAAAGCCTGGATTAAATCCGCAAAGTGGAATAGAAAAACCAACTGTCGCAGGTGCTTGGATTTCTCGATGTTTTTCTTATACTTGGGTGTGATAAAAATACCAGTATTTAAATAAAGCCAGGTCCAAGTTAAGGAGAAAAAAGTTGAAAGACAAACCTGCCAGCCCGGTCGAGACACTGGATCGCATAGACAGGCTTATACTTGACAGGATTCAAAAGGCCTTTCCCGTTGAGAGCCGGCCTTATGAGATTCTTGGCGATGAGATCGGTATAGACGAGGATGAGGTTCTGCGTCGGCTCGGCAGCTTGAAACGCTGCGGGATCGTTCGACAGATCAGCGCCATCTTTCATACAACGGCCCTGGGCTATTCTACTTCTCTCGTCGCAATGGCCGTTCCAGAAAAGTATATAGAGGCGGCGGTGAGAGAAATAAACGCCTATCCGGGCGTAAGCCATAACTACCTTAGACCCGGGCTGTATAATATCTGGTTTACCATAGCCGTTCCACCCGGTGAGGATCTTCCCTCGGTGGTTTCAGAAATAGCCGAAAAAGCCGGTGGATGGCCCTATCTGATTCTGCCCGCCCTGAAGAAGTATAAGCTTGCCGTGATTCTGGACGTTCTCGAGGAAGGTGATGCTCCCGTTTCCGATACGGTCGGCAGGTCCTTTCAGCCAGGGCACCGGAAATGCTCCTTTCCCCGAACCGATCAAAACATTCGTATAGTGCGGGCAGTGCAAGAGGATCTCCCGGAGGTAAAGCGACCCTTTATGGAGACTGCAGAAAGGCTGGATATGACAGAACAGGAGTTGCTCGCCATCCTCAGAGAATGGCTGGAAAAGAGCTGGATCAGGAGATATGCCGCCGTCCTGAATCATCGAAGGGCCGGCTTTGAAGCCAACGGCATGGTTGTATGGTCCTGCCCGGAGGGCGAAATAGACAGGGTTGGGCGAATTCTGGCAACCTTTCCGGAAGTCAGCCATTGCTACCACAGGCCTGCACATCCCCCGGAATGGCCTTATAATATCTACGCCATGATTCACGGTCGTACGGAAGAGGAGTGTCGGAGGCTTGCGGAAAGGCTCTCAAAAAGTGTCGGTCTCTTTGACTATGATGTTTTGTTCAGCGAAAAAGAATTCAAAAAGATTAGATTGAAACTGTTCTGGGATTACGAAGTGTAGCCGGGAGGACGGGGCCATGGTGGATCTTAAAGATGTGGATAGGGAAGAGTACGAGAGAAGAAAGCGGGCAATTTTTGAGTCCATGTCGAAGCGTGGACAGCAGAGAATCCTGAAAATGGGCTATGAGAACTGGGATCCCTTTGTTGAGCCCAAGGATCCCCGGGAAAGGCTTGTATCAGATCCTGCCAGGCAGGCTGTCGGCTTGCTTGTGAAATTTTACGAAACCAGCAAGATCGGGGAGCTTGCCAGGACGTATCACAGAGAGCTCTTCGACCTTGCAAACGGGCTTATTAGAGGCGAAGCAAAGGCCAGGGTTATTTTCGCCTTTGTCAAATGGTATGAAGAAGAGATTGGTCAGAAAGGTGTCAGGTAGTATTGTCGTAGGGTCTGCATTCTGTAAGCCTGGCCCTGAATTCGGGGGATTTCCTGAAAAGGAGGCTGTTTAACTGACCGCCCAGAAGTATGAAAACCCCTATCAGGTATAACCAGGTCATGAAGGCAATAACCGTTCCCAGGGCTCCGTAAAACTTATTGTAAGGTGCTATCTTTTTTAAATAGATTCCGAAGAGCTGGGAGGTTAGGAGTCCGCCGAATACAGCCAGCCCGGTCCCGGGCAGATTATAGGCAGTATTTCTGGGAATGTCGGGGCCGAACCGGTAGATCAAAAGCAGAGCAACGTACATACCCACGATGGAAACGATGAACCTTACGGTAGCTATGGTGGTCCCCACGAATTTCCCCCATCTAAGTGCTTCCATAATTTTTTCCGTTATCAGCGGACCGATTACGAGAAGAAGAAAGGTCAAGGTAAGAACGCTACACAGCGTTACCGTAAGGGTTAAGGCAACGAGTTTAACCTTCCAGTAGGGCCTCGTTTCCTTTATCCCGTAGATCCTGTTCAAAGTTCCCATCATGCTGTGGACTGCATTTGAGGCCGACCAGAGGGCAAGGAGCAGCGTACCAAAGGCCATGAGACCCTTGGGTTTTACGAGGATGTTAACAACGGTATTTCCGATAAGTTCGTAGGCAGGCGGAGGTAATGTGGTCTGAAGAAGTTGCAGAATTCTCGCCCGGTCTGAAAAAGGCGGCAGAAAGCCGGCAAGAGAAAACAAAAAGATGAGAAAGGGGAAGATGGAGTAAAAAAACCAGAAAGCCAGTTCTGCACTGAGGCCGAAGCCGTGACTTCCCCTGAATTCGCCGATAAGGGTACCACAACTCCGGAAAAAAGTGCGAATTGTCCCGGTGAAGTAATTCAAGCTAACCCTCTGTCAGAGTCTGTCAAATGTACTTTTTCAATTTGTAGTACGGAAATAATCTCTCGTAGTCCAGTAGGGCGGCGAGAGCCCTTGAATGAACGCTATGGCCTTTTTCTTCCACAATGGCTATGGGGTTCAGACCTCCTATTACCACGGAGCCGATCTGTCCTGCCGGCACGGGAATATCGAGCAGAGGTTCGTCGGGCCATCCTATAAGCATAAAGCCCCCAAGTCCCACCTTTTCAAGGCGCTGGGCTATCTCTATAACCTGGCTTCTGCTTTCGGCCGGCATTTCTCTGAAACCTGCTCCGATTTTTCCGTTGCCCGATGAGATGGCTTCGCTGTAGTCGGTCATCCTGCTGCGGATGAATACTTCGAGGGGATCAATGCTCGTTCCCTGGTAGTATATGACCTCGGCGAAACGGTAGGGTTTGTGACTTTTCAGCTCCAGCAATCCTCCGAATAGAGATGTTACCGGTATCCCGTGATGTAGCAAAACACCGTTAAGAGTCACCGAGCACACAGTTCCAACGGCAATATGATCTTTTGGCACGGTGATTCCCCCGATGGTTTCACCGGCTTTGAAGACCGTTACCAGTTGTCCCATCCCGTAGCCCCGTTCAAAAACCGCTTCGATGTACTCCAGGTTCTGTTTCAATACTTCGTGATGCATTACGCTCACGTTTATGACCACGGTTCCGGTTTTAAAGTGGACATCGAAAGTCATTAAGTAGGTTAGCCGGTCGATTTTGGACGACAGCAGACTTACTTTCTCAAAAATGGAATTTTCTTCAACTTCTTTTTTGCCGAGCTCAGTGATTAACCTGCCTTTCTTTCCGAGGTTTTTCGTGAAGCCCTCTTTATCGAGCCTTGCAAGATACAATCGTACTGTTCGTTCGCTCATGGGATATCCCCTGGTACTCAGCCGTTCTGCAATTTCCCGGCTGGACAGAGGCTCATCAGCCTGAGACAGGATTCTTAAAATTCGAAGGCAGTTTACCTTTATGTCCTCTTTCATGGTGTCCTCCTGACCGTAAACGGCAATATTGCCGGCTTATGGTGATCAATACGGTACCACTGCCGACACATCACGGAAAATTCAACATCTACATACCACTATCTTGAGCCTGTGTAAACCTTTGCGGAAATTATGCCAATATCCCGGGCGTAAATGCCGGAAAAATGGAGGTCCCCACGGTGAAGATTTTCTTTGTGTCGGCTTGATCTTTTCGTGAAATTCGGGTATTGGCATTTTGATGCCTATGGCAATTTAATTCCGGAAGAACAATGCCGACATGCTAAGGAGGTCCCTTATGAACCTGCACAGGCCAAACGCCAACGAAGCCCTTGGAACAAAAAATCGTTCCCGTAATGTTGCCCCCCAGTCGGGCATCTGCAGTCGGTGTATCGATGGCTGCGCTGGAAACTGCGATCTTTTTAACGCAACCTTCAGAGGTAGAGAACTCCTTTACCCGCAACCCTTCGGGGAGATTACCGCAGGAGCCGACAAAGACTACCCCGTGGATTATTCTCACCTTAACATCATGGGTTATGCCGTTGGAGCTTTCGGAGTGGATCCCGACCCTAACGTTGCCACCTTTCCTGCAGTTGATACCGAAACGTCCTTTGGATTTAAAAACAGGGTTAAAATGAAGGTTCCGATTTTCACCGGTGCCCTGGGAAGTACCGACATAGCCAGGAAAAACTGGGAACATTTTGCCGTTGGTGCCGCCATAAGCGGTATTACCATAGTGTGTGGAGAAAACGTCTGCGGCATTGATCCCGGACTGGAGCTTGATTCCAGCGGCAGGGTTAAAGAATCTCCCGAAATGCGCCGAAGGGTGGAAACCTACCGGCGTTATCATGAAGGATACGGTGATATTTTCGTTCAGCTTAACGTAGAGGACACCCGCTTCGGTGTGGCCGAATACGCTATCGAAAAGTTGGGTGTTGAGACCATCGAGCTGAAATGGGGGCAGGGTGCAAAATCCATAGGCGGTGAGATTAAGGTCGATTCTATCGAACGGGCCAGAGAACTTAAGAAAAGGGGCTATATCGTGACTCCGGATCCGGACAACCCTGCTGTTGAGGCCGCCTTCAGGGATGGGGCCGTAAAACAATTTGAGCGTCATTCCAGGCTTGGGTTTGTGGATCAGGAAAGCTTTATGAAGGAAGTGGAGCGGTTGAGAAAGCTCGGTGCGAAAAGAGTCACGCTCAAAACGGGAGCTTATCCCATGAGAGAGCTGGCCATGGCCATCAGGTGGGCATCCGATGCCAGGATTGACCTCCTCACCATAGACGGCGCTCCCGGGGGAACCGGTATGAGCCCCTGGCGCATGATGTGTGAGTGGGGAATCCCGTCAATTTACCTGCACTCCATGGCCTACGAACTCTGCCGTCGGCTTGCGGCAAAGGGCGCTTACGTGCCCGACCTGGCCTTCGCCGGTGGGTTTTCCACGGAAGATCACGTCTTCAAGGCCATCGCCCTGGGGGCTCCTTACTGCAAAGCCGTCTGCATGGGCAGGGCTCTCATGATACCCGGCATGGTGGGTAAGAACATCCAGAAATGGCTTGACGAAGGCAAGCTTCCCAGCACCGTTGCCAAATACGGAAGCACCAAAGAGGAGATTTTCGTCTGCTACGAGGAACTCAGGGCGAAATACGGAAACGAAGTGGATAAGATGCCTCTGGGTGCCATCGGCATATACAGCGTTACGGAAAAAATCAGGGTGGGACTTCAGCAACTGATGGCCGGTGCAAGAAAGTGGCGTGTAGACCTTATTTCCAGAAGCGACCTGGCAGCTCTGACGGAAGAAGCCGCAAGAGTAACGGGCATTCCTTATGTCATGGATGCTTACAGAGAAGAAGCCTTGACCATAATCGACGGCTAGAAACAGCATGGGGAGCCTTTGG
Source organism: Thermodesulforhabdus norvegica (assembly GCF_900114975.1). Classification (NCBI taxonomy): domain Bacteria; kingdom Pseudomonadati; phylum Thermodesulfobacteriota; class Syntrophobacteria; order Syntrophobacterales; family Thermodesulforhabdaceae; genus Thermodesulforhabdus; species Thermodesulforhabdus norvegica. The sequence goes on from NZ_FOUU01000002.1 coordinate 176,490, forward strand.
GGCTCCCCATTTTGCTTTCCCGTCAACGGCTAAACTTACCCGCCTTGATACTTAAGATCCCCTTTAGTGTGCCGGGTTTTTCCGTATTCTGCTTTGAGAACTTTTAGAAGGTCGTTGACTGAAGAACTCAGGTCGATTTGAATCAAAAACCGGGGTATTATTTCGTAATCAACTGGTCCGACGGCTTAAAGCCTGGTTGAATTTGGGGAACCCGGGAGAGCCGAAATGAAAGCCATAGATTCCCATGTACATTGCGGTCTGGTTGGGAGCTCGGGAATTGGAGAGCCCGATCAGAGCTTTGAAGCCTATTACGGATTGGTTAAGGGATGTGGCATTGACGGTGCCGTTTTTTTCCCTCCCGTCATCGAGGTCTACAATCGTTATGATCCTTATTTTACCGATTCTTCGGAATGGCAGGGTAGACGCAACGCCGCCCATGATTACCTTTTGAGCCTTACCGGTAACCTTGATTTCAAGGTTTTCCCCTACCTTTTTGTGTGGAACGATTATGCCTATGAACGCCTTTCCGAGGGATTCTACGGTGTAAAGTGGCATAGGCACTCTGGAGAGCCCCGGTACAATTACGATGATCCCCGGTGCCTGAGGTTTATTCAGGAGGTTCGACTCAGAAGGATGCCCGTTGTTCTGGAAGAGGAATTTCACAACACCGTCAGATTTGTGAAAGATCTTGCCCCGGGCGTTACGGTTATCATTCCTCATTGCGGTATGCTTAACGGAGGTTATGAAAGAATCAAGGCCGAAGGGCTCTGGGAGCTTGAAAATGTTTATGCCGATACGGCCCTTGCGCCTTCATGGATTATAGAGGATTTTATTTCACGCTACGGGCCGGAAAAGCTATTATTCGGATCGGATTTCCCTTTTGGAGACCCCGTAGGAGAGCTCAGAAAGGTTACAGGGCTTAAGGTAGATGATGGGGTTAAACTTATGATTTGCAGAGAAAACATTTTGCGCATTCTGGAGCGGGTACGAAAGGAGGGATCATGAAGATTGTTTATCATCCCGATTTTCTGCAGGTTTATACGCGTGATCCGGCAGCGGCGCCGGGGCGCCTGGAACCCATACTTGAAGAGCTTTCGAAAGAAGACTTTGAGATCATAGAGGCATATCCTGCCGGGTGGGACGATCTTCTGCGGGTCCATACGGAAAGGCACATCCAGTCCGTTGTCCATCACGGTCTTTACAACATAGCGGCCCTTGCTGCAGGGGGTGCTATGATTGCCGCGGAAACGGGCTTGAAAGAACCCTGTTTTGCAGTCATCCGTCCCCCGGGGCATCACGCCTCTTCCGACAGTGCCTGGGGCTTTTGCTTCTTCAATAATATGGCCGTGGCGATAGAATACCTGAGATCTTCTCGAAAGATTTCCTCGGCCTTTATCCTGGACTTTGACCTTCATTACGGCGATGGGACCGTTAACATTCTGGGAAACCGTGAAAACATCACGATATTTAACCCGGAAGCAACGGACCGCAGAAAATATATTGCTTCTGTTGAAGAGGCTCTGAGTAACGCCTTACCCGACATCATCGGAGTTTCCGCAGGTTTCGACAACCACGTGGATGACTGGGGTGGACTTCTTACGACGGAAGACTACTACACAATGGGAAAACTGGTTTTCGAGCGGAGCAGAGAAGTGGGCTGCGGATGCTTCGGGATACTTGAGGGGGGATACAACCATCAGGTGCTGGGTAAAAACGTGAGGGCTTTCGTCAGAGGACTCGGAGGACTTCCGCCCGCTTCCATGTAGTTTTCGCCTTAATGGTTTGGTTTTACTGAAAATGCCTCTTCTTTGTTTGACAACACTGAACGGAGCAGGCAAAATTGTGGCACCTGTTCCGTTCCGGTCAATGTTTAACCCGGCAGAGGAGTTTCTCATGAAAATTCATGAATATCAGGCGAAGGAGCTTTTTGCACGTTACGGTGTGCCCGTGCCGAGAGGGCGCGTGGCTTTTTCGGTTGAGGAAGCCGTGGAGGCGGCAGTCCAGTTGGGATCCTACCCGGTCGTTTTAAAGGCTCAGATTCATGCGGGCGGTCGTGGTAAAGGAGGCGGGGTTAAGCTTGCTCATTCCCGGGAAGAGGTCGGGAAGCTTGCCGGTGAAATGATCGGTATGACCCTGGTGACCCATCAAACCGGTCCTGAAGGGCGGGTTGTCAAGAAAATTCTGGTTGAAGAAGCCCTGCCCATTGAAAAAGAGCTTTATCTGGGGATGCTTCCCGACAGGAAAAGCGGGAAGCTCGTGGTTATGGCAAGTTCGGCGGGAGGTATGGATATAGAAGAGGTCGCGGCTAAGCATCCCGAAAAGATAGTTTCTGTTTACCTGGATCCTCTCCTTGGATTGCAGCCTTTTCACGCACGGCAGCTCGCGTACGGTCTGGGACTCTCGGGGGATCTCGCCAGAGACTTCGTTTCTCTTGTTACAAATTTATACAGGCTCTTCGTGGATTACGATTGTTCTCTGGTGGAAGTTAACCCTCTGGTTGTTACGGAAGGTGGCAGGCTTGTTGCCTTGGATGCAAAGGTGAATTTCGACGATAACGGCTTGTTCCGCCACAGGGACATACTGGGCTACAGGGATCCTGACGAAGAGGATCCTCTGGAACTGGAAGCATCGAAGTACAATCTTAACTACATAAAAATGAACGGTACCATTGGGAACATGGTAAACGGCGCCGGCCTTGCCATGGCCACAATGGACCTCATAAAGCTTGCCGGAGCTGAGCCTGCTAATTTCCTGGACGTGGGCGGCGGGGCCAGTGCCGAAATGGTGGAGAACGGTTTCAGGATAATCCTGAGCGATCCCAGCGTTAAGGGGGTTTTCGTTAATATATTCGGTGGAATATTGCGCTGTGATGTTCTGGCTCAGGGTATTGTGGAGGCGGCAAAGAAGGTGGATATCAGGGTTCCGGTGGTCATCAGGATGGAAGGGACCAATGTTGAGAAAGGCAGAGAAATTCTGGAAAAATCAGGGCTCAAGTTCCTGGTTGCGAAGGATCTGAAGGATGCTGTTGGCAAAGTCGCCGAGATAGCACGTCAGTAGCCGTAAAATCAGAGGAGGAAGCTTCATGAGCATATGGGTTGATAAGAATACCCGGCTTCTGGTTCAGGGAATAACGGGTCGAGAAGGGCAGTTTCATACGCGCCAGTGTGTGGCCTACGGGACTCGTGTGGTGGCCGGTGTAACTCCAGGAAAAGGCGGACAGGAGATGGACGGTATCCCCGTTTTTAATACCGTCAAAGAAGCGGTAAAGGAGACGGGGGCTAACTGTTCGATGATTTTCGTACCTCCCGCTTTTGCGGCCGATGCAATACTGGAAGCCGTGGACGCCGGGATTCCGCTCATCGTTGCCATTACCGAAGGAATTCCGGTGCTTGACATGATGAAGGTGAAAAGTGTGCTCGGTTCTTCTCGTTCAAGGCTTATAGGGCCGAATTGTCCGGGTATAATTACTCCCGGGCAATGTAAGGTCGGAATAATGCCCGGCCCCATTCATATGCCCGGTTCCATAGGGGTCGTTTCCAGATCGGGAACGCTTACCTATGAAGTGGTTTACCAGCTCACCCAGCAGGGCATCGGTCAGAGCACGTGCGTGGGAATTGGAGGCGACCCCGTAAACGGGACCAGTTTTATCGATTGCCTTAAGGCCTTTCAGGACGACCCTGAAACGCGGGGCATTGTGATGGTGGGTGAAATAGGGGGTACCGCCGAAGAAGAGGCTGCTGAATTCATAAAGAGTCACGTGACGAAACCGGTAGTCGGTTTTGTTGCGGGACTTACGGCTCCGCCGGGAAGGCGAATGGGGCATGCCGGAGCCATTATAAGCGGGTCAAGTGGGACGGCCCAGGCCAAGATTAAGGCCATGGAAGCCGCGGGGATCACTGTGGTTAAAAATCTGGGTGAATTCGGTGAAATATGCCGTCACGTTTTTTCTTCCGTTTTGTAGTGTGGCTTTTGTGTTGATCTTGGATCGTTGCATGAAATAATTAAATAGGATTGGGATCTGGAAAAAAACGGGAGGTGGAAGGCTATACAGAAAATATTCGGGAACATAACGGCACTTAAAAGTACCCAGCGGAAGAGAATTGAAAATTTATACCGGCGGCGTGTTTCTCCAAAGGAGATAGTATCTCCTGAGCTTGCGAGGGATCTTGCACGTTGGTCCCATGAGACGGGAAGACAGGTGGGATGCCTTCTGGGCCGGGACGGCACCGTTGAAATGGTCCTGGTGGGAGATGCAAGGTCCCTTTATATTCCGGAGCTACCCAAAGGAAGGGAAGCGCGCTGGCGATTACGGGGGCTTCGGCTGGTTCACACCCATCTCCACGGGGAGCCTCTTACGCAGGATGATCTTATGGATCTGGTCTTTCTCAGGCTCGATTGTGTGGCGGCCGTTCAGGTGGACCGCCAGGGTGGTGCCACGTGGCTTCATGTGGCCCATCTGGTGCCCGGTGCAGGAGAAAAGACGGATAGAGCCTGGGAGATTTTGCCCCCTATGCTCTGTTCCCAGCAGAGTGTAGACTTTGAAGAACTCGTAAGGTCTCTTGACGAAGAGCTTGAAAGGAATCGGCAGCTCTTTTCGACCAGCGACGGTAGAGACAGGGCTCTTCTGATCGGCGTTACCGATGGGTCTCGTGAGCGCGCAGAGGCTTCCCTTGATGAAATGGCAGAACTGGCGAGAGCGGCGGGTATTGACGTCGTTGGCAGGGTTGTCCAGAGGGTAAGAGAAATAAATCCCAAGTATCTTATCGGTAAGGGAAAACTCGGTGAAATAATGATCCAGGCCTTGAGGCACGGTGTGGATCTTCTTATCTTCGACAGAGAATTAAACCCGTCTCAGGTCAGGGCTCTGACGGACACGACGGAACTCAGGGTAATCGATCGGACGCAATTGATACTGGATATATTTGCTCAGAGGGCCAAGAGCCGTGAAGGTAAGATTCAGGTGGAAATGGCTCAACTCAGATATCTTATGCCGAGACTTAACGTGAGGGATGATGCCCTGAGCCGCCTTACAGGAGGAATAGGAGCCAGGGGGCCCGGTGAGACAAAGCTGGAGATAGACAGGAGGCGTATTAAGGATCGGCTTGCTCAACTTGAGCGCGAACTCAAGGCCATAAGAAAGAACAGACAGGAAAGGCGCAGAAGGCGCAATAAGAACGAGATACCCGTCGTGTCCATTGTAGGTTATACGAATGCCGGCAAGTCAACTCTTTTGAATGCCCTCACCAAAAGTGACGTTCCCGTAGCGGATCAGTATTTTGCAACCCTGGACCCTACCAGCAGAAGACTCAGGTTTCCCAGGGATTTTGAAGTCATAGTTACGGACACCGTGGGTTTCATTCATGATCTGCCGCGAGAATTGCTGGACGCCTTTGCAGCTACTCTGGAAGAGCTTCACGATGCCGATGTGCTTCTACATGTAGTTGATATCAGCAATCCCCGGTTTGAGGAGCACATTGAAGCGGTCAGGGCCATTTTAAAGAAGCTCAATCTTCACACCAAACCGGAATTGCTGGTTTTCAACAAGATGGACCTGGTTTCCCCGGAATTCGGTAAAACGGTGGCGGATCGGTACGGTGGGATACTGATTTCTGCAATCGATAGGTCAACTCTTTCTCGTTTAATAACGGCTCTTGAAGAAAGAGTTGAAATGGTTTGTTTCGGTGAAAATCGGATTTCAGCTTAGCAACTGCCTGACGCATTCAACGTCTCTGCTGATCTGGTCGGCCAGTTCGTCAATGCCCGAAAACTTTTTTTCTCCTCGAATGTATTCGATAAATTCGACTTTTATTACCTTGTTGTAGATATGCCGATCGAAATCCAGAATGTGAACTTCCAGGGATAAATCGGTATCTCCAAAGGTGGGATTGTAGCCAAGGTTCGTGGCGCCCATGTACTTTATTCCGTCCACGGTCACACGGGTTGCGTAAACTCCCGTTCTGGGAGGAACGTAGTCTCCGATACGAACGTTTGCGGTGGGAAAACCCAGCATACGTGCTCCCCGTCCACGTCCGTGGACAACGGGCCCTCTTATCTCATAAGGCCTCCCCAGTAGGGTTGTAACGGTTTTCATCTGTCCTTCCTGGATAAGCTTACGTATCGATGTGCTACTGACAACTATTCCCGAAACTATAACTTCCGGCACAACCTCAACGGTGAAACCGTGAGTTTTCCCCATTTCTTCCAGAAGAATTATGTTACCTTCACGGCCTTTACCAAAGTGATAATCGTAACCCACTACAAGATGCTTTACGCCGACGAAGTCGACCAAACACTGCTCGACGAACTCTCTGGCGGAAAGGGATGCGAATTCACGGGTGAAGGGGATAATCCAGACTACATCCACGCCGTATTGCTCAAGGAGCTCCAGTTTTGTGCGATGAGGAGTGATAAACTTCAGGTTACAGTCGGGGCATAGAACCTTTACCGGATGAGGGTTGAAGGTGATTACGACGGTTTCGCCTTCCTTTTCCCGGGCGTAATTTCTGGCGTGTTCTATAAGAGCCTGGTGTCCTTTATGAACTCCATCGAAGTTTCCTATCGTTACGGCAGGATTTCTGAATTTCCTTCTGGCCCTGACAAAACCCTCCACAATTTCCATAAGCAAATGGCTCCCGATTCATTCTATGAAGTACCGGCTTTTTCTGTAAAGGGCCCTGGAATTAATAACAGCAGAAAACCCATTTGTCTATGCAGCACGGGAAAGAGTTTCTATTTCTCCTTCTCCGAAAAGATCGGAGACACTTAGGAGAAGTTTGAGGCTTTCTCCCGTTTTTGCAACGGCGCTGAGATAGCCTGTGTTGCCGTAAAGTCCTATTCCGGGGGTTTCTTCGATGTCCTGAGCCTTGATCGATTCCACGTGGGAAACGGTGTCCACGATGACGCCGACTTTCAGTATTTTTCCTTCATGAGGAACCTCAAGAATGATAATACATGTCCGTTCCGTATATTCGGTTTCGGGCAGGCCGAGTTTTCTTCTGAGGTCCACAACAGGGATGATTGCTCCTCTGAGGTTTATTATGCCTTTTACGTAATCAGGAGCCTGAATGAGACTCCTTATAGGCATTATGCCGACGATTTCTTTCACATTCATGACATCCACGCCGTAGTACTGCCCGTTCATCAGGAATATGAGATATTTCCCTTCGTGTCCCAGCTTGCTTTTAGAGGATTCCCTTCCTTCACGGATTGAGCGATTGATTTTTTCTATCAGTGAGAGGGGATCGAGCAGTTGAGGGTAGCGGGGCACATACCCGGTGTGCTCTCTGCAGGCCCTTTCGATAAATTCTTCCATGACGAAGGCATTCAGGTCCACCGGGGTTCCGATGCCCATGTTATCGTGCATGTATCTTTGCATTGTGGTGAGTGACTGATGATCGGGCATGAGGTCGTCGGTTTTTATGCCCTGCGGTTCTGTTAAAACGTTTTTCAGAATGGGAACCCTGAGACCAAGGTTCCGATTGGGGTCCAGAAAGGCAACCCCTATTTCTGCGGCCGTCTCCGGCTTTTTCGAAATAAATTCGCCGGCCTGAACCAGGAGCTTTACGAACTCTTCGACGGCTTCCCCGTGTTCTTCGATTACTTCTTCTCTCATGACCACTATGCAACATGGGTGGTTTTGCCAGAGCTCTGCGGAAAGAAAAAGTTGTTCTGCTATACCTTCAGCAATGGCCTTGGTTCCTATAGGTTCCGCCACCATGAAACCACTTGCCATGGGGTTGGTTTTAAGAAAATCGGGCATGCGAATCGGAGGGACGACTTCGTAGTAAAAGTCTCCTTCCCTGACACCGGCTATTCCGGGCTTCAGACCCATGGCGGTTATGAACATGTGAGAAAGCATGTGGTGGATCGACAGTTCGTGGGGGATGACAAAAGTTTTTCCCCTGAAGAAGCTTCCCAGGTCCGTGACGGAGGTCTTTTTTCTGACACATATGCTGCCGTTCTTGTGGGCAAGGGAGATCATCTTAAGCGGAACTCCGAAGGCGAACAGGTCCATTGCGATAGGGGCGAGGATAAAAGCGCCATCGACTTCCGCACGTTCCAGGGCTTCCTGCACGGGGTTCCAACTGGTCATACATCTGGTCTGGAGCGTAAAGTTTTTTGGGGTCACCTTGCCGGTTTCTATGAAATTCTTGGCAACCCCCAGAGTCAGATGGTCGGTGATCTGGATGTGAGCAATAGAAAGAACGACTCTCCCTGAATCGTCTCTTTGGGGAACCCGCCTTTTCAGCTCCTCTCTGGATTTGGCCTGCAGGGTCAGTCCCGCCAGCGTATCCTGAATGACCTTCTTAAGTTCTACGGGTGCAAAAGGCTTCGTGATAATGTTACTGGCTCCGGCTTCGGCGGCCTCGGCGGCTTCCTTTTTCTGAGCCCTTCCGGTTGCAAGGATAAAGGGAAGATCTTTAAATTGCTCCCGGGACCTTACCCATCTTAAAAGTTCAATTCCCCCCATGTTGGGCATATTCCAATCGCTTATAATCAGAGAGATGGTAGGGTCTTTCTGCAGAATTTCTACGGCCTGCTGACCGTCCTCGGCCTCGATTACGTTATCGAAACCGAGCTCTTTGAGGACCTTGGTTTCCATCTTTCTTGTTATTGCAGAGTCTTCTACCAGAAGGATCCGAATCTTTTCGTTCATAGCCAGTCCCCCAGGTGCAGTAAATTTTTCTACGAACTCGATCTTTAGGATAAAGCCCATCGTCCGTCAATTTATTTTCCGGTAAGAGTGCAGGTCCGGCGGAAATTGCCTATTTAATGGCGAGCACAAACCTCGAGAAGTTCTGCAGGTAAAGGTTCTTGACAGCTTTGCCGTTATAGAGTAGTAAAAATCAAAAAATCGATCTGTTTATGAATGCCGAAGTGGCGGAATTGGTAGACGCGCTAGATTCAGGATCTAGTGGGCGCAGGCCCGTCGGGGTTCGAGTCCCCGCTTCGGCACCATCGTTGGAATTATTATAAAGGTCTTTCGAAGTTGTCCTGTTAGCGAGACCTCGTAATACTACCTTTGGGATTTACCAGAACGAGCCGATTTTGAAAAATAAATCCGCGGGATTGAGAAGAGAGGCCAAAGCTTATCCCGAAAGCCTCTTTACGCTCTGTGCTTAAGGTGTTCCCCTCACCGTAAAAACAGTTGGATGTAAGTCATCACGAGTGCAGAATACCTCTCTATGGCTAAAGCCAGGGGCATGCGGTCTTGCCGGGGAAATGGGTCATAAGAGCTAATGTGCTTATTATCACATTTGGTCTTGCAATATAAGTTCTCCCGTGTTAGATGGAAGGTGCTTTTCTTGGTGGGTTCGTGCCTCATGACCGACGGTAGGAGAGAGGAGGAAAAAGTATGAAGGTGTTCGTTGGTGGGCTTGTTGCCGTATTTCTGGGGATTATCGGTATTTTCACCTTTTTCGGTGATTTTCTCCACCTGCTTGCGGGTGCTGTTCCCCTGATGCTTCTGGTCGGTGGTGCAATGGCCGCATATCTTGGATATGATGAAGTTAAAGATCAGGTCAAGTTGCCTTTTCTGAAAAAAGGAGAGCAACCTGCACAGGAAGCCTCTGATGAGGATGTGAGCAAGTACAAAGAAGAGCTTGAAAAGTACAAAGCAGAAGTTGAAAAATTAAAAGCAGAACTGGAAAAGAAATCTTCCTCAGAGGAACAGTAATATTCCGCAACGGCTTTTTAGCTCCCTGCCCGAAAAATCCTGTGGGCAGGGAGTTTTTTAGTGGGCCTCTGCCCAGTTAGAGCCCTGCCCAATGTCCACAACCAGAGGGACTTTCAGATTATAGACGCCGGCCATCTTTTCCCTGATTAGACTACACAGCTTGTTCTCTTCGCCCTTCGGAGCCTCAAATACGAGTTCGTCGTGTACCTGAAGGATCGGTACGGCCTGAAAACCCTCCGATTTTAAAGCCGAATATATGTCTATCATGGCTTTCTTTATAAGATCTGCCGCCGTTCCTTGAATCGTGGTGTTTACGGCAAGCCGTTCGCCCTGCTGGCGCACCGTTTTGGATTTACTTTGAAGTTCGGGGATTGATCGTTTTCTGCCCATTAGCGTTCTCACGAAGCCCCTTTCCGTGGCTTTCTGAACCGTTTCATCGATAAATCGTTTAACGCCGGAATACCTTTCGAAGTATTCTTCAATTATTCTTTTGGCTTCGGTTTTTGATATTCCCAGAGCTTTTGATAGGCCGAAAGGTCCCATGCCGTAGATAATACCGAAGTTTATGGCCTTGGCCTGGCGGCGCATTTCCGGGGTTACCTCTTCTCTTTTTACCTGGAAAACTTCGGCGGCGGTGCTCGCGTGTATGTCGTCTCCTCGGGCAAAGGCTTCCAGCAATTTGGGATCTCCACTGTAGTGAGCCAGAACCCTGAGCTCTATCTGAGAATAGTCTGCCGCAACAAGGGTGCATCCTTCCGGAGCGATGAAGGCTTCACGGATACGCCTTCCTTCGTCCGTGCGTATGGGGATGTTTTGCAGGTTTGGGTTTGAACTGCTAAGGCGTCCCGTCGCCGTGACGGTCTGATTATAAGACGTATGAATGCGCCCTGTTTCGGGATTGATCATCTGAGGTAGGGAATCCACGTAGGTGTTCTTGAGTTTTGCAAGGCTCCTGTAGGCGAGGATTTCCTGAGCAATCGGGTGATGCAATGCAAGCTCTTCGAGGACGCTCATGTCCGTCGACGGCCCCGTTTTGGTTTTCTTGATAACCGGTAAACCAAGCCTGTTAAAGAGAATCTCTGCAAGCTGTTTTGGAGACTGGATATTGAACTCCTGGCCGGCCAGTCTGTAAATTTCTTCTTCACACCGCTGGAGTTTGACCTCCAGTTCTTTGGAAAGGTCATGAAGTCGGTTCTCGTCGATCAATACTCCGTGGTGTTCCATTGTGCCCAGGATTTCTATGAGCGGTAGCTCTATCGAAGTAAAAAGATCCATAAGATCTTCCTTCGTGAGCCTTTCCCTGAGCAGGGGCTCCAGCCTTATCACCACTTCGGCATCGGCACCGGCGTACTCCGCTGCGGCATCAAGTGGTACGTTCGCAAAGGAAGCAGATTTTCCTTTCCGATTGGCCGATGTGACTTCCCTGAAGGAAGTCATCTTTTCGCCGAGGTAACGTTCAACTATCCATTCGAGCCTGTGAGAATGCTGGCCGGGCTCGAGAAGGTAACTGGCTATCATTGAGTCAAAGGAAATGCCCCGGAGCTCAAGCCCATGTCGCTTGAAAACAACGTATTCATATTTCAGGTTTTGTCCCCATTTTTCAATCTTCTGGCTTTCGACAACAGGGCCGAAAATTGACAGGAACTCTTCCAGAGATACCCCGGAAGATCGGTGCGTAATCGGAAGATACCAGGCTTTAAGAGGTTCTACGGCCAGTGCCACTCCGACTATTTCGGCCCGCATGGGATCTTCGGAGGTGGTTTCAAGATCAATAGATACGTGACCGAAGGAGTGTATCCTTTCGATAACGGATCTGAGCTCTGCTTCGGTTTTAATTACGGTAACTCTTCGGTCCGGAATTTCCCTTACAGACATTTGCTCCTTTGCAGGAGAAGTGCGGGTTTTGCCCGAAATTTCGAGTTTTTTCTCCAATTCGGGAAGAAGGCTCTGAAAGCCCCAGGTTTTGAAAAGCTCATAAAGTTTTTGAAAGTCCGGATTTCCGGGTTTCAGCATTTCAAGGGTCGGTTGCTCGATGGCATCGTACTTCAGTGTAACGAGCTGTTGCGATAGTTTGAGATTATCGAGGTTTTCCAGAATTTTTTCTTTTAATTTCGGCGGGATCAATTCAGGGCGCTTCAGAAGATCCTCAACGGAATCCGCTATTGTGAGTAACTCCGCTGCTCTTTTGGGTCCTATACCGGGAACGCCGGGAATGTTGTCCGAAGTATCTCCCACCAGAGCAAGAAAATCTCTCATTTTCGAAGGGGGTACGCCGAACTTTTCCTCTACTTTTTTCTCATCGTACCAGATGTTCCTCTGGGGATCCCATTGCAGAACCTGGTCCTTTTCTATCAATTGATGGAGGTCCTTATCCCCGGACACGATAACCACTCTGAAGCCTCTGTCTTTTGCCCATCTGCAGATGCTTGCTATTAGATCGTCGGCTTCATATCCTTCCTTCTCCAACCTGGGAATCCCGTAAGCGTCTATCATTTCCTTTATGGCACCTACCTGAAGGGCCAGATCTTCCGGCATGGCCTCACGGGTTTTTTTGTAATCCTCGTAGATGGAGTGTCGGAACTTGGGGCCCGGTGCATCGAATAAAATACAAAGGAATTCTGGATTTTTTTCGTTCAAGACCTTCTGAAGCATCTGGGCAAAGCCGTAGATTGCCGTCGTGGGCATACCGTTCGGACTGGTTAGCCTTGTTGGGATGGCGAAGAAGGCACGGTAAAGATAGGAGCTCCCGTCAATCAGGTAGATCGTCTTGCCTTTGTTCATTTCTTCCGATCTCCTTTTCCGTCTTCCAGGGGCGGAGGCAGGTATTCAAGGTTAACGTGACTCATTGCCCTGTACACGTTTCCCCTTATTTTATCGTTGACCTTGTAAAGCTCTTGAAGTAGCCGGCGTATGTGAATTCTACTGCTTTTTCCTGCCGAAGGGCAGGGGTTTTCCAGGTGGGGTAAACCTAAGGTTTCCACGAACCGTGAAATCCTTTTCGAAGGTATAAGAGCCATGGGTCTTATGACAGTAATTTTGCCTTTGAAGAATTCCTGCTTTGGAACTATTGCCGAGGTCTGACCGGAGTAGCATATGTTCATAAAAAAAGTTTCGATAAAATCGTCCTGGTTGTGACCGAAAGCTATTTTGGGAAAGCCCGTTTCCCATGCCCTTTTAAAAAGCGTCATCCGGCGAAGCCTTGCGCAGAGGAAACAGGGATGTTCGCGGTTTTCGGGACTGTGGGCTCTTATCCCGTAGTCGGTCAGGATAATGTCGTGGGGAACTTCCAGCCTTTCCAGCAGGTCTTTTATTTTTTCAGGCATCAGCGGGTCGAAGCCCAGATCAATGTAAATTGCCCTGAGTTCGTAGCTTATGGGGATATACTTTAATCGCTCTTTTAAAAGATACAGCAGGGCCACGCTGTCTTTTCCGCCCGATACGGCGACGGCAATTCGATCTCCATCGTCTATAAGACCGTAGCTGTGGACGGCTTTTCCGAAGAGGTGCCTGATTTCTCTTTCCACGTAGGTCATTCTTTCGCCAGCTCCTGAAAGGCTTTTTCAGGGTACTATGGCAAACCACAGAGAATAGGTCAAAGCACAAAGGACGGTATGAGCAGATATTGCCACCGAGGCAAAAGATGCGTCACCCTTGAACTCTCTGGCCATAACGTAGGTTACCGTTGCGGTGGGAGCTCCCAGAAGAACAACCATTGGTTTCATAGCGCTGGAGGGGAATTGTACCCAGTGCCCTATGGTCATTCCGACAAGGGGCATAAGAATGAGTTTCGTTATGCCGATCGTTGCCAGCAGGGGTATGTAACCGGCCGTGCGAGAAAAGGTCAGCCCGGCTCCGATCAGAAGAAGGGCCATTGGTAGTCCCATGGATGCCAGTATGTCGATGAAGCGTCCCATAGGTGAAGGCACCGGTAGTCGGAGCAGGGACCAGCCTGTGCCCACGCATACTCCCCAGATGATGGGATTCAGACAGATACCGTGAAGGAGAGTGCTCACAACCTGATGCTTCTGAATAGACTCTTTCCGGTTCAGCGTAAAAATGAGCACTGCCAGAATGTTTTGAGCAAGAATCAGGATTGAGCTGTAAAAAACGGCATCCTGGAAGGCTTCTCTACCAAGGGCATAGTAAGCCACCGCATAGGCCATATAACCAATGTTGCCGTGCACCGAGGCGTGCAGGTAGGTTGCCTTAAGCCCCCTGTCAAGCCTGAAAAGCTTCGCAAAGAGCAGCCCGATTAAAAGGGCGGTCAAAAGCGATCCAAGGATGACCAGAACCGTGTTTAACGCAAACCTGCCGGAAAGATCCTGTTTTGCCAGTGCTCTAAACATAACCGCAGGAATTGCCACGTAATATGTTACCGTGTTCGCCGGCTCTATCCATTGCTCCGTTACGATGCCGAACCTGCGGAGAGCGTAGCCAAGACTTATTACCGAAAATACGGGAATAATAGCGTTGAGTATTATCTGTTCCATCGTTGTTCAGTACTCGTCGTCCATCCTCATGCGTAATTCGATCAGGGTTTTGAGAACTGTGGCATGGTTACGGTAATCATCTACGGCATCGTACACAAGGGTTATCTGTTCAAACCTGGCCTTTTCTGTCAGTTCCCGCAGTAGAGGTTCCCTCGCAGGCTCCAGCAGGAATTGGTAATATTCCCGCCTGAAAGTGCGCCATGTTTCTTCTCTGCCGTCCAGGAGCGCCTTCATTCCTTCCGGTGGTGCAAGCTCTTTGAACCACCCGTAGATCACCAATTGTTCTCTGGTTAAGCCCGGGGGAATACCTGTTTCAATGAGAAAGCGCTTTCCGTCATCTTCGTGGGGTTCAGCGTGGATGTTTTTGATCATCACGGCCATTTTTCAACCTCCAGCAATCCTTCCGGATGTGCTACTATGAAACCCGCGAACCCGTATCAGAATGATCCCGTTCGCAATTTTTTGCAATGCTCTGGTGCAATGCGAGAGGTTCTGATCCGTGAGGATATTATACCGATATGTCTTTAAAAGTGCCTGGGATTATTCCTTTCTGGCGCTGATAGTATGCGCCGTGATTTTTCTTACGGCGGACTTTTTCGAAAAAGTTGATGATTTAATTGAACTGAAGGCCGATGCCGTCATCTCGGCGCAATACTTCCTTTATCGTCTTCCTTTCATGGTAAGCCATGTATGGGCACCCTCCGTATTTACAGGCACGATTGTAGCGATGGTGGTCTTTCACCATCGTAAAGAAACTGTTGCCATAAGGGCCGCTGGTATCGGCTCGAGAGCTTACTTCGTTCCCGTCTTCTGGTTTGCCCTGTTGAGCGCTCTCTCATTTTTTGCTTTTAGAGAAGTAGTGGAAAAACCGCTTTTCGTCAAAAGCCAGGAAGTCTGGACAAAGGGTATACACCGGCATAAGTCGGGAGCCTCCGGTAGCTTTGGTCAAAATGTATGGTACGCAACGGGTGATATGATAATCCGGGCAGCCTTTTACGATCCCTCTACACGAACCTTTTACCGGGTTTCTGTTTTTTCTCTGGGCGAGGGCTTTACCCTTAAGACCCGTATGGATGCCGAGTCTATGAGATGGAGCGGGGGGAAATGGGTGTTGAGAAACGCTACGATATTTGAATTTAGAAGTGACGGGGTATTTATCCAGGGCAAGCCCGGTTATGATGCCGGATTTAAAGAAGAACCGGACGATTTCATGAACTTCCGTTTTTTGCCTGACGTTTTACCCTTCTGGAAATTGTATAAGGTCGTAAGGCTTATGAGATCGGAAGGTCTGGGAACAGAACCCTACGAAGTCGAGCTCTTTACAAGGCTGGCCGATGCACTATGGGTTTTCACGGCCTGTTTTCTCGGAGTAATAATAGGTAACCACCGGCGACTGGCACCTCACGCCGTGAAGATCCTTGCCGGTGGGTTTTCAGCTTATGGCGGGTTTTTTGGGCTTTATCAAGCCGGACTGGCTATGACTTCGGCCAACCTTTTGCCCGTTTATCTGGGTATTCCTTGCCCCTTTATCCTGATGCTTTTCCTGAGCCTTCACTGGAGCCGTTCAATTGTCTGATGATTTACTCTATTCTTCACCTTCCTGATGGGCTTCAAGGGCCATAGCGATCTTCTTTTTCAGCTCCGTAAGATCGAAACTTTTCACCACGTAGTAGTCGGCCGCGAGGCTTTTCGTGTCTTCTTTGAACGTATCGTAAGCGGTTGAAAGTATTACCGGCAGATCGAAGAACTTCTGACGGATGTCCTGCAGAAGGTCCAGACCGTTGTAGTCGACCAGTTTAATGTCGAGGATGATCAGATCCGGCTTTTCCGATTCGATCAATTCTATAAGCCCGTGACCGCCTTCGGCCGTAATGACCTCGTAGCCTGCGTCCTGAAGCTCTTCGGCATAGAGCATCCTGATGTGTTCTTCATCGTCCACCACCAAAATCTTGGCCATGATGTACCTCCATGCTTAGACACTTTTCCACTTCGTGACCAGATAACGTTTGTTTTCCTCGAAGGTCATACACTCCCGGTCGATGATTTCTTCGGCCTGCTGCGTCGACATGCGCTCGGTTTTTTTGACGAAAGACACGACCTTTCCGTAATACAGGAGAAGCAGGGCATTCAAAATGTCCTGTTTTTGCTCCTTTTCGGCATCTCTGTACGCAACGGCCACATCAAACAGGGTATTTGCCCATGTATGTGACGGGAACGAAAAGTTTTCAAAACCCATGCTTTTGATTTCTTCAATTTTGTGTAGTTCCGGTTTGTTCAGGATGCCTTCCAGCAAAGGATGATACCTTTCCACCCCCCTGGCAAATAGTTCAAAGAGCCTGGGAGTATTTATCTCCACAGGCACCGGCCCCTCCATTTCCAGAGCATCTGCATTGAAAAGAATCGTCGGTTTACTCCATTTTATCTTCGTCCATCGATCCTGAAAAGTGGTCATCAGGTCAAAAAAAACGCCTACGGTGTTTGTGAAGGCCCGGTTGATCTGAGAATAGGGGTCCTTGAAGCGGTGTATCTTCCGGCTCCCCATGACGGTCTGGCAGACGGGGACTCTTGTAGCCGTTGCCGTAACGGCCATCCATATGTCAATTCCGTCCTCAAGCATGGGTTCCGTCCATTGATCCGTAGATGTCGTAAAAACGTCGAGAAGGTTCTTACCGAAAGCGCATTCTCCGGCAATAGGGCGGCGCAGACGACGTCCGTATAGAGACCTCAAAAGGGGATAAAGAAGGAGTGCTTCCATCGTGTCTTCGTACTTATGGCTGGCGTACAGAGGGGTGACGAATCCTGCGCCTCTGAGAACCGGTTCCACAAAGCAATAGATCCATCGTGGTGCAATGTTTCTTATATCGGCCTCCAGAATTACTATCACCTGAGGATCGAGCAGCCGGGCCTTATCAAAGAGATTTCTTATGTTGCGTCCTTTACCTTTTTCGCCCGGGGCTGTGGATATGTAGATTTTGGGAGTTTCCGTTTCCGTGCCCAGGAAGGTTTCCCGGGTACCGTCCAGAGAATGATTGTCGCAGTTAATTATAACCGACTCCCGATCGCCGTAAAACTGCTTTAGACCGCGGTCTACGGCAACAACGAGGTTTCTGATGTTTGAAGCCTCGTTAAAGGTGGGTATTGCAACTACAATTTCGGCTTTGTCAACTCCCCGCGGGTTCTCTTCAATGTAAGCCATAGCAGCCCTCACACAAATTTAAGGAGTTAGATTCCCGCCCTGCAAATAACGAAAAGCCTCCGTTTCCGTCGAGAACACAAATATACCATTGGGGTTTTCAAAGTTGCTGTAAACCTGCAGGGATCTGTAAAAATCATAAAACTCGGGGTCTCTTGAATAGGCCTCGGCATAAATCCTGGTTGCCTCGGCATCGGCCTCGCCTCTTATTTTCTGAGACTTACGAAAAGCCTCGGATCGAATCCTGGCCAGTTCCTTTTCCATTCTGCCCAATATTATCGCCTTTTCACCCTCTCCCTCGGATCTGTACTGAGCTGCTATTCGTTTTCGCTCGGAGATCATCCTCTCGAAAACCTTCTTCTGCACGCTCTCAACGTAGTTTATCCTTTTAATGCGTATGTCCAGAAGCTCTATTCCCATTTCAGGAACCAGCTTTGCCGCATCGGCAAGCATCTCCCGGGTGATCTTTTCCCGACCTTTCTTTATGATCGTGGGTTCGTCGGAAGCACGGGTGTTGATCAATTCCAGAATTCTGTAATCTTCGAGACCGCTTTCCAGCAGGGATTTTCCTGCATTCTCCCAGCCCTCACTTCTCACGAGCTCAACCAGAAGGCTGTTGGCAACGTGATCTCTGACAACGGAGTCAATTATACCGTCAAGACGGCTCATCGCCGTTGTGATATTCCCGACCCTCTTCAGGAAAAGAAGAGGGTCTTTAATGCGCCATCGGGCCGTAGCATCGACCCAGATGTACTTCTTGTCTTTCGTGGGGATCTGGGTTGGATTTCCATCCCACTTAAGTATTCGTTTTTCAAAGAAGTTTGCTTTTTGAATAAGAGGGACTTTGAAGTAAAGTCCTGCTTCTCTTATGGGTTCCCCTACGGGTTTACCGAACTGGGTTATTACCACCTGTTTCGTTTCATCTACTACGAAGAAAGCGTCTGCCCCCAGTATCAAAAGAGCTACAATCGCCGGTATTATCCATTTCAGTCGTTCCATTGGCCAACCCTCTCACTGTGCCTTGTTTTCAGACGGTTCGATTGACTCCGGCAGTCCCATAAGTGTTCGTCCAATGTCGAGAAGATTCAATGTATTCTTCTGATTTTCGTCGAAAACCACGACTCCTTTCACTTTGTTTATGAAGCCTTCAAAAGCTTCAAGATACATGCGTTTTCTGGTTACCTCCGGTGCCTTCTGGTACTCCGCCAGAATCTCGAGGAACCTTTCTGTTTCCCCTCTTGCCCTGTTGACCCTTTCCAGAGCGTAACCTTCTGCTTCGGTGATCATCTGCTGAGCCTGTCCGCGAGCCCTGGGTATCTGCTCGTTGTAAATTTGCTGAGCTTCGTTAATCATGCGTTCTTTTTCCTGGCGGGCTTCGTTGACTTCGTTGAATGCAGCCTTGACGGGATCGGGGGGGTTAACGTTTTGAAGTTTTACCGTAATGATCCGTAGCCCCGTTTCGTAGTGGTCCATAATCGCCTGGATTTCCTTTCTAACCATTTCTGCAATTTCGGCTCTTCCCACCGTGAGTACTTCGTCGGCATAGCGATTTCCCACCATGCGACGCATTACGGACTCGGAAATGTCGTCAAGGGTGCTTTCAACATCCACAAGCCTGAAAAGATATTTAACGGGATCGGCGATTTTGTATTGAACGGTCCACTGCACGTCGACCACGTTCAGGTCTCCGCTGAGCATCCTGGCTTCCTGCTCATAGCCCCTTTCCGCAAACTTGCTTCTTATTCCGGCTTCAATTGTGCGATACCCGTACTCCCTCTGAAGCACGCGGCCCGTGGGTACCTTATAGACACGCTCAATTCCAAAGGGCAGTTTGAAGTGGAGGCCTGCGTCGGCCGTTCTTGAGAATTTCCCAAATCGAAGCACTACTGCGGTTTCCTGTGGGTTTACGGTAAAATAAGAATTCATGGCTACCAGTACGGCAATCGCTATAACCGGAAGAAGCCAGAAGGGTCCTTTTGGTGCACGTCCTCGAAATTGCTCCCTCAGTTGCCTTAACAATTCCTGTAGAGTTACCTGACCGCTTCGTCTGTCCGGTTGATGTGGATCCCAGACCATAAACTACCCTCTCTTTCCTTTCTGAGATGTCTCTTTTTTCTGATGAGCAGCTTCAAAAACGTAGGCAAAGAAAAGAAGGAGTCCCGTCATAACGATCCAGCCCCATAAGCCCGCCCGGGGCATGAAAAAGATCAGAAGGAAAAAAGAAAACAGGGCGCTGAGCAACAATCGTATTATTAAAAATTTCCATCTGACGCCTTCAAACATCGACATTTGCCGGAATTCCCTGCTTGTGTTTTGAGAAACCTATGGCATCGTAGAGAGTTGGTTGGAAGGTGTCAAGAAAATGCGGAAGCCGAAGAGGTAATCCTGATTCTCTGTGGTGAAAAAAGCCGGCAATATCTGACCGGCCTGTTCAGGGCAGGATGAAAGCGGAGGGCGTAATGGGCAAGGACAGGTTTACAATGCGCCTTCATCTGTGGCTTGAAGGCGATGGTGGGGTGGTCTTCGGCCCGGGGAGGGCTCAACTGCTTGCAAAGGTTCAGGAGTGCGGATCGCTCAGGAAAGCCGCTGAAGAACTGGGAATGTCGTACAGGGCAGCCTGGGGCAAGATAAAGAAAACCGAAGAGCTTATCGGGAAGCCCCTGCTCGAGCAGTCGGGCACGCGGAAGGATGGATACAGCCTTACGGCCTTTGGCAGGAGGCTTCTGGAAAGCTATACGGAGTGGTTCAGGTACGTGGAAAAGGTTTCTCTGGAAAAGGCCCGTGAGCTTTTTCCCTGGGATATTAAACCCTTTGAATAGTTAGACTTTACGGATTTGCTTATTCTCCGGTTCGGTCTTTGCGGCCGTTCTGTTATGTCATGCTTGACATAATATCGGCCTTTTTCCTATAATCCCCCCCAATCTGCAACCTTAAAGCGCGGAAGGAGGATTTGACCATGCAAAGAAGGCGCTACCTGTTGCTCTTTGTTCTGTTAACGCTGGCTTCCTTCGGGTGTGAGCTCTATGCCTCTGAGTGCAGCGAATATTACTGTGAAGGAAAAAGACTTTTGAAAATTGCTACCGGAAGCCCCGGAGAATTGGGACTTCTCAGAGAACTGGCCGAAGAGTTCTGTCGGACACATGAGGACGTAAAGATATGCTGGATAAAGGCCGGTTCCGGAAAATCCCTGCAATTGTTGAAAGAACGCAGGGTTGACCTGGCTCTCGTTCACGCCCCTGAAGCCGAAAAGAAAGCCCTGCAGGAAGGATGGGCTACCGGACGAACCCTTATCGGTGCTAACGAATTTTATCTGGTCGGCCCTCGAGACGACCCAGCGGGAGTAAGGAACTCTTCCGGTGTTGTAGATGCCTATCGCAGAATCGCACAAAAGGGCGCTCTGTTCCTATCAAGAGGAGATAACTCCGGGACTCACAAAAGAGAAATGACCATCTGGAGGCTTACGGGTTTAAACCCTTCAGGGCAACCCTGGTACATCGTAACCCGTGATTTCATGATGGCTACCTTGAAAGAAGCGGACAGGCGGAAGGGGTACTTCATGACCGACAGCAGTACGTGGATTATGGCCCGCAAGAACCTCGTTAATCTCGAACTGCTATACAGAGGGGATCCGCTTTTGATCAACCTCTATCACGCTCTCTTTGTTCCGGCCGGAACCACGCCTCAGGCCGACATTGCCGCAGAGTTCGTGCAGTTTATTTCCTCTGAACCGGGGCAAAAGATAATACGAGAATACGGCGGTAATACTTTTGGAGAGCCTTTGTATAGGGATGCGGAATACGCCAGAAGGTTTGAAAAACCTTAAAGGGAGGGTATCGGTATGTCGAGATTGGGTCTAAAGTCCTTTGTGATGGGAATTGTCTTTCTGTTCGTTGCCGTTACGACCGATATCGTCATGGCAGAAGAGGGGATTTTGAGAATGGCAACGACTACCAGCACGGACAATACCGGCCTTCTTGACTATCTTGCGCCCAGGTTCAAAGAAGCTACCGGTATTGAGCTTCAGTGGGTTGCCGTAGGGACGGGAAAAGCGCTGGAGCTCGGAAAGAACTGCGATGTGGACGTCCTTCTCGTTCATGCCCCTGAGGCGGAGAAAAAGTTCGTCTCAGAAGGCTACGGAGTGGATCGCAGGGAGGTGATGTACAATGACTTCGTCATCATAGGCCCTTCCGACGATCCGGCGGGCATTGCCGGGATGAATCCGGTGGAGGCGCTGAAAAGAATTGCGGCGAAGAAGGCGATTTTCGTGAGCAGAGGCGATAACTCGGGTACTCATAAAAAGGAAATGAGCCTCTGGAAGGAGGCCGGTATTGAAGGAATTGATAGGGCCTCCTGGTATGTCCAGACGGGGCAGGGGATGATTGCCACGATCAACGTTGCGGCAGAAAGAGGGGGTTATACCCTGGCGGATCGAGGAACCTACATAACCTATCAGCATAACCTGGGTGATAAGGCTTCACTTGTGATACTCGTTGAAGGGGACAAACGGCTCTTTAATCAGTACAGCGTGATAGCCGTGAACCCCGATCACTGCCCAAAGGTTCACTACGAAAAAGCCCGGAGATTTATTGAATGGATAGTATCTCCCGAAATTCAGAAGGCTATAGGTGATTACAGAATGCTCGGGAAGCCTCTTTTCGTTCCCAATGCCGGTAGAAATTAGCAAAAGTGTTGTTGGATTAAAAATTTGCAGATAAGTAAAAAACCGCTCAGATCGATTTCACGGGGTAACGGAGGTGTCGCAAGCGGGAGATGGAGTACATCTTTAGCGGGCTGGTAGGGGCGGTTGCTCTTCTTATGTCCAGGGATGCCGAAACCTTTTCGGCGATTTACGCCACTGTGGTTGTGACGAGTTATTCCATGGCGGCGAGCCTGCTTATAGGAGTTCCGCTGGGGTTTGTCCTGGGGTATTTTGAATTCAGGGGAAAGCGGTTGGTGCGGACAATCGTTGACACGTGCCTCGCCCTGCCGACGGTTCTCATAGGCCTGGTTGTTTATGCCCTCATATCAAGGCGAGGCCCTCTGGGGGAACTGGGACTTCTTTTTACCCTGAAGGCAATTGCCATAGGTCAGGCCATTCTGGCATTGCCGATAATTATGGCTCTTACCGCTACTGCCGTAGAAAGCCTTGATAGACAGCTTCGCATAACTGTCCTCACTCTTGGGGCTAGAGGCAAACAGGTTCTGTTAACGACTATCTGGGAAGCCAGGCATGCCATACTTGCAGCGGCTCTGACCGCCTACGGCAGAGTCCTTACGGAAGTTGGAATCTCAATGATGGTAGGAGGCAACATCAAATGGCACACACGCACGATAACCACGGCTATCGCTCTTGAAACGGGAAAAGGAAACTTCTCGCAGGGTATTGCACTGGGACTGGTTCTCATGTTCATTGCCTTTGCGGTTAACGTGGCTCTTTCATTCCTCAAGAAAAGAACCCAGTGAACTATGGAAAAGCCGATTTATCGACTGGAAGGCATCCGGCATCGTTACGGAAATAGAACGGTTCTCAGGATTGACGTCCTGGAAATACATAAAGGTGAGATCATCGGGCTGGTGGGTCCCAACGGCAGCGGTAAGAGCACGTTGCTTCGACTTCTCGCCTTCATTGAGAACCCTTCTGCGGGAAGGTTGCTTTACTTTTCCGAAGGCAGGAAGCCTCATTTTGAAGTGACCTTGTTGACCCAGGAGCCTTATCTTCTCAAGAGAGATGTCTTCGGCAATGTGGGTTACGGCTTGAGGGTTCGTGGAGAGCGGGCAAACCTGCAACGGCGTGTCGAAGAAGCCCTCGAATGGGTCGGTCTCGATCCCGCAGCTTTCATTCGAAGAAAATGGTATGAGCTTTCGGGTGGTGAAGCTCAGCGTGTGGCTCTGGCGGCAAGGCTTGTTCTCAGGCCCAGAGTTCTTCTGCTCGACGAACCCACGGCTAATGTAGATGCGGAGAGCGCGCGCCGAATCCAGGAAGCAGCCATTAAGGCGCAGGAGAGATGGGGAACGACGATTGTGGTTAGCAGTCATGATTGGTGGTGGTTGTTAAATCTGTGCGACAGAGTTGTACACCTCTTCGAAGGTCAAGCCCTCGGTTCTGGAGTGGGGAATCTCATTTTTGGACCCTGGAAGAAGATCGGGGATAATCTGTGGAAAAGAACTTTGAGCAACGGCCAGGCTATCATATGCCCCAACGTTCCGGGCGAAAACGCAATCGGATGGATTGAACCGGAGGGCATCAGAATAGGATTGATTGAAAACGGAAAAAAGGGCGATGCAAATTCCGGTACGCGGGTAATAGAACTTCAGGGCAGGGTTGCGAACCTTGCCGCTTACGGTAAAAAGAATCATCTAGTCGCCACCGTGTGGGTGGGAGAAGAAAGATTCTTGAGTCTGATAAATCCCGAAGACACCGTAGTGGTTCCGGGTCAGGAAGTTTGTATCAGCATAGATGCGGGAAGGATCCGCTGGCTGGATAGAAATTAGCAAGATTAAAAGTCTATTCCGTATTTTTCCAGCTTGTATCTCAGAACACGCTCCGATATTCCCAGCATTTCTGCTGCCCTCGTTTTGACCCCGCCTGACTTTTCTAAAGCCTTCCTGATGCGGGTTCTCTCAAGGAGAGCAACCGCTTCGGGTAAAGGAAGGTCGTCGTAAGTGTTAACGCTGATTTCGGGGGGAGTGCTCTGTAAGTAGGGCGGTAGGTCCTCCAGGCGAATTATTTCATCTTCCGCCATGATGACGGCACGTTCCACGATGTTTTCCAGCTCCCTGACATTACCGGGAAAATCATGGTGAAGCAGTCGCTCCATTACTTCACGGCTTACGGATTTGATCTCTTTCCCGTGTTTCCCGGAAAAAAGCCTCAAAAAATGGTTCACCAGGGGAGGAATGTCCTCTTTGCGGGCCCGAAGCGGTGGGACATAGATAGAAAAAACGTTAAGCCGCCAGAATAAATCTTCCCGGAAAGTGCCTTCCTTTACCATTGACTCCAGATCTCTGTTTGTGGCCGCAATTATTCTCACGTCAACGGCCATCTCCCTGGTACCGCCCACACGGTGGAATGTCCCGTTCTGTAGCACTCTAAGAAGCTTAGCCTGTAGCCCTACGGACATGTCTCCAATCTCGTCCAGAAAAAGGCTTCCTCTGTGGGCAAGTTCAAAAAGGCCGGGCTTGGCCTGGTGAGCCCCCGTGAAGGCTCCTTTCTCATGACCGAAAAGCTCACTTTCCAGCAATCCTTCCGGTATTGCGGCGCAATTTACGGTCATGAGAGCCCTATCCCTGCGAGAACTCAGGCTGTGAATCAGCCTGGCCACTACCTCTTTTCCCGTACCCGACTCTCCCAGTATCAGAACGGTGGCGTCGGTTTCTGCAACTCTAGAAACAAGGGTCAGAAGCTCCTTCATTTTCGGGCTTTCGGCAATAAAGTCGGGTATATCCCGCGGGGTAAGGCTCTCCAGTTTTTTTCGTAAAACCTCCACTTCCTTCTGGAGTTTCAGTTCCCGAATGGCCTTTTCTATTATGATGAGAAGTTCTTGCAGGTTTACGGGCTTGGTGAGGTAGTGATAGGCGCCTCTTCTCATTGCTTCGACGGCGCGTTCCACGGATCCAAAGGCGGTTAGCATTATTACCTGAATCAGGGGATGCTCTTCTTTTATCTTCTTAAGGAGACTCAGGCCATCGACATCCGGAAGCTTCCAGTCCAGAATGATCACATCTACGGGTATTAGATCCGGCGCAGATAGCTTTTGCAGTGCCTCACGGCCCGAAAGAGAAGTTTCAATCCTGTAGCCTTTGTGCTTTAAAAATTCGCTCAAAATCCTCAGCTGATTGGGGTCGTCTTCAACGATCAGGATCTGCCATGATTTCACTTTTGGCTTACCCCTGGAATGATCACGACGGCTCCCGTTCCGCCCAACGATGATTGTTCGAGTTTTACTGTTCCCCCATGAGCTTCAACGACCTTTTTTACCAGATAAAGGCCCAATCCGAAACCTTCTTTTTTCGTGGTTATAAAGGGCTCAAAGATTTTTGACCGGATTTCCACAGGTATGCCCGTTCCGCTGTCCTCTATTCTGAAGGCCACGTAATCCGGGCCTGCTGAGGCCGAGATCGAAACCGAACCACCTTCAGGAGTGGCTTCTAAAGCATTACGGATCAGGTTTTCCAGAGCCCTGAGAAGCCATTTTCTGTCGGCCGTAAACTTAATCGTCTCGTGGGGATAGTCAGCGATAAAAGAGATTCCCGAAGCCTTCGCCCTGGGAACGAATTTGTGCTCCAGTTCAGAAAGTATATCCTGGACTGAAAGGGGCTCCGTGGATATTTCGATCCCTCTGTCGGGAGACAACAGGTCCAGGGACAACTCAGACATCCTGGCTATTTCCTGCATAAGAGTTTCCATGATTTCGGGTTTTAGCTCACCCAGTTCCTTCATGTACTGAAGCCCCATGGACAGGGTATTTAGAGGGTTTCTGATTTCGTGGGCGACCATAGCCGCAAGCTTGCCCATCATGGCAACCCGTTCGGAGGCTTCAAGCCTTTGCTCCAGCTCCTGTTGTCGTGATGCCATCCTGGCAACGAGATACCAGGAAAGAACGAAAAGGATCACCGCGGCAAGGACGCTTATCCCCGTAAACCAAAGGCTTTTCCGCAGGGTTCTCACTTCAAGAGTCCGGTCTAAAGCGAGGATCATAAAAAGTTTTCGCCCTGGCAGGGGATAAAATTCTGTACAAAAATAGTATGTGTCCCCCGCTCGATAACCTGTAAGGCAGTGCTTTAAAATTTTTTTTGCTTCATCAGGCGAGACGTAAGGCATTGTGTTAATCAGTATTCGTCCTCTTTCGCTTAACAGTATTCCTTTCAGGAATGGGTAACCCTGAAGTTCGTCAAGAAGCCAGGTCAGGGAACGCATGTGATGAGGAGCATGGGGCAACTGGCGCAGTAGCTCCATGTGGCCGGTTATTCGTGACTCGATGCAATTGACCATGCTGGTGAGGTCGGAAACCCTGTGAGTATTGAATACGTTTTTTAAAATTATGAATTGTATAAGGGCCAGAAAAAAGAGTACCGCTACGCCTGCAATCAATGCGTAGCGGTACATCTTCAGCATTTCGGCCAAACCTCTGCTTCAACTATCTATCATCGGGCTCCCAGCAGGGAGGACAATAATATCTTCCGCCTCCGTGATGGCGGCCGTGCCGGTATCCGGGGCCTCTCATTGCTCCCCACAGGGGGTATCCTTTGTCATCTCTGAGGGTAATTGTTCCCGATTGGGTCTCGATGGTTTTGGGAAAGACCAGGTCGTCGTTCTGAAAACCCCTGATTTTGACCCTTTCCCCTTTCTTCAGGGTAAAACCCTTTTCCTGCCAGTAATGCCAGGGCCCCAGCCTGACGATGTAATATTCACCCTCATCGGTTTTTACGGTTGCAACCGGAAACGTAAGGGCCACTATGGAACCCTCGAAGGTAACTTCCCTGGCGTTGCTCATAAATCCATGCCAGGGAGGAGGCGGAGGACCTTCTTCCTGCTCCGCATAAGTTATCGCTCCGCTCATCGGAACCAGCGCCAACAGAAGCAACAACCCGATCAACACCCTCTTTTTCATGATTTAACCTCCTCTGTAAGTTTAGTAATTATCGGAATCTTGTGAAGTCTTACCGGATTCGCTCTGGAAGTTTTGCCTGTTTCCTGTAACATCTCTTTTATAATTTCCATCGTACTGGAATCTCATGTGCCTTCCCGTTGACCCGTTATAATAGGGGCAGTCCTGATATGACCGCGATCTGCTCATCGAGCCGTATCTCCCGGCTTCGGAAAAAGAGACCCACACTCCAAGCAACAGGCTCAGCACCGCAAACCCTAACGCAGTCCTTTTTAACCTACCCTTGATTCTTTCCATTTTTTACCTCCTGATTTTTTTGCCTTTACTTTTCGTGGCGCCACGCACCGAAGACCTGAAGCATATGGCGTGCCATGGATTATAAATGCCTGTGATATTAATATGTTATCAGCTCAGGAAAGAAAAACCCCCTTTTTCCCGGGCTTTACTTTAAGGAAAAAGGGGATCTGCTTCGACAAAAGGGCAGGGTGGAACGACAAGAATGTCGAGACGTGGCTGAAGCTATTCGTTTAGAGACCTCAATGCCTGCCAATCAAATTGCCTGGCAATTTCCAGGGCGTCTTCCCAGGACATGTTTTTAAAGCTTATCATGAATACGGCGGGAGCATCCTGAGAGTTTGCCAGAGAGACCACGACGGCGCCGCCGTGATCCTTTTTGTCATAGCTTATGCCCACATGAAATCCGTTGACTTCGAGAGTTTTGACGAGCCCTTCACTGCTGTCGATCTCGATTCTCCTGTCGTAGTTGGACCAGTAATCTGCCGCCATTGCGCCGTAAAAAACATGGGCCTCCAACTCCTTATCCCCCTGAACATAGGTTTTATGGGCGGTCACCATACTTCCCATAGGAGATCCGGACATCTTAATTCCTTCACACTGATTGCCCTTCCATCCGTCAAGATCTACCAGGTATTTACAAATCTCCTCATACTCAGGCTGTCCTGCCATGCAGGGTAAAGAAAATAACGCTAAGATTGCAAAAATCGCTGTAATCAGCCTCTTCATGACCACCTCCTGTAGGTTAAAGGCCTTTACTATTTATCCTTTAAGTGCTGAAAAATATATCATTAAAATCCGGTTTTTGCCGACAGATTTTTTGATTTTGAATGATCCGTGCAAATTGTGATATTTGACGAAACCGTAGGGCTAACCTTTGGAAAGGGATTGGGGGATATGACCATTCCGGGTAATTTTTTAACAACCGCAATGGCGGTTATGCCTCATAGGGATCCCGATAAAGCGCTGGAACTGGCGCTTTCTCTCGATATACCCTTCTGGCCTCAACTTCCCCTGTTCAGCTATTATGAAGATATGTACGTTCAGGCATCGGAACATTTTCCCGGCATAATTCTGGACCTGGAGCATCGTAAACTGAGCTTTTCAACGTCAAAATTTATGGACGAATTGCCCGGGATACTGGATCGGTTTGAGGATCCCGAGCTTTTTAATGTAAGTCCTGAATATTCCGTGGTCTATCACAAGTTCCTGGCGATGGATCTTGCCGATCGCCCCGCCATAAGAGGGCAGATTGAAGGGCCCATAAGTTTTGGTTTCAACGTTCAGGATGAAAAGGGGCGGCCGATACTGTTTAACGATGAAGTCAGAAGCTTTCTCCTGGAGTTTATGGCCCGGAGGGTTAACGTTCAGCTAAGGCGCCTTAAAGAGAAAAACAAAAATGCTTTTATGTTTATTGATGAGCCCGGATTGCAGTTCGTCTTCAGTGGTATGAGCGGCTATGATTCAGTCCGTGCCAGATTCGATCTGGAGTATTTTTTTTCTCTTATAGAAAGACCGAGAGGAATTCACCTTTGCGGGAATCCGGATTGGGAGTTTCTCCTGGGGCTCGATCTGGATATTCTATCTCTGGACGTTTACACCAACGGTGAGATCTTTTCTGCTTACGGGAAGTCTATAAGAAGGTTTCTCGAGCGTGGAGGCGTTCTTTCATGGGGCATGGTGCCGACGAACTTCGAGCCTTTCGAGAAGGAGAGCCTTAATTCTCTGTTTGAGCGTTTTCTGGAGCTTTTTGACAGGGTAATGGTTAGCATGGGCCCGGGAATAGACCGGGAGATGCTCATTTCGAGAAGTCTCCTTTCGCCCGCAACCTGCTGCCTTGTGAACCCCGACGGAGCGGCCACGGTGGAAAAGGCTTTCGGGGTGGTTAAAGAGCTTTCCGGACGCCTGAGGGAGCACTTCGGGGTGACTTAAGGGCACTCAAATACGGCTCCAGAACACCTCTGGAGGGTTTTCTTCTTTAATCGACAGTTACGGCCGTGCCGCTTACACATACCATAAGCATACTGTTTTGAGCCCCCAGGATCTCGTAATCTATGTCAATACCCACAATTGCATTGGCGCCCAGATTCTTTGCTTCCTCTATCATTTCTTCCATTGCAATTTTTCTCGCTTTTGCCAGCTCCTTTTCATAAGCCGCCGATCTGCCCCCTACTATGTCCCTGAGCCCTGCAAAAAGATCTCTGAAAATGTTTGCCCCCATAATAGATTCACCGGTCACAATCCCGTGATACTTTCGAATCTGTCTTCCCTCGATATTAGGCGTCGTTGAAAGGATCATCTTCAGACCTCCTGTTCTTGATTTAAGCTGTTCTGCTTTACCGAAAAGAAAGCTTCTTTTTCTCTTTCTGTCAACCTCGGGAAATCTGTGATTCTTTCTGCCGTGCCGGTAGGCGACTTTGAGTTGTAAGCGGAGATTTTTCGCCGGGGGCAGAGTGGAAATAGATTTCTGTCCGGGACGGGTTCACGAAGGGAGAAACGGAGTTCCCGGCTCAGAGGTTTGTTAAAAGGGAGGGCTTAAGGGTCTGTGATCGGTTATCCTTTAGCAGGACCTGAAGGGAATCGGGGGTAAGGCAAAGAGGAATAATTCAATTCCGGGGGATACATTTGCAGGATTTGGGGGAAAGATCTGCGCCTGCGGCAGAAGCTTCTTCAGGCTCTGTGATTCGAGTGCCCTTCCTGCTCAACAATCATCGTGATAAGGTGGTATTCGTTACTTCAGATAGATAGAGGATCTGCGGGTTCGCTTCCTTCCCGTTACGGCTCCGATAAGCCAGCCGAGAAAGAAAACGCCGGATCCGGCGAGAAACCACTTAATGTTTTGAGAGCGCCGGAGTTTTTCATTTTCCCGGATGATTTTTTCGTAGTTTTCGTTCATGGCAGAAAATCTTTCTTTGAGTTGCCGGTATTCGCTTTTCAGCTTCAGGAAATCTGCCGATTCAACCCTCAGGCTGTGGTAATCGTTTTCCATTTTTCTAAGGGCGACCTTCGTCGTTTCCAGCTCTCCTCTGACCGACGACAGTTCTCGGGTGAGGTCGTCAATCTGCCTTGTGTAATTTGCGATCTGAGTTTTCAGCTCTTCGTTTTCCTTTACCAGTTCGTCAATTTGCAGAGACCTCGGCTTTGACGTCGTAACGTATCTGGTAAGCACCCAGCCCTCCTTGCCCTTGAAAGGCCCTTCGAGGGGTACCACAAAGCTCCACCCTTCATTGCTGTCCCTGAGTTCGAGGGCGGTTCCCGAAGGGAGCATGCCGATTACCTTGTAGTCGGTGCCCGGTCCACTTCTGAGGGTTATTTCGATGTAATCGTTTACGTAAACGGTTTTACCGTGGGCCGTGTTCGAAAACAGTAGGAGTAAAAAAAATCCTGCGACCGCCCGGCTCAGAGACCTCATGAGATTGACCCTCCTTTCACCTTTACCACAGCTCCGGCTATAAGCTCCGCTTGGTTTTACGGATCTTCCTGGCTTCTCTTTTCCAGTCCGGTCCTTTCCGGCGTTTCCTGTCCTTTTTCTCCCGGCCTTTCGTTTCTGCTTCTTCGGACGCCCTGTCCTCTCCGTATAGAGACTTAAGATAGGCAATGTCCGGAACAGGAACGCCGGGAACTCTTTTCCCGGCCTCTTCACTTTTACGACGTTCTTTTTCTTCTTTTCTTTTCCTTCTTTCTTCAAGCTTCCTTTGAGTTCTTTCGTCAAGTAGAGGAATGTCAATTGCCTCAGGGGGAATGGGTTGAGAGGTCAGGAAGAAGCCTTCGTTGTCGGTTTTCAGGAAAGTCACGCCGAGCTCTTTCGCTTTGACGGTATTAATCCTGACGGGGACCTTCTTTTCAAGAGGTTTTCCGTAAAGGAGGGAGTTTTCTGAACTGTCCCACATCCCCAGGTAGGACCTGTGCGAAGGCGGAATAAGACCTTTTTTTGAAATCAGAGGCACAGAAGGCAGCGATGCTCCGTAATAAAGCGCTCCGGGTGGATCGACTTCGGCATAGAGGGGTTTCGGCCGGATCAGCCTGAGCCTGGGACCGTCCACGGTAAAGGGCAGATCGACCCCCAGAAGTGTGAGCCTGTTAAGATAGTCTCTGTTAATAACCCGCAGTTCCGGTTCGACATTACAGGCCCAGAGGAATTCTTTAAGCGGCATGGTTCCGTCATCGTCCCAGAAAAGTCCATAGCTGCCGGGATTGTGGTAAGCTATGTGCCAGATTATCTTTGCCAAGCGGTTGTATTCTTTCATGCGGGTTCTAACTCCGCTATGGTTCTAATTACCCGAGGGATTACGTGAGATGCCAGATCTCTTCTGGAGCCTCCTCCGAGAACCACAACGAGCTTTCCGTCACAGAGTCTTTCGGCTGTGACCGTTACGCTTTCTGCAATCTTTACGTAGGCTTCGGAAGTCAGCCCCAGATCGCCGTAATCTCCTCTGTGTGTGTCAAAACCAAAATACCAGAAAAGCACTTCGGGAGCAAAGCTCTCAACGGCCGGGATAAAACGGCTCCTGATCGCTTCGGCATAGGCTTCGTCCCGTTCCTGAAAGCTCCTACAGGATGCAAGTACATCAAAAGCGGAAATGTCTATCTTGGAATTATCCCCTGAACGATAATTCATGCTGCATACGCAACAATGTAAAACGTCGGGATCGTTCTGCACCAGTTCTCGTGTTCCGTCTCCGTGATGAGCATCGGTGTCTATGATGGCAAATCTTTTAAGGCCGTACCTGTTTCGGATGTATTCTATGGTGATCACGACATCGTTGAAGCAGCAATAGCCCCAGAAGTAGTTTCTGCCGGCATGATGACCGCCTGCGCCGATGAGGGCAAAGGCTCGTCTGAAACGTCCTGTTACGACGAGTTCCGTTGCTGTGAGAACACTTCCCACAGAGTGCCATGCAGTACTGCACAGAGGATCCTGTTTTACCCGGTATATGTGATCGTCCGTGTGAACCAGCCGTATGATCTCGTCGGGTACGGCGCCGACATTTACAATCTCGACCCTGCCTTCGGAGACCAGATCTTTCAGTACTTCGGGAAAATCCGAAAGCCGGGTTCCCCGTGTCAGATAGCTTCTTCGGCTGAAGCTTTCGTGGTACGTGACGGCAATCCTGGGCATGATGATTACTCCGTAAAAAGCAAAAGGGGTCGGGAAAGTACCCGACCCCTTATTACACGAGTTAGCCTCAGGTGTTAATATCAGAATTTCCAGATGAGTTCGGCAGCGATTCGGGAAGCCACGTCGTCGCTTTCGGTACCGCTTATAGCACGGGTTACGTCTTTAATGACGTCGCCGGGGAAGAAGAAGGCCATCTGGCCTTTGATGAAGGTGTTTTTGTTGAGTGCAAGCGTGAGTTCGTTGTCCCACTCAAAACCGGCGTAGCCCGATTCAACAGGGGTGCTGATTGTGGGATTTACCCAGTTGGTCACGACGAAGTCTTCGTTCCACCAGAAGAAGTTGAAGTTGGTCCGGTAAATCAGGAAAATCCTGGGAGCTGCAGTAAGTCCGACGCTGAGCATTGTCAGGCCGGGATTGTCTCCTCGACCACCGCCCATGGATCCGGCCGCATTCTGGAGCCCTCCGGTAAATACCGGGGTGCCGTTTCCGTAAAGCTCCGGTATGTATCCGTAAAGGATTGTACCCAGAACGAAGTTGGTATCGCCTATGATGGTATTTTCACCGCCCCAGATTTCCGAAAACCTTTGGGCATTTTCAATTCCTTCGTAGCCGTTCAATTCGTCGTCGTTGGGATCATCGTCGCCGGAGGTGTACATTACGCCTACATGGGGCTTGAGAGAGAATCCGACGAGGTCCTTCAGGTCGTAGGAGATGTCTGCGGCCAGAGCATAAGCCGATATGTCGTAATCGTCGGGCTTTCCGTATCGGCTGAGGCCCGTGTTGTCCGCGCTTCCGAACTGATATACTCCTTCAAGCATGAGCTTCAGGCCGCCGAAGTTACCGACATAATAGGCACCGAGATGGTGAGAGTCGATCTCGGCATCGTAGTTGCCCACAATGCCGGCCTGACCACCACTTAGAAGTCCCAGCATGTCTCCTATCTGAACGCTCCGGATCCGGTCATAACCGTAAAAAGCCCTGATTTTATGACTGTCGTTGAGTTTGTACTCTGCCCAGCCGGCAAAAAGGTCTCTGTCTGCATCGGAATCGAAGTATTCTCTGGTTGCTACCGCCGTTGAAAGACTGGTCTGGAAGTCATTTTCTTCAAGCTTGAAGTAACCTATGTTGTAAGAGAGCCTTCCGACGGTGCCTTCCAGCCAGAATCCCGGGTTATCGTCTCCGTAAACCATGGAAGCTGCTTCGCCGTGATCAAACCCCCATACATCCCAGCCGGCATGCAGCCGGGTGTTGAAGGGTAGCGCAACGCTTACGTTGAGTCGTTCCAGCCCGAAGTTGCTGTTGTCTCCTCTACCGCCTCTGTTATCCACGGTGTCGGTGTCAATCGGACGGTCGTATTCAAGTGCCGCATAAAAGGACCACTTGCGGTCTTTGGGCATGGCGTTAAAATAGAGCTTATCTTCGTTTCTGATGTATCCGTCTCGCACAGTACCGGACTCGTTGAAGTGAGCTTCAAAGAACTTGGCATCCAGAGTCGGCTGCATGGTTACGGGATTTATAAGATATCCGGGAACGTTGTCGCTCATACCGAAGTCCCAATTAGATTCTGCCGTGGGAATAAACCTTATCAGTGCGCCGAAGCTCATCATAATGTCTTTCTTCGTGGCTATGCTCACGGTACCGGGTCCGACTATCACTTCTTCTGTAATATCTTTGGGTTCTTCCTGCTGAGCTAACGAAACTCCTGATACCAAAAGAAGGAACGCAAAGGACAATCCCAATAACCTGCGTAGCATTGCTCTTTCCTCCCTCGCAATCTGTTTTTTGCCCCAAAGTCCCGATGTTCTGGAAAACCGGTGTTAGATAAGCCAAGTCTTTCCGGGCTATCCCCTCCCTTCTGAGTTCCTGTAATTAATCAGGAATAAAAGAACCGCCCCTCCTTTGAGTTACGTTTCATTATTGGGAATAAATTTGAAAATAGTCAAGATAATTTTTCGATTTGATTACCC
Organism: Thermodesulforhabdus norvegica; assembly: GCF_900114975.1. Taxonomy (NCBI): domain Bacteria; kingdom Pseudomonadati; phylum Thermodesulfobacteriota; class Syntrophobacteria; order Syntrophobacterales; family Thermodesulforhabdaceae; genus Thermodesulforhabdus; species Thermodesulforhabdus norvegica. The sequence continues at coordinate 210,837 of NZ_FOUU01000002.1, forward strand.
TATATCCCGTTGAGGGTAATTTCGGCGATTTTTTCGGAGCGGTGGCGACCGAATTTGGAAAAAGTCGGAGGCTGTGGTATAGTTACGGCGTATTTTCGGCTTTTTGCGACGAGTTTTCGGAAATCGAAAGGAGAGTGCGGCCGATGGATCAAACTGTCATGGAGTACGGCGGTAACGAATATACGGCCCGCCAGATAACGGTTCTGGAAGGGCTTTCGGCGGTGCGCAAGCGTCCTTCCATGTACATAGGGAACGTGTCCACAGAAGGGCTTCACCATCTGGTCTTTGAAGTGGTGGACAACAGTGTTGACGAGGCTCTTGCCGGTTTCTGCAGGAACATAAAGGTAACGGTCCACGTTGACGAGAGCATTACCGTGGAGGACGACGGGAGAGGTATTCCCGTCGATGTTCACGAAAAAGAGGGGATTCCGGCGGTTCAGGTTGTTATGACCAGGCTTCATGCCGGGGGTAAGTTTGACAGCAGCATCTATAAGGTGGCCGGCGGGCTTCACGGTGTAGGGGTATCGGTGGTAAATGCCTTAAGTGAGTATCTTGAAGTTGAAATCAGGAGAGATGGGAAAGTTTACCATCAGAGGTATGAACGTGGTGAGCCGGTTACGGAACTCCGGATCATAGGAGAAACAAAACGTCGTGGCACAAAGGTAACCTTCCGACCTGACCCTCAGATCTTTCCCGAAACCAGCATACATTTTGATATTCTCTCGCAAAGACTGAGAGAGCTTGCTTACCTTAACCCGGGTCTAACCATTGAGCTTATTGACGAAAGGACGGGAAAAGAAAAAAAGTATCATTACGAAGGCGGGATTGTGGCCTTCGTGGAACATTTGAATGCAAACAAAGAGGTTCTGCATCCTGAGGTAATTTATATTTCCGGTGAAAAGGACGACGTGATTATTGAAGTGGCTTTCCAGTACAATTCTTCTTACAAAGAGAAGATTTTTTCTTTTGCCAACAACATAAATACCAGAGAAGGTGGAACCCATCTCGTGGGTTTTAAAACGGCTCTGACAAGGGTCATAAAACACACGGCTCTCGAGCAAAAGATACCCAGGAACGAGGTTGAGAAGCTTACGGGCGACGATGTAAGGGAAGGTCTTGTAGCCGTTATAAGCGTGAAGGTACCCAATCCTCAGTTTGAAGGACAGACTAAAACCAGGCTCGGGAATCAGGAAGTTAGAGGCCTGGTGGAACAGCTCGTCGGCGATAGGTTGAGTACCTACTTTGAAGAACATCCCAGGGTGTTTCGTGCCATTATTGACAAGGTTCTTGAGGCATCCAGAGCGAGGGAGGCAGCCCGAAGGGCCAGAGAGTTAACCCGGCGCAAAGGGCTTCTCAGCGATCACGGTCTTCCCGGGAAGCTTGCCGACTGCCAGGAGCGAGACCCCAGGAAAGCCGAACTGTTCATCGTGGAAGGGGATTCGGCAGGGGGTTCGGCCAAGCAGGGTAGGGATCGGCGTTTTCAGGCAATCCTTCCGCTTCGTGGCAAGATTTTAAACGTGGAGAAGGCTCGCTTCGATAAAATGCTTCAAAACCAGGAGATTCGTACTCTGATTACCGCTCTCGGGACGGGGATAGGCCCCGATGACTTTGATATATCCAGACTCCGTTACGACAAAGTTATCCTGATGACCGACGCAGACGTTGACGGAGCCCACATAAGAACGCTGCTTTTAACTTTTTTCTTCAGAATGATGCCCGAGTTAATCGAAAACGGCCATCTCTACATTGCCCAGCCTCCGCTTTACAGGGTTCTGGAAGGTAAGAAAGAGTACTATCTCCTTGACGATGAACAGATGATGGAGTTTTTGGTCAGACGGGCCGTTGAGGGTACCTCGGTTACTCCCGAAGGACAAGATAAACCGATTCCCGCCGAGGAGCTTTTGAAACTTTTCTCACTGTACAGGAATTTCAAACAGTGGGCTGACAAACTGGCCATGAAGGGATTTCCACGCAGGTTTGTGAAAGACCTGGCCTGTTCGCTGGGAGAGGTCATAGCCTCTAGGGAAGGTCCTTTTGTCGATCTTGACGAAGAAGTCGTGCTGGAGCTTAAAGGTCTTCTCGAAAAAATGGGCTATGAGGTGGTTTCGCTGGAGAGAGAAGAGGAAGGTCGGGGATATGACCTTGTGGTGGTACTGTCGCAGGACCCGGAAAACGGTGGCTCCAGGAGATTAAAGCTGAAATACGATTTCCTGAAGTCCGTGGAACTGAGGAAGCTTGCGGAGATCGCTCACTTCATCAGACCCTATCTTCAGAGCTGTTTCCTGATTTCTCAGGGGAAAGAAAATAGCCGTCAGTGCAGTGGTCTGGACGGTCTTTACGATTACCTTCTTGAGAGCGCACGCAAGGGGCTTACCATACAGAGGTACAAGGGTCTGGGTGAGATGAACCCGGAGCAGCTCTGGGAAACCACGATGAACCCCGAAAAAAGAACCCTTCTTCAGGTCAGGATTGAGGATCAGTATCACGCCGAAGAACTCTTCACAATACTTATGGGCGATCAGGTCGATCCGAGGCGTGAATTCATAAGGCAGAACGCTCTTGAATTCAGAGAATTGGATATCTGACGGGGGACGATAATAAGCGATGAAAACCAGAATAATAAACATAGAGGATGAGATTCGTCTGTCTTACCTCGACTATGCAATGAGCGTCATAATCGGGCGGGCCATTCCCGATGTAAGAGACGGCCTTAAGCCGGTACATCGGCGAATTCTTTTTGCAATGCATGAGCTCAACAATGCCTATAACAGGCCTTACAAGAAATCGGCCCGAATCGTCGGTGACGTTATAGGTAAGTACCATCCTCATGGTGATGCTGCCGTTTACGATGCCCTCGTGAGGATGGCTCAGGACTTTTCCATGCGCTATCCTCTTGTGGACGGGCAGGGTAACTTCGGATCCGTGGACGGGGACCCGCCGGCGGCGATGCGGTACACCGAAGTCCGAATGGCAAGGCTTGCCCATGAGTTCATGCAGGACATAGATAAGGAAACCGTTCCGTTTCAGCCCAACTATGACAATTCACTGATGGAGCCTCTGGTGCTGCCGACCAGGGTTCCTAACCTTCTGCTGAACGGAGCTTCGGGCATAGCCGTGGGAATGGCCACGAACATTCCACCCCATAACCTTGCCGAGCTGTGCCGGGCTATTCAGCTTTATCTTGAAAACCCCGATGTACCTTACGAGGAATTATACCGGCTGATGCCGGGACCGGATTTTCCGACCGGAGGGATTATCTACGGGTTGGAAGGCATAAAGCAGGCTTATGAGACGGGCCGCGGAACCATAAGGATTAGAGGTCGCGTTCACGTTGAAGAGCTCAGGGGAAAAAAGAAGGCTCTCATCATAACGGAAATTCCTTATATGGTCAGCAAGGCCAAGATTCTCGAAAGAATCGCCGAACTCGTCAGAGAAAAGAAAATAGACGGCATAACGGAAATCCGTGACGAGTCGGATAGGGAAGGCATGAGAGTGGTTATTACCCTGAGGCCCGATGCAAGCCCCAAGGTTGTGGAAAATCGGCTTTATAAATTCACCCCCCTTGAAACAACCTTTGGAGTCATCTTGCTTGCCGTTGTTAATAACCGCCCTGAAGTGCTTTCTCTTAAAGAAGTCTTTGCCCATTTTCTCGACTTTCGAAGGACCGTAATAGTCAGGCGCACCGAGTACGATCTCAGAAAGGCCGAGCAAAGAGCCCACATTCTGGAAGGGCTTAAGAAGGCACTGGATTTTATTGACGAAGTCATTGCCATTATCCGGGCTTCCGGGTCTCCTTCTGAGGCCAAAGGGGCTCTGATTGAAAGATTCGATTTTTCCGACGCTCAGGCCCAGGCCATACTGGATATGAGGCTCCAGAGGCTTACGGGGCTGGAGAGAGAAAAAATAGTGGATGAGTATCGAGAAGTGCTCAAAAATATAGAGTACTATCGGCAGGTCCTGAGTTCGCCTGCCCTGGTTAACAGGATCATTCACGAGGAGCTGGAGGAGCTCGTAAATCAGTACGCCGATGAAAGGAGAACGACCATCGTGCCTCAGGCCGATGAGATCGACTGGGACGATCTGATACCGGATCAGGAAGTGGTGGTGGTCCTGAGTAGAGAGGGTTATATAAAGAGGACTCCTGTCCACGTTTACAGGAGTCAAAGGCGGGGAGGCCGAGGTCGTCGTGGGGTTACGACCAGGGAAGAAGATTTCGTTCACGCTATCCTGACGGCTTCGACCCACGACGTTCTTCTGGTTTTTACGAACCTGGGCCGGGTTTACTGGCTGAATGTAAGAGATGTCCCGGAAGCGTCGCCTTCGTCTCAGGGCAGGGCAATTGTGAACCTTCTTAATTTGCAGGATGGCGAAAAGGTTGCCACGGTTCTTCCCGTTAAGGAATTCAGGCCAGATGCTTATGTGGTGCTGTGCACGAAGAAAGGCATTATAAAGAAGATGAGCCTGGATAACTTTTCCAGACCGCTGTCCACAGGCGTCAGAGCCGTCATTCTCAGGGATGGAGACGAATTAATCCGGGCGAGGCTTACCACCGGAAGTGATAAGCTTTTTCTTATGTCCCGTCACGGTAAGGTGATAGTCATCGACGAGTCCGTCCTGCGGCCTCTTGGCAGGGCCGCTCAGGGCGTCAAGGGAATGGATGTGTCGGATAGCTATGTCATCGGTATGGAGGTTTATCAGGGGCAGGAAGCGATTCTGGTGGTTTCGGACAGAGGCTACGGAAAGCGGACTCTGTGTTCCGAATTTCGCGTGCAGGGGCGCGGCGGAATGGGGGTTATGGGTATAAAAGTAACGGAGCGAAACGGTTACGCAACCGGCTTTTGTCTGGTGGATCCCGAAGACGAAATTCTGCTCATTACCAATTTGGGCAAGCTTATAAGGCTCAAGGCCTCTGACATAAGCCTTCAGGGACGGGCAACTCAGGGCGTAAAGCTCATGGAACTCGAAGAAGATGAGAAGATCGTCGATCTGGCGGTGGTAGGTGAAGTGGAAAAGGATGACGACAACGAATCCTGAAGCATCGGAAACCGTGAAGCAACAATTTCCTGAGGTGACGCGGGTAAAAGAGATCGTGGGGGTGTGGGGCGATTTTCGTGGATGCTTTTGGTGGCATTAAAACCGGGGTGATCGTGTAATTTCCCGGGAATTTGGAAAGATAATTGTGGAGGAAGATTTCATGAATGTATCGGAAGTTTCGGTTATAGGTGCCGGAAGCTGGGGAACGACACTGGCAAATCTTCTGGCGGAAAAGGGGTATCGGGTTCACCTCTGGGTTTACGAACAGGAAGTGTGTGATGCGATAAACAGATCCCGTGAAAATCCGATCTATCTTCCCGGATTTCGGTTGAGTGAGCTCATAACGGCTCATAACGATATTGAGTCTGCCTTAGGGGATCGCTCCTTTATAGTTATGGTGGTTCCCTCTCACGTTTACAGATCGGTTGCAACTGACATGATCCCCCATCTCAGGGATGGGTCCGTTGTTGTGAGTGCTACCAAGGGGATTGAAAACGAGACTCTGCTTACCATGTCCGGCGTATGGCGGGATATATTACCGGAAGGACGAAAGATCAGATATGCCTGTCTGGCAGGGCCATCCTTTGCCAGAGAGGTGATAAGAAAAATTCCGACGGCGGTTACCGTTGCGGCGGAAGATCTTGATACGGCCCGATTTATCCAGCAGGTGATGGCAACCGAGTATTTCAGGGTTTATACCAGTACGGACATTATAGGGCTGGAGGTGGCGGGTGCGGTCAAAAATGTGCTTGCCCTGGCAGCCGGTGCAAGCGACGGGTTCGGTTACGGCCATAACACCAGAGCGGCTCTTATAACCAGAGGATTGGCCGAAATGACCCGTCTTGGTGTTGCCATGGGGGCTCACCCCCTTACGTTTTTGGGCCTGCCCGGGGTCGGCGATCTTCTTCTGACCTGTACGAGTGAGCTCAGCAGAAACAGAACCGTGGGTTATGAGATGGGGCGCGGGAAGTCGCTGGATGAGGTTCTTTCGGGAATGAAGATGGTTGCAGAGGGAGTAAAAACCGCCAGGTCCGTTTATAATCTGGCTAAACGCTTGAAAGTGGACATGCCCATCTGCGAAAGGGTCTATTCCGTGCTGTATGAAGGAGAGGATCCTCGAGAAGCCGTTAAGGCTCTTCTTTCCAGAACCCTGAAGCATGAATGGGAATACGAGTTGCAGCGTTTCTGGCCCGATATCTCAACGAACAGGTAAAAGGAGAGTTATGGGATACATAACGCTGGACGAAGTGATGCGGCGGGTTGAACAAAAGAAACAGGATTATCAAAGATACGGTTTCAAAAAACTTCAGGAAGAGGCTTTTGCAACCTTTTTTGACCTTGCTCAGGAATCCACAGATCTCAATCATCTTTACCTGATTTCGGTAACGGTTCCGAAGGTTTTCTTCGGTTTTGAGAGCTCCCTGTACGTGGTCCAGCATCAGAATGGTCGGTTGGAAAAGGTGTGCACGAGTGAGAAGGGCATTCTTGAAGGGTCGGAGCGAAATGAGATTATCGATATAAGAGATTCCATGTACAGAACCGATAGGGGATGGGCCTTTCCCATAAGGGGAAATCAGGCTCTTTCCAAGTGGTTTCCCTTTTCAGGTAAAGACGGAATCCTGGGGATGCTGGAAGTGGAATGCGCGGAATGCGGCGAGTCGGATACTTTTTTCCTCCAGAAATTTGCCAACCGGATAGGTTACAACCTTCATCAAAAGCTCCTTATACAGCAGAATCTGCAACATCTTAAGTTTATAAATCAACTGGTAGCGGACATCGAGCATAACGTGATCTCTCCCAATATGTACTACAGGCTCTATCTCAGGCGTATGAAGAAGCTGATAAATTCATACAGAGGGCTGCAGAAGGATATCCGCGATTTGATCATATTTTCTCAGGAACAACTTCAAAAACTGGCCCTGACGAAGCAGCTCTGTGAAATCTATCATGAGTTATCAACTCTTAACGACAAACTCGAGGAGGAAAACAGGGCTCTGGAAAAACATTACAATCATACCAGCCTTTTTCTGGAAAGCTTGTTGAGAAGAGATCATTTCGTGCAGGGCACCTATGTCTTGCGCAAACAGCCCTGCAACTTCAAATCGGAGATCATCGATCCCCTTCTGGAACGGTACGAGCCTCTCTTCGCAAAAAAGGGTATCACCGTAAACAGGACCCTGGACAACATTCCCGATAAAGAGGTCGTCCTGCTGGTTGATAAGGGTTTGATTTCGCAGGTTTTCGATAACCTCTTTTCCAACGCATTGAAGTATGCGGGAGATATCGAAGATGCTGCCGGGAATAAGGTTAAGCTGGTGTCTTACGACTGGCAGGTTCTGAAGGATTACTTCGGCGAGAATATCCACGGCCTGAAGATATCGGTTTTCACGACCGGAGAACCTCTTAGCGAAGAAGAAGCCAGGAAAGTCTTTGAAGAAGGGTATAGGGCGGAACGGCACGGTGAGGTCGCCTCCGGCACCGGGCACGGCCTCAGCTTCGTAAAGAACGTTGTAGAAATCCACGGGGGTGTTGTCGGCTGTGAACCGGAAAAGTACGGTAATTCCTTCTATTTCATACTGCCCATGAAGGATGAGCGGGCGGAAAAACAGGGATGATAAGGGATCAGGGAACGTGTACGGAAAATGCTATGGTGCCGGGATAGAAGCCGAGCTGGCATGACTGAAGGGCTGCCGGAATGAAGGCAACTTCCCCGGTTGTAAGCTTTTCAGAATTTCCGGGCCCCCATCTGATAAGGCCTTTCCCTTCCAGAATAAATATCATAACCGGTAGAGTCCCGGGGGCTATGTGCACCGTATATTCTTCCCGGCAGTTATATCGGGTTACCCTGAATTCTGGAGCGGGAGTTTCGTAAACGGTTACGGGATTCTCGGAGGCCGAATGTATTACCGAAGGCGCTGAGGAGCAGTCGGCTATCAAAAGCAGAGTTCTGGCGTCTTTGTGCTTGGGTGTGAGGCCTGCTCGCACGACGTTGTCCGAGTTTGCCATACATTCGACTATAGCTCCTGATATGTAGGCATGAGGTATTCCCGGTCCGAGGTAAACCGCATCCCCCGGTGTCAGGGCTAAATGATTCATCAGAAATATTAGCAAAAGACCCACGTCGGTATGGTCGTATTTGGTGGAAAGTGACAGAAACAATTTTTCCATGCGTTCCAGGCTGTCCCGGGACTTCGTCAGCAGGCGTTTGTGTAAGGCATTTACCGCTTCTTCAATGCGATCGGGGGCATCGATTGATAGGGATATAAGCTTTTTGAAAATCCGCTCCGAATCGGGTCGGGTAGGATCGATATCTTCTGCGACCAGCTTTCTTATTTCCGGATATTTTCTGAGCTTGTTCTCCAGAATCTCCGGGGAACCGATCCCCACCAAACACTCAAAATTTTCCAGGGCTATGGCTATTTCGGGTTTGTGTCTGGCGTCCGGATAGTGCTCCGGCTGTAGCCTGTGAAGTTCGCGGGCCCTTTGAGCATCCGGGTGGGCCTGAATGGAAAGTGGTTCAGCCGCCGTGAGCACTTTGAGAAGAAACGGGAGTTCTGCGCCAAACTTATTCAGAATTCGGTTTCCCAGAAGTTCTTCGGGAAAGGAATGGATAAGCTCGTCCAGTCCTGCTTCTCTGCCCTCTATTTCTGTTCTGGACGGGGCCTTGGGATGTGCTCCCATCCACAGTTCTGCCCATGGAAGGTTCTCGTCCCAATCGTGCAGGCCTATTAGCCTGGGTATGAAAGCGCCCTTACCCCTCTGGCCCCATTCATAATGCATTACGGGATTTTTAAGACGTAAGGGTCTCCACTTCACGGATGAAAATCCCCCTTTTTTCAGGTTGCTGAAGCCTTTATGAAAATAATTACTCCGTAAGCATTTGAGAACCCCCCTGATCTCCTGATTTTGTTACTCTATCCGTGAGGCATATCGTCAAAACCGATTTGCTTTTTCTGAAAGTTTGTATAATGTTTGAGAAACAATGAAGGGAGATTTTAGGATATGCCCGTGAGTGTAGCCTTTATAAGAAAACTGGAAAAGGTTTCACCCGATCTCAGAGAAATCCTGCTCGGGCTTCTTGAGGAACTGGAAAGACAGAGGGCGGAGTCTGTCGGCAAGCAGGAGTTCGATGATCTGAGAAATATCGTCAGAGATCTGGCCGAAGCGCAACAGCGAGCTGCTGAGAAGATAGAAGCGCTTGCTGAGGCTCAACGGCGCACCGAGCAGAGGGTGGAGGAGCTTGCGGAGGCTCAGAAGAGGACCGAGCAGAGGGTAGAGGAACTTGCGGAAGCTCAACGCAGGACCGACGAGAGGTTGAATTCACTTGCTTTGAAGGTGGAGGAGCTTGCTGAAGCTCAGAAGAGGACCGAGCAGAGAGTTGAGGAGCTGGCGGAGGCTCAGCGCAGGACGGATGAGAGGTTGAATTCACTTGCTTTGAAGGTAGAGGAGCTTGCGGAGGCTCAGAAGAGGACCGAGCAGAGGGTAGAGGAACTTGCGGAAGCTCAACGCAGGACGGATGAGAGGTTGAATGCTCTTGCCGTCAGGGTTGAAGAGCTTGCGGAAGCTCAAAAGCGCACCGAGATGGAGTTGCGTGCCCTGGCTTCAGAGCATCGGAAAACCAGAGAACAGCTGGGAGGGCTTGCAATAACGGTTGGATACAGACTGGAGGACGAAGCGTTTCGCTCTTTGCCCAGGCTGCTGGAAAGAGACTATCAGATCGTTGTGGAAGGAAGGTTGAGGAGGCAATTTGTAAGGGATAAAAGCGGGAAGTATGTTGAAGTGAACATAATCGGAGAAGGCCGGAGAGGCGAAGAGAAGGTGACCATCATCGGGGAGGGGAAGAGCCAGCTCTCCAGAAAAGATGTGGATCGATTCATCCAGAGAAGGTTGAAAAGATTGGAAGGTGTGTTTGAAAATATCTTTCCGGTACTCGTCACTTATATGATTTCCGAGCCCGAAGTTGAGGAATATGTCAAAGCCAGGGGGCTTGCTCTGTACTACTCCTTTGATTTTTAACCTGTGATTTGAGCAGGCTTTATTCCTGCGCCCGTGAAATTTCCCAAAATTTCCGAAAGGCTTCATGAGTACTCCCACAGTTGCTTGATTTTGAGGAATTTTCCTTGTAATCCAGATCTGCGGAAGATGCCTGTTTGAAGGTACCCTGCTTTGAAAATGTGGTAAACGGCTGGTTATGAATCCGGTATCAGTTAAAGCTGACCGGAAATCCCCAATTTCCAGCTAAGATAGGAGAGCCATGGCTAACTCTTATAATGCTCTGAAAAATCAATTTTTTTCCATCCTGGAAAGTTTAAAAGGTCACATCGATAAGCTTTCTGCTACCGGAATTGCAACGGAAAAGGAAGTAAAGGAATGGAACAGTTACATCGGGTTTGCCGGGGATACCTTTTCAGATTCGCGATTCAGGATAGCCGTTGTCGGATCCGTAAAATCCGGAAAAAGTACTCTGATTAACGCTCTGCTGGGGGACGACCTGCTTAAACGCGGTGCCGGAATTGTAACCGCCTTTGTGACCCGGGTTATAAGCGACGAAAAACCTGAAGCGGTGATTCAGCTCAAAAGCCTTGACCAGGTTGACGGCGAAGTCAGAAGAATCGTAAAAGGCCTTTCAGGAGTGGCTTCGTTTTTCGGAGAAATAAGGGATTTCGACATAAGGCGCCAAAAAGACAGAGAGGTTCTTGCAAAGGCCCTTAATGCCTTTGCCGAAGCAGACCTTTCGCACGAAGGCCGCAGAAACCTGCTTCTTCTTAAGGCCTACCTGGAGGGTTATGAGTCCCTTGAGTCTGTCCTGAAAGATCAACCGGTTATTAAACTGAAAGGATCCGAACTCGTAAGGCACCGGGAATACGTTGGTCGTGAATCCCATGCGGTATACGTCCGAAATGTGGAGCTACGCTATCCCGGTGGGTGGATCGAAAGGGATGTGGAAATTGCGGATTGCCAGGGAAGTGACGCGCCAAATCCACTGCATTATGCGCTCCTTCAGGAATACCTCTACACGGCCCATGCGATAGTTTATGTTATAAGCAGCAGAATAGGCTTGAGAGAGGCAGATTTTAAGTTGCTGGAATTCATCCGCTCCTTATCGATGATGGAAAGCACGGTTTTTGTCCTGAATGTGGATATGGACGTGCACCCGTCGTCTGAAGATCTGATTGGCCTTGAAGAACGGGTCCGGAAGGAACTGGCGTTGTTTGAAAGCAGGCCGCAGGTTTTCACGTTTTCGGCTCTGGCAGAGCTCATCGAACGGTCCGGGGGCTCGGTTTCAGAATCGCGCAGGCTGTCACTGTGGAAGGAAACCACGCCTGAGTTACTTAAAATCTCTAATAAGGGCTTTTCCCTTTTTAGAGGGGAACTTACCGGTATCGTGGCTCGAGGTAAAGCGCTGGTGATAGACACAGGTGTTACCAGAGCCAGGTTGGTGGGGGCGTCTGTTCTGGATTTTATCCGCACGAGAAAATCTTTACTTAAAGGGGATTTCCGGGAGAAGAAGCAGGTTATTTCGGAAATAGAGAAACGACAGCACGATGTCGTCTCGGCGATGAATATGCTTGAAAGCATGATATCAGGACTGAGAAATTCTCTCGTTGCCGAGTGTGATAAAGCAATTCAAAAGTTTTTTGACCTGAAATACGGTCCCGTTGTTTCCGATACCGTCAGAATGATAGAGAATTATCGTATTGAAGAGTCCTTTGAAACAAGATTGAAGGATCTAAAGGGTCTTATTACTGCTCTTTATGACTTTTACATCCATTTCAGAGCCGACCTGGCCAGGTTTGTTATCGATAAAGTCAACGTCAGAATTATGACCTTTGCCAGGGAACAGGAGGACTTCGTACGATACAGGTTATCTGAAGCGGCGAGAGGTTTCTGGTCGCTCCTTAAAGTTCCACTGGAGGACTACCGGAATGCCCTTCGTGGACTTGGCGTCACTTTGACCGAAGGTGAGGAATTGAGCATGGATCGTTGGAGTCCATCATGGAATGTTTCGCCTCCGAATTTTGGACTGCTTGCCGATGATTACGTGCTCGCGAAGGGTGTTCTCTATGCAAAATACGGCCTGGGCAGGATGGCCAGACTCTGGAACAGGCTGAAGAAGCTTTTGCGGGCTCACAGGACAGACAAAGAAGCATTACTAAGAGAAGACAACCTGCTCGAGGCCGTTTCCCTGGTTAAGCGTCAGGCCAGAGAGGAAGTCCTTTATGCATTCCGCGACTACCGCCAGAACTTCCGCTTTGGATACGTGCATCGCCTGATCGACGAAGGCATTGCTTCGCTCTTGAGAGAGTTCACCATGAGGGTTGAGACCGTGAAGGTAAATCTTGAGAGATTAGAGCAGCTTAAAGTAGAAGAGGAAAACAAACAGCATTCCCTGGATGCTCTCCTCGATGAAACCGAATCGGCCGTTTCCGGTATTCTCGAAGGGCTTGACAGGATTCGAATGGAGGCGGGCTGTCTCAGTCCCGAAGCAAAAGAGCTATGCTTTCACGTTCAGGCCAGTAATCGGGGAGAGGGGCGGTGATTGTCAGCGGTATGCCTGTTACGGGGTGCTTAAGGCGGAGGCGGTAGGCGTGGAGCAGAAGGTGCCTTTGAGGTCGTCCTCCGTAAAGCCTGTCTCCGGGGATTCTCAGGCCACTTGCCGTTACGTGAATCCGTATCTGGTGGGTTCGTCCCGTTTTTGGCAGGGCAAGTAAAAGGTGAGTATTGCCTCTGCTGAGCAGAACCCTGAAATAAGTCTCCGCTTTTTTTCCCTTTCCATGTTCCGTCCAGGTGTAGCGTGCTTTAAGCCTGGTTATGTCCTGGTCTGCAATCCATTCCGTTGACGGAAGCCTGCCTTCGGCCCACACCAGGTACTCCTTGGTTACCTGCCTTCGTGAAAAAGCCCTGGCAAGCTCTTTGTTGGCACCCCTGTCAACGGAAAAAATAATAACTCCCGAGGTGTCCTGATCGAGCCTGTGGTGAATTGCAACGTAGGGTTCTGAGATCCCTTCCCGTCGCAGAAACCTGATGATTGCGTGGTAAACGTTGTTGTAACTATCCGACGGGGTTTGCTGGCTGGGGATACCGGCTTCTTTGTTGTAAGCCAGCACCCACTTGTCTCTGAAAATGATTCGCTCCGGATTGATCTCGTAAAAGCGATGCACTCCATGCCAGGGCCAGTAGATCCTGACGATATTTCCGGCATCGAGACGGAACAGGGGATCGTGAATTTTCTTGCCCGATACGTGGACAGAGCCGAAACGAATGAGCTCCTCTACCTGAAACCCCGGCAAACCCGTCGATTTGCTTATAAACTCTGCCAGCGTCAACCCGGTCTCCCCGAGCTCGATTTCCCATTCCCAGTAGGTTGGAGACATGAGTTTTCCCGGGCGGTTATTCTTCATGAAACAGGGTCGCTGGCGTTCTGCTCTTCCTCTCCGCCGGCCTGCTCGGTTTCGGAAAGACCTTCTTCAAGAGATTCTTCCACGAGTTCGTCTATGTCCGTTTCGAGATCGTCCCCGATCTCCTGTCCCATTGTTTTCAGGGCTCTGGCAAGGCTTCTTGGATCATTTTCGTCTATATTTCCCCATCTGGCAGGATCCGCAAGTCGCTCAAACCTCGTTTCTTCCGAGAGCCTGACCCTTACCCGCGAGACGAGTCTTGAGAGGTCGTTGCTGCCGCAATAACGGCAGGAAGGACTCAAAGGCTCGGAAATGCGGAAGGTGATAAACTCATTTTTCCTTCCGCACTTTCTGCACCGGAACTCGTATATGGGCATGGCAGGCCCCTCTCCGGGCTTTAATTATCGACAGGTTCCAGGTGATACACGCCCTCAAAGGAGGGGTTCTCGTCGGTGATTATGTGCTTTTCTTTTTCGTAAGCCTGCTTAAGGTAAGGCGGGACGGCAAAAACTGCTTTCATTACCTCCGGTGACAGGAACTTCAAATTCATACCCGCCTTCTCCAGACGCCTGGCAGGCATCTCGGGTTGCCAGTCTTTCTGAAGCGTTGCCAGAATGTGGGAATCGGGCCGGTGGAAACTGTGGAGGCTGTATATAATGGGTCGAACGACCGGGAATACGGCTTCAAGGGTTTTTACCATGCGAACGTGAAGGGTATTTTCCTGAGGGCTTACACCTTCTCCCTGAACCACCACACATCCGCTGGCATCTTTCAGGTGATCCCGGAGTAAGGTGTAAAACTCTCTGGTGAAAAGGTAAACCGCGGGACTGTCCTCAAGAGGATCGCTGAGATCCACTATAATGACGTCAAACTTTTCATCAGTCTCTTCTACAAACTTCCGCCCATCGCCGACGACGACTTCCGCTCTGGGGTCTTCAAAGCTTCCGGAGTTCCACTGGGGCAAGTACTTTTTGCAGATTTCAATAAGCTCTCCGTCAATATCAACCATTACCGCCCGCTTTACCGTTTCGTGGCGGAGAACCTCTCTAAGTGTAGCTCCTTCAGCTCCGCCCACAATAAGCACAGACTCAGGATTGGGATGGCTGAACATGGCCGGATGGACGAGAAGCTCGTGGTAGATAAATTCATCGCGCTCTGCAGATTGGCCGACGCCGTCCAGAAAAAGCACCCGTCCGTGAAGCCTGGTGTCGATGATGTCTATGCGCTGGAACCTGGAATGACCGGTGTAGACCACCCTGTCACACAAATAACTTATCGCCACCCCGTTAAAAGCCGGTTCTCTGAACCACAAAAAGGATCCGCCTGCCTCTCGTAAAGTCGTCATGGCTTGTGCCTCAATTCACCCTCCGGAATATCCAGAGTCCCCCGCTTGAGCTCCATCACCGACATACTCTTTGCCTGAAAAGCCTCTTTCATAAAATGTAAGGCCGCATCGGAATCAATGAGCTCTCCACACGTGAAGATGTCAAGAGCGCAGTAACCATACTCAGGCCAGGTATGAATGGAAAAGTGGGATTCTGCTATTACGACCACCCCACTTACACCGTGGGGGTTAAACTGGTGGAAAACGGGTGCTACAATGGTTGCCTTTGAAAGTTTAACGGCGTCGACCAGGATTTGCTCCACCTTATCGACGCGAGCAATCAGATCTCTGTTGCAATCATAAAGCTCAACGATCAGGTGTTTTCCCAGTGATTTCATCTTTTTCTCTGCATCCTCACGTCATGGTTTTACCTTCGTTTTAAGTTCACAAAAAATAAAACCTCCACTTCATGGGTGGGTATTTGCCCCAAAACCGCCATAAATGGAGGCTCCGACAAAACCGCCCACACTATACAGAATTTTAGAACGAATGCAAGACAAAAATTTACTTTTTTTGAAAAGGCCGGGGCTTTTTTACAGCAGGCGATTTCATCCCCGAAAGCCTGCCGGAATTTCCCCCAGGGGCTAAATTCTCTTGTACCCTTCTTCTCCTTTCATTACAAGACAGGTGTTAAAATTGAAAAATACCCGCGACGGTTTGAGCGGGTTTGGGGGTGTTGATGAACAGGATCATTATCGTCGGTGCCGGTGAGGTGGGTTACCACATTGCTAAGCGTCTCGCCACCGAAAACAAAGAGGTCGTCATTATAGACCGAAATCCGGAAGCCCTCAGTCGCTGCGAAAACTTATTGGACGTTCAGCCCGTACTGGGCTCGGGGAATGATCCCAATGTACTGATGGAGGCAGGCATTCGTGAAGCAGACCTTTTCCTTGCCGTGACGGACAGCGACGAAACAAACATAATAAGCTCCTTCTTCGCCGGGGTCCTTTCTCCCGGAGTTGTCAAACTTGCCCGAATCAGAAGTGATATGTACTACGGAATAAGCCGGGATATTCTTTCCAGGGAATTGAAGATTGACATGATCATAAATCCGGAAGAAGAGGCTGTGAAAACAGTTGTAAGGCTTCTTTCAGTTCCGGATGTCGAGGACGTTAGCGAATTTGCAGGTGGTAGGGTAAAACTTCTGGGAATTCGCATCGATGGATGTTCCCCCTGTATAGGTCGGACCGTTGCGGATATTCGGGCCGAGTCAGGAGGCCTGCCCTTTATAATAGGCGTGGTTTTCAGGGATGAACACACTCTTGTTCCTACCGGAAGTGATAAGATCCGGGAAAATGATCTTCTCTACGTGGCCTGTGAGCAATCAGTCCTTCGGAAGGTGCTTGCCTTTTTCAGGTGCACTCCGAGAGAGGTTAAAAACATCATGATCATTGGGGGAGGGCACTTTGGGTTGAAGTTGGCTCAAACCCTGGAAGCCAGAAATTACAGCGTAAAAATAGTAGAAAAAAACGCCCAGCGATGTGACCATTTGTCGAGCCTTCTGCAACGTGCCGTGGTCATAAAGGGTGACGGAACCGACCGGGACCTACTTCTCGAAGAGAACATTCATCACATGGACATGGTCATTTCAGCAACGGGCGACGATGGTACCAACATTCTGTGCTCGCTTCTTGCCGGGAAGGCCGGTGCGGCCAGAACAATAACCAGGGTAAACAGATTTGCCTATATTCCAATGATGTCGGCCGTTGGTTTGAGGAATATCGTCAGTTCCCGGCTTGCAGCCATTAACACAATACTGCAATTCGTGAGAAGAGGCAGGGTTGTTTCGGCAATTGCCCTCAAGGGAGAAGACGTGGAGGTACTTGAAGTGGTCGCGGAGCCGGAATCCGGCATAACCGGGAAACCTCTGAAAAATATAAAATTTCCGAGAGGGGTTCTTATACTTTGTCTTATCCGCAAAGATGGGGCGCACATCCCTACGGGAGATACGGTCATCGAGCCCGGAGATCGTGTCGTAATCCTTTCGACCAGGCAGAGCATTTCCGCCGTTGAACGAGAACTCATGGTGAAGATGAGAAGGTGACCGATGCACTGGGGTTACATGAGCAAAGCTCTGGGCGGCCTGTTCATCTCCGTCTCCATGACCATGATTTTCCCGATCATTGCGGGTCTCTGGTATTCCGATGACTCTTTTGGCCCTCTCTTAAAGTCCATGGCAACAGGCCTGACGGGGGGATCCATCCTGTTCGCCGCCGGCCGTAAAGCACAGGTCGTAGCACTGGGCCACAGAGAAGGCATGGCCATTGTCACCCTTGGATGGATAGGAGCCGGGATACTTGGAGCTTTACCCTTCTACTTCAGCCGCACTCTTGGTAGCTTTGTTGACTGCTTTTTCGAATCCGTTTCGGGATTTACGACCACCGGCGCATCCGTTCTGACCGACATAGAGTCCGTGGCTCCCGGGATTCTATTCTGGAGAAGCCTTACCCACTGGCTTGGAGGAATGGGAATAATAGTCTTTTCTCTTGCCATACTGCCCTTTCTGGGGGCAGGAGGCATGCAACTCTACAAAGCCGAGGTTCCCTCACCGGTACCGGATAAACTAAGGCCCAGGATAAGAGATACCGCTCTTCTGCTCTGGAAGGTATACCTCCTTTTCACCGTTCTGGAGACGGTACTATTGATGTTCGGAGGAATGAATCTTTTTGATGCGCTCTGCCATACCTTTGGAACGCTTGCGACGGGAGGATTTTCTACAAAGAATGCCAGCATTGCCCACTTCCGCAGTGCGTACGTTGATGCCGTGATCATCTTTTTTATGTTCGTTGCAGGTGTGAACTTCTCGCTTCACTATCAGCTTCTTATCGGAAAACCGGGCCGTATGTTTCGGGACCCGGAGTTCAGATTTTTTTCCGCCCTGGTTCTGTCCTTTGTGGTTTTCACAACCCTCGCAGTCCACGGCAATGTTTATTCAAATCTGACGGAAGCCCTTCGTTATTCACTCTTTCAGGTAATATCAATTATAACAACCACGGGTTACGCAACGGCAGATTACGAAGCATGGCCCTTTTTGCCCCAGGCAATTCTCTTCATCTCCATGTTCATAGGGGCCTGTGCCGGGTCAACGGGAGGCGGCATGAAATGTATGCGCGTAATGCTTCTTTTAAAACACGCCTACCGTGAACTCTTTCGGCTTATACACCCTCATGGGGTCTCCCGGATTAAACTTCAAGGCCAGCAGGTTTCTCAGGATGTGTTGAACAGTGTGCTCGGTTTTTTCGTACTCTACATGCTCTTATACTGCCTTGGGGTTCTTCTCGTTGCCGCAACAGGAGTTGACATCCTGACTTCTTTTGCCTCCGTTGCCGCCACCATCGGTAACATAGGTCCGGGTCTCGGTACTGTTGGTCCTACGGAAAACTACTTTCATATGCCCTATTTTGCCAAAGGGGTCCTGACTTTCTGCATGATTCTGGGAAGACTCGAAATTTTCACCGTTATTGTGTTGTTCGTACCTGAATTCTGGCGAAAATGAGTTTGAGGAGACAAAATGATCCCTTTAAGAGATGCAAACCCTTCTTACCGAACGCCGGTGGTAAATTACCTGATTATCGCATCATGCATTGTGGTCTTTCTGTACGAGCTGACCCTTGGGCCTTATGTGGGAGAATTTTTTCTCCTTTACGGCCTCGTTCCTGCAAGATATTTCAGACTTGACGTTGCGGTGCACTTTTCCTTGATCGAACAGATCATCCCTTTCTTCAGCTCCATGTTCCTCCACGGAGGTTGGTTGCACCTCATAGGCAATATGTGGACGCTTTACATTTTCGGGGATAACGTAGAAAGTGCCCTCGGTCATCTCCGCTATTTTCTTTTTTACCTCCTGAGCGGATTAATCGCCGCGTTGATACACCTTATTACCAACCCTCTTTCTCCTGTACCCACCGTGGGTGCAAGCGGAGCCATTTCAGGAGTCATGGGGGCTTACATGATTCTTTACCCGAGAGCCAGAGTCCTGACCCTCGTGCCCATCTTTATCTTCATCCAGATAGTTGAAATACCGGCTTTTGTCTTCCTGGGCCTCTGGTTCATCCTTCAATTCTACAGCGGGACTCTTTCTCTCCTTGCAGGCGCCCAGGTAGGGGGTATAGCCTGGTGGGCTCATATAGGCGGTTTTATAGGGGGAATTGTGCTTTTAAGGTTTTTCAGGGTCAGAAGATGGAGATGAGAGTGGAAGTTCCTTCTTATGTAACGCTTCAAAATGATTCCATTATTGTCGATGTTACCGTTCAGCCAAAGGCGTCCAGAGATGAGATAGCAGGCGTTCACAACAACCGCCTGAAGGTTCGGGTTACGGCCCCTCCGGTGGAAGGTGCGGCGAACAGAAGCTGTATCGAACTTATGGCAAGTTATCTGGGCATCCCCAAAAGAGATGTCTCGATCGTATCGGGAGCATCGGGAAGAAACAAACGCATCAGGATCAGAACATCCAATCCGGATGCCCTTATTTCAAAACTCCCACGAAAATAGGGCCGTCTTAATTTTATTTGATAGTTTCAAATCCTTTTGATAAACAGGGGGAATAAGTTTGCACTTTGTGAATACCTGTATCGTATGGAGGAACATTATGCGCGAGGCCGTAATAGTAAGTGCCGTAAGAACGCCACTGGGTGCCTTCAACGGGACGCTTTCCACCGTCGGGGCGACGGATCTGGGGGCTATTGTTATTGAAGAGGCGGTGAGGCGTGCCGGAATCAGAAAAGAGGATGTTAACGAAGTGATAATGGGTCAGGTACTTCCTTGTGGCTATGGTCAGAATCCCGCAAAGCAAGCGGCCGTAAAGGCAAATATGCCCTGGGAAGTTGAATGTCTGACCGTTAACAAGGTCTGCGGTTCGGGGCTCAAGGCCGTTATGCTGGCCGCTCAGGCCATCCAGGTTGGCGATGCCGATGTGGTTGTTGCCGGTGGAATGGAAAACATGAGTATGGCGCCCTACTATCTCGAAAAGGCTCGTTTTGGCTATCGTATGGGCGATGGCAAGCTGATAGATCACATGATTCATGACGGACTCTGGGATATCGTGAACGACTTCCATATGGGCATCTCCAATGAGCTCTGCTCGGAGAAATACGGGGTGTCCAGGGAAGATCAGGACAGATACGCCGCGGAGTCTTATCGCAGAGCCATGGAAGCCATACGGCAGGGTAAGTTTAAAGACGAGATAGTTCCGGTCAGGGTTCCTCAGAGGAAAGGCGATCCCATAGTTTTCGACACCGACGAGTGCCCCAGGGAGACGCCCTATGAGGTGCTTGCCGGGATGAAGCCGGTTTTTAAGGAAGGTGGAGTTACAACGGCGGGAAACGCTTCCATAATCAGTGATGGAGCGGCTGCTGTTGTGGTCATGGCCAGAGAAAAGGCGGAGGAGCTGGGGTGTCCGATTATGGCCACAATAGGGGCACAGGCTTCCGCAGGTATTGATATGAAATACGTACTCGTTGCTCCTATATGGGCAATTCCCAAATGCCTTAAAAAAGAAGGCATCGGACTCGAAGATGTGGACCTCTATGAGATAAACGAAGCCTTCAGCGGATCAACGGTTGCGGTTCTCAGAGAGCTGGGGCTGGATCACTCCAAAGTGAATGTAAACGGCGGGAGCGTTGCCCTTGGGCATCCCATAGGAGCAAGTGGAGCCCGTGTCCTGGTGACACTCCTTTACGAGATGATTCGACGGGATAAGAAAACGGGGCTTGCATCCCTCTGTCTCGGGGGTGGAGAAGCCGTAGCGATGGTTGTTAAGCGATAGATTTGGTTTTTCAAAGAGGAGGGGACTCAGATGAAAGCCGAGGATGTAAAGGTTTTCGGTGTCGTTGGTGCCGGTCAGATGGGTCACGGTATTGCTCAGGTTGCCGCCATGAGCGGCCTGAAGGTGATTCTTAACGACATAAAGATGGAACTGGCACAGCGAGGTTACGACAACATTGCAAAGATCCTTTCTCGGAATGTGGACAAAGGGAAAATGACGGTGGAAGAAAAGGAGGCGGTGCTCTCAAAAATAGAGTTGAGCTCCGATCTCAAGGATATGGCTTCGGCCGACTACGTCGTTGAAGCTGCTACGGAAAACGAGCAGATAAAGTTTCAGATTTTCAGGGATCTCGACGAAATTTGCCCCGAACACACAATACTCGCCACAAACACGTCCTCCATCCCCATCGGACGCATCGCCGCTCAGACAAAGCGCCCTGACAGGGTTATCGGAATGCACTTTATGAATCCCGTACCCGTTATGAAACTCGTCGAAGTGATAAGGGCCCTTACGACGTCCGACGAAACCTTTCAGGTAACCTGGGATCTAGCCCTTAAATTCGGAAAGACACCTGCCGAAGCAAGTGATTATCCCGGTTTTATTGCCAACAGGATTCTCATGCCCATGATAAACGAGGCCATTTACTGTCTTTACGAGGGAGTGGGCACCAGAGAGGCAATTGACACGGTAATGAAGCTGGGAATGAATCATCCGATGGGTCCTCTGGCCCTGGCCGACCTGATCGGCCTGGACACTTGCCTGGCAATCATGGAGACCCTGTACGAAGGGTTCAAGGATCCCAAGTACAGACCCTGTCCGCTTTTGAGACGATATGTTGAAGCGGGATGGCTCGGTCGGAAGACGGGAAAGGGTTTTTACGAGTATGAATAGAGGGAGGGGGTTATGGATTTTGAGTTAACGGAAGAACAAAGGATAATTCAGGAAACGGCTGCACGATTTGCCAGGCAGGAGCTTGAACCTGTTGCGGCGGAACTTGATGAAACTAAAAATCGGGAGATTTTGAAGAAAAACCTGAAAAAACTTGCAGAGCTCGGCTTCAACGGTCTGGCCGTTGATCCCGAGTATGGTGGAACGGGCGCCGGAGCGGTGGCCTTTTCTCTGGCCATGACGGAGCTCGGCAGAGCCTGTGCATCCACCACGGTTACGGTGTCGGTTACCAATATGGTGGCAGAAGTAATCCAGGCGGTGGGCACCGAAGAACAGAAGCGAAAGTACATTCCCCCTCTGTGTGACGGAACCTTTTATGCCGGGGCCTTTGGCCTCACGGAGCCCAACGCCGGGTCGGATCCCGCCGCCATGAGAACCACGGCCGTACTGGACGGTGATACCTGGGTGCTGAACGGGCGAAAGATATTCATATCCAGTGCCGAATATGCAGGTCTTTTCGTGGTCTGGGCCGTGACCGATAAGGAAGCCCCCAAAGGGAAGGGTATAAGCGCTTTTCTGGTTGAGCCCGACTTTCCGGGGTTTACGGTCGGCAAAGACGAAAGGAAGATGGGCCAGGTGGGCTCGTCGACCAACGAGCTAATACTCGAGGATTGCCGGGTTCCCAGGGAAAACCTTCTGGGAGAACTCAACCAGGGGTTCAAAATAGCCGTAACGGAGCTTGCAGGCGGGCGAATAGGCATAGGGTCGATGGCGCTGGGGATAGGCCTTGCCGCAATGGACTTTGCCACTCAGTACGCCAAGGAACGAATCCAGTTCGATGTTCCCATCATTCAGCATCAGGCAATCCAGTGGATGATAGCCGACAACTACACCCGGCTTGAAGCGGCACGGCTTCTCCTGCTCAAGGCGGCGTATCTCAAGGACAGGAAAAAGCCCTACATGAAAGAGGCCTCCATGGCCAAGCTCTTTGCAACCGAAGCAGCCAATAAGGCCTGTTACGACGCCATGCAAATCCTCGGAGGCTATGGCTATACGAAGGACTTTCCTCTGGAGCGCTTCTACAGAGACGTTCGGGTGACGACCATTTATGAAGGAACCAGCGAGATCCAGCGGCTCATAATAGCACGTCACTATATGCAATAGCGGGTTTCATAAAAAGGGGGAGCACTGTAGGTGCTCCCCACAGAAGCCCTCTGAGCCGCCTCAAAATCCGCAGAAATCGACTCAATCCTTTTTCTTTTTTCCTTCCTTCATGATGTCCCTTGCAGTGTCAAACTCACCTGCTTCGGCAAAGGTTGCGGCAACCATGGTGTCTTCCATTTTTTTCTTATAGGCCAGCCGAAGAAGCCTTACCAGTTCGTCTATATCCACCGGTTTTTGCAGGTATTCAAAAGCACCAAGCCTTCGGGCTTCTTCCTCGTCTTTTTCGGAGCCGTGGCCGGTCAGGATGATAACCTGCACTTCGGGATAGGCCTTCCTTATCCTTCGAAGAACTTCCATGCCGTCAATACCCGGCATCTTCAGGTCCAGAACCATAACGTCGGGAATTTCATCTTCTACTATCTGAAGCGCCTGTTCCCCGTTATAGGCTACCCCTGACGGAAGATCACGTATCTCAAGCCTTTCCCTCAGTGCATCTACGAATTCTTTTTCATCGTCCACGAGGAGCACCTTTATTTTCTCCATGATGGGCCTCCCTACTTATGGGGTTTTTTCCCTTGATCTTCGGGCAGGTCAACATTCGCTTCTGCGAAGGTTGCAGCAACGAAGATGTTTTCCAGCCTCTTCTTTAAACTTCGCCCTCTAAACCGCAGAGCCTTCTTCTGCCGGGAATTGAAAGCCCTGCGAATCTTTTCCTCCAGTTCCGATATCTCAAAGGGCACATAGATGTCGTCAAAAACCCCTTTTTTCATCCCCGCTATGGCGCTCCGGATACTGCCCGATCTGAGCATAAGAATTACTTCCGGAGGAGGTTCAATGTGATCCAGTGCGTTAAAAAGGTTGCTTTCATGCCCGTTTAGCACATATTGGCCGGCAACTATAACGTCTATCTCCTTTCCCGCATCCTGTAAGAATTCATCAACGGAACCGGCCGTTGATACCCTGTAACCTCTTCTTTCAAGAAGTTCTGCAAGCCTATCCCGAAAATCCTCGTCTCCGTCCACAATAAGAACCCTGGGGTTCATCGCTTTCCGGTAAAGAAAGCTATATGTTAACCACACAGAGCTTTATCGGGACGTTGGCCAGACCCACGTCTTCAAGAAACTTACCGAGGGAAGGTCGGGCGGCTTTCTTTTTCAGAATCTCCAGAGCCGTGTCGTGACAGTTTTCTTCGGCAAAGGCCACGGCCGAATAGACGTCCCTGACTTCCCTGACCAGGGTCCTCACCGTCAGTGCCCTGCGGTTCACACCGAATCCGGACAGGTCCAGACCTTTTTCGGCAAAGGCTACTGCCGCAAAGGTGTCCTCGATATATTTTTTCCAAGACATGACGGCCCTCCTTTCTTCAAAACTTTGGCATCCTTCTTAATCCGCAGATGATGCAACGGCCGTTCCACTCTGCAGCTTTAGCCGTTTCAACATAAAACACATCGTGATAACCGTAACATGAGCCTCTGGAACCGGCACGAAAATATGCCAGCCCGAAAACTCCGAAGACCTGATGAAACATAATGAAAAATCATGTTGATACACTATGATAAGTTATGATACGTAATGTGCTGAAACAGATCTGGCGGGAGGTGAAAGTCCATGGGACGGTTGGATGGAATAACTATTGCTGGCCTTTACGACGACCCCGTGACGCTGGGAAGTGTTTTCGACGAACTCCCCGTAGCGGTGGTGTTTATATCGAGGGATCGAAGGGTGGTTTATCAGAACAGGGCGGCAGAGGTGCTCACCGGTTTTTCTTCTGACGAGGCCAGAGGGCTTACCTGTGCTCATGTTGTAAGAAGCAGCATCTGTGGAAGCAGATGTCCCGTTAAAGATGATCTGGGCGGAGAGGAGTCGGTTTCGGAGGATGGTGACGTTATTGCCCGGGACCGAAGGAAAATCCCCGTTCATGCTGTTTTCTCAAGGGTAAGGAGTAAAGACGGAAGGTGTGTGGGGTACGTTGAGATCCTCGAGAGCCTGGAAGATTCGGCACAGCGACAGGATTCTTCGGCGAATCCCTTCAGTGTCGGGGATATAATCGGTCGGAGCCCTACAATGGAGAGGCTCTTTTCTATCCTTCCCGGCATCGCCCAGACCGACTCCTCGGTTCTGATAACCGGAGAGACGGGAACCGGGAAGGATCTCCTTGCCGAGGTGATTCACAAGATGTCCAACAGATCCAAAGGGCCTTTCGTCAAGGTAAATTGCGGCGCTCTTCCGGAGACCCTTCTGGAGTCCGAGCTCTTCGGCCACGTTAAAGGAGCCTTTACAGGCGCAACTCACAATAAGCCCGGAAGATTCCGCCTTGCCCACAACGGAACGCTTTTTCTTACGGAAATCGGCGATTTGCCGCTTTCCCTTCAGGTTAAACTCCTTACCTTCCTTGACGACCATGTTATCTATCCTCTTGGAAGCGGAAGCGGGATAAGGGTTAACGTGAGAATAATTGCCGCAACTCACAGAGACCTTGCGGCAATGGTTCGAGAAGGAAGGTTCAGGGAAGATCTTCTTTTCAGGCTTAACGTGGTCAGGCTGCACGTGCCGCCCTTGAGAGAACGCGAAGGCGATGTTCAGCTTCTCATGGATCACTTTCTTCGAACCTTTTCATCCAGATTCGGTAAGAAAATAGTAAGGTTTTCTCCGGAGGCACGAAGCATCCTTCTGGATTATTCCTATCCCGGAAATGTCCGGGAGCTGAAGAACATCGTTGAGTATGCCGTAAATGTCTGCACGGGAAACTCCATAACACCGGAGCACATTCCTGCCTATGTTGTTGAGGCCGTGCGTTCCGGAAAGAAGGAAGCCGATGGGGTTTCCTCCGAGGGCTGCGAAAAACTTTATAAAGAGGAAGTGACGCCTGAGTTGAACAGCAGTGCTCCGCAGGTTAAGTGGGAAGATATGGAAAGGCGTATGATCCTGGAAGCCCTTGTGAAGGCCGGAGGGAGGAAGTCCAAAGCGGCCAGGATGCTCGGATGGGGTAGGGCAACCCTGTGGAGGAAGATGAAACAGTACGGGATAACCTGACATTGGCGGAGATAAGGGCCATGGAGGCAAAAGGACGGGAGAGAAAGATACTGGTTGCCCTCAGGGGAGAAGAGGTCGCCAGCAGGTTTGATATGGCTCCTGAGGCCTGGCTTGCCGTCTACAGAGAAGGTGAGGGTTTTTCTGAAGAAAAGACGGTGGTGCTCCCTCAGGCCTCGGCGGAAAACCTCTGCAGGCTTATCGTCTCCGAGGGGGTAGACACCGTGGTGTGTGGGGGGATTGAACAGGAATATTACGAATATCTTACCTGGAAGAAGATTTCCGTTGTGGACTTTGTGGTGGGAACGCTGGATGAGGTCAAAAGGAAGATCACTTCAGGGGATCTGAAGCCGGGCGATATCCTAATTAAAGGGACGGGAGAATGAGCAGATGGGCGTTATGGAAAAGTTGAGGGACTTTTTTACCTTCCACCCCGGAGACAGCGGGGCCAGATATGCAATTCTCCGTAGAAATCTGGCCATTACGATGATTCTCGTTACCTTCGTTCCTCTATTTCTTATGGCCTTCATAAACTACATGGAGTACAGGGCAACTCTCCACAAGGAAATCCTGTCCCCTATGCAGTCACTCGTCGGAAAGGCCAAGCATTCTCTGGAGCTTTTCGTTGCCGAACGCCTGGCCACGGTAAGCTTTGTGGCAAAAGCCTATTCCTTCGAAGAACTGGCCGACCCCGAAAAGCTCGGCAGGATCTTTTCGGTAATGAAAACGGAGTTTCGGGGTTTCGTCGATTTAGGGATTATCGACGAAAGGGGGATCCAGATTAATTACGTGGGTCCCTATCAACTTCGGGGCAAGGACTATTCGGAACAGCCCTGGTTTCATGAGGTGCGCATAAAGGGAAGCTATGTGAGCGACGTTTTTTTGGGATACCGCAAGTTTCCTCACATGGTCGTTGCGGTCGAAAACTCTGTACCCGGAGGCAAAACCTGGGTTGTCAGAGCGACCATCGATACGGATCGCCTGAACGATGTTATCCTTTCCATGAATCTGGACCCCGAAAGCGACGCTTTTCTCATAAATAAGGACGGCATACTACAAACTCCGTCGAAGTTTTACGGCGGGGTCCTGACCAGGATCCCGATACCGGTTCCTTCTCCCACCTATCAGCCCTCTGTGGTTTCCATTCAGGACGACCAGGGAAGAGACCTCTTTATGAGTTACGCATTTCTCGGTGAGCCCGATCTGGTTCTCGTGATGGTAAAGCCAAAGGTAAGAGTGCTGAGAGCATGGACGGCCCTTAAAAGCGAAATGCTTATCCTTTTTATCGGCGGCACCCTGGTTCTTCTCTTCGTGGTCATCAAGGTGACCGGGATATTCGTCAACAGGATAAAAGAGGCCGACGAGAAAAGAGAGGCCGCCTTCAGAGAACTGCAGCATCATCACAAGCTTTCTTCTCTTGGCCGACTTGCCGCAGGTGTCGCTCACGAAATCAACAACCCCATGGCCATAATCAACGAAAAGGCCGGCCTCATACTGGATTTGCTTGCCCGGATGCCCGAGAACCCTCACAGGGACAAACTGGAGGCTCTTACCCGGGATATCCTGAAATCGGTGGACCGCTGCCGTAACATTACCCACAGGCTTCTGGGTTTTGCCCGTCGGATGGACGTTCAAATCGAAGTCCTGGACCTGAACGACGTGATTCGTGAAGTGCTGACATTTCTGGAGAAGGAAGCCCTTTACCGAAACATAGATGTAAGGCTCCAGCTGGCCGAAAACCTCCCCCGCATAGCCTCCGATCGAGGCCAACTGCAACAGGTTTTTCTGAACATTCTCAACAACGCCTTCGAAGCCGTGCCGGATGGGGGAACCGTGTCGATTACTTCCTGGGAGGTGGATGCCGATAAGGTGGCCGTGAGCATCCAGGACAACGGCCACGGCATGGACGAAGAAACGATGAAGCATATTTTTGAACCCTTTTTTACCACAAAGAAGGGCTACGGTACGGGATTGGGTCTGCCTATAACTTACGGGATAGTGAAAAAACTCGGGGGAGACATCCAGGTTCAGAGTCAGGTGGGAGAAGGCACAACCTTTACGGTATATCTGCCCAAAAAGGCACCTCTTGCGGAATAGAAAGGGGGTTAGATCATGAGTGATGAACTTAGGGTGTTGCTGGTTGACGATGAGGAGGAGTTTGTAAGGACCCTGGCAGAAAGGCTGGAAATAAGAGGCGTTAAGGCCCTGGTGGCCCTGGATGGTGGTGAAGCCATTAACTTTCTTGAAGAAGGTGACGTGGATGTTGTGGTTCTGGATGTGAGAATGCCCGGGATGAGCGGCCTTGAGGTGTTAAGGCACATAAAGGAAACCAGGCCGCATCTTCCCGTTATCCTTCTTACGGGTCACGGGGATACCAGAGATGGCATAGAGGGCATGAGACTCGGCGCCTTTGATTACCTTATGAAACCGCTGAATATTGATACTCTTATGGAAAAGCTTTTTGAAGCCACCCGGATGAAGCAATAGAGGAGAGGGCAAAAATGGAGGACTGGAAAATAAGAGAGGATGCCTTTCTGGGTAAGGTCACCGCAGGGGCGACCCACGAACTGAGGAACGTTCTTGCCATTATCGGTGAATCTGCCGGTTTGGTTGAAGACATTATCAGGCTCAGGGGGCCAGACGGCAGGATTGAATCCAAACTTGCTCTGGTAAAGGAGCAAATAGCCAGAGGCCAGCTCATACTAGGTGCCCTGAACCGCTACGCCCACAGTGCCGATCACCCCGTAGAGACGCTGGACCTGAAGCAGAGCATCGAAGATATGATCGTCCTTTCTCGACGTTTCCTCAGGCAGAAGAACATAGATTGCCTGATCGACCGTGCCGATCAGGTCGTCGTCAGGACCTGCCCGGTCAAATGGAACATGATCCACTTTGCCCTTCTTATGAGCTATGCCGATGATCTGCCCTCCGGCACGGTAATCCGGATCGCCTGTAACCGGGAAGATAAGGGCGCTACCGTAACCTTTCGTTCGACCCCGGAAGAGAAAGTCCGGTTTGCTTCACTGAGCGGGCTTCTGGAAGATTCCTCTTTTAGAAGGGTAATGGATGAAATAGGGGTGCGGGCAGAGATAAAGGAAGGAGTGCGAACAGGCACCTGTGAGATCGGCGGTTAGTTTCATAATGTATCATAATGAAACCTGGTCTATTGCATGATGTTTCAAAAAGTTCCGTAATTGTTACTATCCCGCCATTGTTTTGCTATCATATTGAAATATAAGAGTTCTTCCCTTAGGCATGGTTGTTGCTTTATTGCTCTGGCGATTGTGACGAATTTCTCTTAACCTCGGGCACAGGAGAGAGAAATGAAGCAGTTCAGGGTTAAGGATCTTATGATACCTCTTGGGGAGTATGCAACCGTCGGTGAGAACGCAACGCTCCAGGAGGCCGTCCGGGTGCTTAAGGAGGCTCAACGAAAATATCTCGAAAAAACGAGGACTTCTCAGGAGATACGCTATCCTCACAGAGCCGTCCTCGTGCTTGACGACGAGGGGCGGGTTGTGGGTAAAGTCAGCCAGCTCGACGTGCTCAGAGCCCTTGAGCCGCGCTATGCCAGGATCATGGATTCTTCCTCTGTCCCCAGAGTCACTGCCAGCGGATTCAGCGCCGAATTTCTGGAAGATCTCATTGAAAGGTACGAGCTTTTTTCCTCGGGATTAAGGGACCTCTGTCAGAAGGCTGCGGAGAGAAAGGTTCGGGACTTTATGTACACCCCGCAGGAAGGAGAGTATGTCCGGGAGGAGGATACCCTTGACAGAGCGGTTCACAAACTGGTGATGGGTCAACATCAATCACTGCTGGTTCTGAACGGTAAGGAAGAGATTGTGGGGATACTCAGGCTTGTGGATGTTTTTGAGGTGATTGCATCGGAGATTGAGGCATGCCCGATACAGTAGAATGTTTCATAGGGGGGAGAAATGAAACTGCGTCTTTTGATTGTCGACGACGAAAAGGATTTTACCGATTCTCTGGCCGAAAGGCTTGCACTGAGGGACTTCGAAGTCTCCAGGGCCTACAGCGGGGAAGAGGCGGTGGAGCTTATAAAAGAATACAACTACGATGTGGTTATACTCGACGTGGCCATGCCGGGAATGGACGGAGTGCAGACTCTTAGAGAAATCAAAAACATAAAGCCTCTCACCGAGGTGATAATGCTGACCGGTCATGCCACCGTCGAAACGGCCATCGAAGGCATGAAGCTCGGGGCTTACGATTACCTGTTAAAACCCACGGAAATTGACGATCTCGTTGAAAAGGTTCAGGGCGCCTATGCCAGAAAAGCGGATCAGGAGGAGCGAATAAGAAAGGCGAAAATGATGAGGTATTTTGAATCGCCCAGGGCGGTTCTGGAAGACAGAGAAGACCCGTAACTTACCGAAAAAATTAGCTTATATCTGATTTTTTAAGGTGGTCGCGTGAACTTTTCATGCGAAAGGGGGATTTGCGTCATGGCTCACGATGTACATGTACCCGCCAAAAAAGGTATTCTGGCAAACAAAACTTTATGGCTCTGTGTGGGTGTCGCCGTTTTCATAATAGTCGGTTTTCTGATACCACCGCCTCAGAGCCTGATTCGGGTCGTTTCCGAACAGGGTTTTGCCGACCAGATGATTAAATGGCATCTGGCCCACGATGCAAATGAAGCCGCCAGAAAGAGCATGATCGTTCTGGGGATCATTCCCATGGCTGTTATCTTCTTTGCAACCGAGGCCTTACCTATAGGTCTTACGGGGATTCTGATGCCCATACTGGCTTACTTTCTGGGGCTGCTTCCCAAGAAAGAGGTGGGCAAGAGCTTTGCGGGTGATGCTCCCATGTTCCTTCTGGGGGTTCTTGCCATGGGGGTTGTCGTCGTGGAAGTGGGGCTTCACAAGCGACTTGCCGCCTGGATTCTGGGCTGGACACGGGGATTTTTGATCCCCGTTTTCGTCCTTTGTATCAGCATGTCCATAATTGGTTCTTTTATTTCGGCTCATGCTATGTGTGCCTTCATGACCCCGGTGATTATGGCGGTTTATTACGGGTCTGTTGTTGCACGAAGCCCCTCAGGACGGATTGACCACGATCCGGCACTGGCAAAGTTTCTGCTTTTTGCCCTCTGTTTTTCCCTCAACGTGGGAGGCGTGGGTTCTCCGGCAGCAGGCGGTCGAAATGTTCTGATGATGGGATTCTGGGAAGGTTACAGGGTGCCCATGGATTTCTTTACCTGGATGAAATACGGTTTCCCTCTTGCCCCCGTTCTCGGCTTCATGGTTGCCGTCTATATGCTTATCGTTTTCGGCCGAAACATCAAGACAAAGGACCTCACACCCGGCCTTGCGGCTCTCAAGGAAGAGACGAAGCGTATGGGCAAAATGAAATACGAGGAATGGGTTACCCTGGGAATGCTCCTCCTGATCCTCTTTCTCTGGATCTTCGGAGGACATGATCTGGGGCTTGGCGGCCCTTCGCTCCTTGCACTCCTCATTCCCATAGTCTTTCGTATCACTTCGTGGCAGAAAATCCTCCACGGCATTTCCTGGGATGCCTGGTTCATGTACTGCGGGGCTCTTACTCTGGGTGAACTGCTGAAGCAGAGCGGTGCCGCAATGTGGCTTGCCAGTACCTTCCTGGATGCTCTCAAGTCCCTGGGCATAGGTCAGGGCCTGGGGCTCTGGATAGGGCTTTCGACCTTCTCGGGACTCATGACCAACTTCATGTCCGATGCCGGAGTAACTGCGCTTCTCGGACCCATTGTTGTTCCCATGAGCATTATGTCGGGACATCCGGCAGAACCCTGGGCATCGGGTCTTGCCACCGCCTTTGCCACATCCTTTGCCCACTTCCTCATTGTGGGTACTCCTAACAACGCCATAGTCTATGCCCTGGGAACTTATCCCGATACGGGAAGAAACGCCATAGAGCCGGTGGACTTCGTAAAATACGGGTTCGTGGTCTGGTTCCTGTCCCTTGCCATAGTATGGGTGCTGGGGTTTATGGTGATTTACCCGTTCGTGGGGTTTCCCGAAGGGTTACTTGAGACGGCACGGAACGTGCTTGCTTCCGGAGGTGTAAAGTAAAGATAACAGGGAACCCTGCGATTCCTGCGGGGTTCCGGTTAAAGGAAATTTTCTGCAGAAGGAGCGGGTCATGCGGGAACCTTATGTGATGCTCGTAGATGACGAAGAGGCCTTTGTTGAGGCCATGACGAGGCGGCTTTCCAGAAGAAATCTCAAGATAATAAGTGCCCTCAGCGGTGAAGAAGCCCTGGAAAAGCTGGATAACCATCGAGACGTCGATGTGGTAATACTGGATGTTAAGATGCCGGGTATGGACGGCATAGAAACCCTGAGAGAAATAAAAGCCCGTTTTCCACTGATTGAGGTTATCATGCTGACGGGGCATGCCACCGTGGAAAATGCCGTTGAGGGCATGAAGAAGGGGGCCTTCGATTATCTCATGAAGCCCTGCGACATAGACGAGCTTATCAGGAAGGTCACGGAGGCCACGGAGAAGAAGCGGGCTCACGAAGAGAAAATCAGAGAGGCCGCCATCCGTAATGCCCTTTCCATGGTGGAGTAACGCTCCTTCCGGGTTATCCCCCCTTTCCCGGAGGAGTGAGCTCCCTTTGCGGCGCGGCAAGGCTTTCACGGTGCCCTCCCTGCCGCGCCGCTTATGTCTTCTGACCGCCGACACTGTAAACAAAACGGACACACACTGTAAAGCATTCCGACACCCTCACCCCTCTCCCTTCCCTTAAAATTCCCAAAGCAATGCCGGGCATGGAATTTGCCCTGATGGTGCGAGGAGGCAAGCGAAAGGAGTCTAAGAAGGGGTTGGGCATGGTGGCGGAGAGAATAGGAACCAGGATAGCCTTTCTTGTCGTCGTCTTTGTTTTGCTCGTGGGGGCCGTAGCGGCAGTCGGTTACTATGGGTTGAGTAAAGCTCAGGTTCTGGGGCTTCTGGAAGAAAAGGTTAACGAAGCGACCCTGTGGGTTCTGGAGTTAAGGAGGCAGGAGAAGAATTTCGCACTCAGAGGCTTTGAAAAGGTCAGGGGAGATAAACTCAATTCGGTTGAAAAGTGGCAGAGAAATTACGAAGAACTGCGCCATCTCCTTGACGATCTGAATAAGCATCCGGTCGTAAGGTCTTACTACGGGGTTGAGACGGAAGCTCTTTTTAAGAATCTTGAAGCCTATAAAAAGGCCTTTCTCGGTGATTATGTCGGATCATATAAACCCAGACTGGATGCCTTTGCAAGATGGAGGGATTTGGCCTGGGACGTAACCGAAAGACTGCAGGCCCTGAAGAACAAACTGGAAGGGTTCCAGCGGTCGGCCTTTTCTGCGGGGGATCTCGGTGAGATCAAAAAGGCGGCAGGACTCATATCCTCTTTTGAAGCCTTTTATGCCGGGTTCCTTACGCTCAGGGTAAGAGGGATGTATGCCGTTAATCTGGGTACGCTGGAAGCCTTTGGTGCTTACGACGAGCAATTACAGAAGGTTAAAGTCTGCCTTGAGGATTTCACCAAACTTGCAGAGGTAAGTGGCAATTCAGAGCTGAAGACGCTGGCCGGCGAGCTTGCAGTCCTTCTTTCTGCTTATGAGAAAGCCGGTGAGGAATACAGAAATGCCCTCAAGGTTAAGCTTCAGGGTGAAGATAAGATGATAGGAGCATCGCGCGCCGCCCTTGACGACCTGATGAAATTGCTCGACGACCTGCGTGGCCGAACGAGGAACGAAATAAATCTTCTGAAGAAGATCTTTCTTGTCGGAAGCGCAGTTACGCTTATCACGGGGGTAGTCCTGGGTTTTCTGATCTCCAGGTCCATCACCCGTCCTGTAGTGGTCAGCGTTGAGGAGGTAAACCGCAGGGTTACCGATATCACGGGAAAGATTATGGGGCTTGAAAAGAACAGCAGAGACCTTGCGGAAGGGGCAACACAGCAGGCCTCTTCCGTGGAAGAAAGCTTTGCATCCCTGGAGGAAATTGCCGCCATGGCAAGGGCTAACGAAGACAAGGGACAAAGGGCAGGTGAGTTTGCCCTTGAGGTCGAAAGGGTGGTCGGTGAGGTTCAGGAGGCTTTGCGTAATATGGTTTCGGCCATGAAGGAAATACACAAAGCCGGTGAGGAAACTTCCGTTATTGTGAAGAAGATCAACGACATAGCCTTTCAAACCAATCTTCTCGCTCTTAACGCCGCCGTGGAAGCCGCAAGAGCAGGAAATGCGGGGGCAGGTTTTGCCGTTGTGGCCGACGAGGTGAGGGTTCTTGCACTCAGAGCCGCCGAGGCCGCAAAGGACTCGGCGCGGCTTATTGAGCTTTCTCAAGCGAAAATAGGCATAGGGCGCAATGTTGTGAGGAATTGCATGAGCTCTTTCAGGCGGATCGTCAACGGCTCAGGTCAAATGGCTGCTCTGATGGAAGAAGTGGTGCGGGGATCAGGTGAACAGCGAAGGGGTATAGAGCAGTTAAACAGCGCTTTTGGGGAAATAAATCGGGTTGTGGCCCGCAACGCAGGGCTTGCCGAGGAAGTTGCCGCCATTTCTTCAGACATAAAAAACTCGGTGGAAATCCTTAATAACTCCATGATCCAGCTTGCCCGCATGGCCGGCATGAAGGCGGGAGGATCTGTTCCGTGCCAGGACTTCACATAGAGAATATTTTGATGGGGACGTTTATGCACGTTTTAGCTTCCGGTAAGCGTCGATATGTCCAGTGAAATTTATCGTTAATATTTGTTGTAACTTGTGATAACCACACTTGTTCACAGTGGTTAACGGGAGTGAGAGGATTGGATGGCTTTTAGAAGAGAGGTAATCACGGGTGTGATGGCCCCGCTTTAAGGACCTTCAGGAGAAAGACTTATGAAAGAACCGGAGGTTATCGCTTTAATACTGATTTTATCGACTTTTCTTCAGTTAGCTGCTGCTACGATGGCCTTTGTTTATGGCAAAAGGGCTTTTCAGCGTGTGGGGTGGACGCTTTTGTGCGTTGCCTTTGTCCTTATGATTGCCCGCCGCATCGTGGGACTGTTGGAAGTCACGGAGGATAGTGCGGGATACCTTGTTGTGGAAGAGTTGATCGCCTTATCCACATCCCTTCTGGTCCTGGTAGGCATCTGCTATATGGGAAAATCCTTTCAGGCTCTGGTCTCCACTGTGGAGATGGAGAAAAAGATACGGGAGAAGGAACAGGAATCCTTCCGCTTCATGCAGACTCTTTTCGACTCTATCCCGATACCGACCTTTGCCGTGGATACCGGTGGGCGGGTGATTCTCTGGAACAGGGCCTGTGAAAAGCTGACGGGCATGTCCAGGGAAGGGCTTCTGGGTAGAAAGCCTGATTTTTCGCCTTTATATCCGGAAAGAGAAAGCCCGCCTCCGACCCTGGCGGAGCTCCTCATAACGATGACGCCCGAAGAAATTGCCGAAAAGTTCAAAAGATCCGGAGTCTGGCTTAAAGAAGGTGCCGTCGTGGTGGAGACAGAATTTTCTGTGGAGGATTCCGTAAAAGCGGTGAAGCTGATTGCGGGGAGAATCTACGATGAGAGAGGGGTTATCAGGGGAGCAATCCAGACTGCTCAGGATGTCACTTCAGAGCGCAGGATGGAGCAGTATCTGAGGACCTTTCAGAAACTCGAAGCCGTAGGAAGGCTTGTCCTGGGAATAGCCCACGATTTCAGGAATATTCTCATGATCGTTCAGGCTGCTACGGAGCTGATCCCCGAAGATCGCCTTGAGGATGAGGCGGTTAAGGCCTGCATGGCGGAGGTCCGGCAGGCCGTAAGGCGCGGCTCCGATCTCTGCACCCACCTCATGAGGTTTGCCGGATCGCAGGATAAAGAAGAGAAGCAGCCGATTTTTCTGAATACAGTGCTTGTGGAATGGGAACGCACATTTCGCCGGCTCCTGCGGGAAAACATTCACTTCCGGATGGATCTTGCGCCCGATCTCTGGGCCGTCAATGCCAGGCCGGGGCAGATCGAACGTATCGTAACGAACCTCGCCCTGAATGCCCAGGAGGCCATTCCCGACGGTGGCAGCATTGTAGTCCGAACGGAAAACGTCAGACTTCGGGAAAGGGACATTCCTCCGGAGTCCGGAGTAAAGGCCGGTCGGTTCGTCAGGCTCACCGTTGAGGACACCGGAGTTGGAATGGACGAGGTCACGCGGAAGCGAATCTTCGAGCCTTTCTTCAGCACCAAGGTGAGGCCCGGAGGGATGGGTCTTTATGTGGTTTACTCTGAGGTGAGAAGTCTGGGCGGTTTTATCGACGTCAGGAGCGAGCCGGGAAAGGGAACGGCTTTTGACATCTATCTTCCGGCTCTTTGCTCTGAGTGCGGCGGGGTGGCTGACGATGCCGGTGTGCCGAAACCGGATGGTCCGGAGGAGAAGAAGGGTTGCGTCCTTCTCGTGGAAGACGAGGTACCGCTTCGGGAAATGCTGGCGGAATTTCTTGCAAGGAAAGGCTTTACCGTTCATAAAGCCGGTGATGGTAGGGAAGCCCTGGAGATCTTCGAAAGTATTAAGGACGCCGTCGATATCGTGATCGCCGATCTGGGCCTTCCCGGAGAAATGGACGGTTATGTGCTGATCGACGGGATTCTTTCCCGGAAGGAAAACATCAAGATTGTGGTAATGACGGGTTATGCTGTTGAGAAGAAAGGGGGAGCTTTTACGGATAAGGGATTCGTTGAGGTTATTAACAAACCCTTCTCGATGGCCGATGTTATGCGCCTTCTTGAAAAGTGGAGAAGCTCATGAACAGGCATGTTCTGGTAACGGTGAGTGACAATCCGAGCTACCTTTACGGGGTAAGGTTTGTGGCCGGGTTTTTCAGAAATGTGGAAAAACTGAAGGTGACTCTTTTCTATGTTGCCCCACCCGAAGCGATGGCGGGGAAAAAGGAGGAAGATGGGGAAAAGGAGCTTATAGCCCGGGTTAAGGAAGCTCTTGCAACGGCAGAACACATCCTTGTTCAAAACGGATTCAAAAGGGAAAACATAGAGTTCAAGATCACAAGCAGAAAATTCGGGACCGTCAAGGACATAATCCGGGAGGGCCGTCAGGGATTGTACGACGCCGTGGTTCTGGGCCGGAGGGGTTACACGATTTTTGAGAAACTCTTCTCCTACAGCGTGAGCCGGGAGATTCTGGAGCGGCCTATTCCCTTTCCGGTCTGGATATGCCGGGAGTTTGAAAAGGACCGTCGGGGGTGCCTCGTATGTGTGGACGGGTCTGAGGCGGCCTTTGCCGTGACCGACCATGTTGGTTTTATGCTTTCCGAGGAGTCTCTCCATCACATTACGGTTCTCCATGTTCTCGAAACCAGGGAAAAAGAAGAGGAAGGGGCCGGGATACTGGAGAAGGCGGTGGAGATGCTCCGAGAAAACGGCGTTCCCGCAGAAAGGATTTCCGTGGAAATGGTTGCGGGAGGCAAGCCTGCCGATGTGATTCTGGATAAGCTGAAGCGTGAGAAGTACGCCGTTGTTGCCATGGGCAAAACGGGTCGGGGAGAAAAGAAGGGGTGGTTTCGCGGGTCCTGCTGTGACGTGATACTGAACCATCTGAAGGGATTCTGTCTGTGGGTCGGAAGATAGCGGGTCAGCAGAGGTCGTCGAGGCGGTAATTCTGTTCCAGAAACCTCCGGGCAAAGAATTCTGCAGATTTATCCGTTGACATGAGCATGTCCATCTGCCTTGTGTACTCCAGCATGAGGCCTATCTGCCTGAGGCACTCCAGGAGATAGGGGGCTTCGTATTTTACTATTCGGCCTGTTACCCTGTCGCCTTTTACTTCAACGGAGAAGCCCAGTTCTTTCAGGATAATGCCGATACACTCAGCCCGCCGGTGCCGCCGCAGGTCGTCGGCCGCTCCGCCCATAAAGGAAAAGGATACGTAGTTTTTGTGAACCGTTTTTCCGCAATAGGCGTCCAGGAGGCTGTAGTGATAGCCCACACGGGAATTGAAGTTAAGATATTTATCGGAAATCATTGCGTAACTCCGATCGCCAAATCGTTCGGCTCCGAGTTTCGGGGG
The DNA here is from genome assembly GCF_900114975.1 of Thermodesulforhabdus norvegica. Classification (NCBI taxonomy): domain Bacteria; kingdom Pseudomonadati; phylum Thermodesulfobacteriota; class Syntrophobacteria; order Syntrophobacterales; family Thermodesulforhabdaceae; genus Thermodesulforhabdus; species Thermodesulforhabdus norvegica. The sequence continues at coordinate 248,538 of NZ_FOUU01000002.1, forward strand.
CGATAGCATCTGTTCCGTCATTACCGAGAGAAAGCCTCTCAGGTCCACGGGGCGTGGCTCTTTCTGCCTTACCTTCTCGTCGGTCATCCCCGAAAGAAGTGCTCTCAGTGGAGGGTTGACTATTTCCTCGATTTCCACGGAATCCTTCTCCAGGAAGAGGTCTTCTTTAGCGAGTCCACCTCCCAGATCTATGATGTAGAGATCAATGGGAAGTGAGGCCTTGACGCGCAGTGCGAACCTTATTTCGTCTGACAGAGCATCGCCAATGGTGAACATCTCCTCGTAGGACTTTTCGTGAACGTACCGCATGATGTCGTGAATGGTCCTGCAGTTGTGGGGGGAGAAGGAGGGATCCCGTGGTGATGTGAGGTTGAGCGGCACTATGTACTGGGCGACTCTGGCGAGAATGTTATGAACGGGTGTGCCCGGGACGGTGGCCTTTCGACGATCTCTGTTTCTCAGAAGCTCCCGTATCGTTCCGGCAAAAATTCTTCTTCCTGTGGCATCGACGGTCACTTCCATCCCTTCTTTAAGTCTTTCCATAGCGCCCGGTACGCCCAGAAGTGTGGGTATGCCGAACTCCCTTGCGACCGATGCCATGTGGCCCGTTGTGGAGCCGTATTCACAGACGATTGCTGAAGCCTTGTTCATCAAAACCACGAACTGAGGCGACGAGTGCCTGGCGACGAGGATGCCGCCTTCCGGGAATTTGTCTAAATCCTCTTCGTCCCTGATTATAAAAACTCTGCCGGCTCCTGCTCCGGGACAGGCCGTTTCGCCTCCAGAAATAATGGGCTCAAGCCCTTTAACCTCCACCACTTCGTCCCGGCCGTCTTTCTCCCTTTCCACGTACTGGAGAGGTCTGCTCTGGAGGATCAGCAGGCGACCTTCGGGGTCAAGAGCCCATTCTGCGTCCTGAGGGCATCCGAAGTGGGACTCCAGGCGCAGGCCGTATTCTGCGAGGGTTATTATCTGATCTTCCCGAAGGCATGGGGCCGTGATCTTTTCCGGGCTGACGGCGGTTTCCCTGAGTCCTCCCGACGGGTTTCTCACCAGCTGGACGGGTTTCTCGGAGACCCGGATTTCCGCAATCTTCAGGGGCCGGCTTCGATCTACCACGTATCTGTCCGGTTGCACGCGTCCTTCGACGGCATAGGGACCCAGCCCCCATACTGCGGAGATGATTATCTGGTTTGAGGAAGGCGAGGTTGGATCCGCCGTGTAAATTACACCGGCGGCCACTGAATCGATCATCTCAAGGCACAAAACCCCCATCGTTACGTCTTCATCGGGAATTCCGCTGTAGAATCTGTAAGCCAGGGCTCGGGGCGTGTAGAGGCTTGCAACGACTATTTTGTAAGCATCAACGAGCTTTTCCCTCGAGACGTTCAGGAGGGAGACATACTGACCTGCAAAGCTCCTTTCCGTGTCTTCGCCAACGGCACTGCTTCTCACGGCAACGGAGAAATCTTCGGCCTTCTTCCTCCGTGCAAGACCGTCGAAGGCCGCCAGAAGGGCGTCTTTCACTTCGTCGGGAACGGGGGATCTGAGGATAAGTGCCTGAATCTGTTCGCTCAGGTTCTGCGTCGCCGCAGTGTCGTTGAAGTCCGTGAGTTGCTTGAGTTTAGAAATTTCGGCTTTAAGGTCGTTCTTTTCAAAAAAGATGTGGAAAGCCTTCACGCTTACGGCGAATCCTTCCGGTACGGGGAGCTTTGCCCGGGAAGCTATTTCACCCAGGTGAGCGCTTTTACCTCCCACCCAATCACCCATGGTTAAGTCCACGTGTGAAAGAGGGAAGACGATGGTGCGGGGAAGAGAGGGTGGAGCAAGGGAGATCTCTTTTTCAATGGAATTCTTCAGGCTATCGAAGACCTCGTAGAGTGAAGCATAACGGTTTCCCGACATCCGGTTGAGTGCTCTTATCATCCTCAGAGCGTGAGAGACCGCCAGGGTTGCCCGGGATCGGACGTAATTCATGCCGACGATCTTACCGGTTCTGAGGGTCTCCGATATGTCCGAAATGATGTCGGCCAGCTCCACATTGGAGCTGAGGAGTTCCAGAAAGTCCGAATACCTTTCCCTGAGCTTCTGTCTGAGTTTTTCCCTCTGAAAGGCTCTCTTTTTACCTTTTCTCGATAAATACCTGAAGATCCTCATACCTCTTCACTTCTGCTCCATTCTCAGGAGCCTTCTCTCGTGGGCTTCTCGTATTTTTTCGATCAATGCCCTGAGGTCGGCCGGTTTCAGCATGTAGTCGTAAGCCCCGAGTTCCAGGCCTTTGAGGCTGGATTCCAGGGAACCATGACCCGTAAGGAGTATAACCTCTACGAAAGGTCGGCGTCTTTTTATGATTTCCAGAACCTCCAGGCCGTCCATTTCGGGCATGCGAATGTCCAGCACCACGACGTCAACATCATGGGTTTCGAGAAGTTCAATCCCTTCTTTACCGCGCAGGGCGCCGTATGCTTCGAATCCACGGCGTTCAAGACGCCTTACCAGGGTTTCCACAAAATCCCGTTCGTCATCAATTATCAGTACGCGGCACTTCCTTTCCGCCATGGGTCACCTCTTTTAGGGCGTCGTTAAACCGGTGCCTTCACGGGCAAAAGGACGGTGAAGACCGCTCCTTTGCCTTCTTCAGCAGCATTTTCGGCGGTTATGCGACCTCCCAGTTTCTGAACTATTGAATAAGTAATCGAAAGGCCCAGTCCCGTTCCCTTGCCGAGAGCTTTGGTGGTCACGAAGGGATCGAAAATCCTGTCGATGATGTTCTCGGGGATGCCGGGTCCGCTGTCGGCGATCCGGATCACCACCTGTTGCCGGAAATCGTCGTAGTAGGTGTCGATCCATACGGTGCCGTCTTTATCTACTGCGTCCATGGCGTTGTTGAGGATGTTCAGAAAAACCTGCTGAAGTTGAGAAGGGTCGGTTGTGATGAGAGGGAGCTCTGGATCGAAATTCCTTACGATTTTTATGTTGCGATGAAAAGCTTCGTTTTCTATGAAGCTCAGACACTCCTCGAGAATCCTGTGAAGATCCACCGACTCCTGAACGGGTTCCATGCGTCTTGCAAAGCCCAGCAGCCTGTGCGTTACCGTTCTGGCCCTGTCAACGTGATATTCGATCTTTTCCACGGCGTCGGCAAACTCCTGGAAGTTTTTACTTGAAGAGATGTCTTCTTCTTCCAGGAGGTCTCTAAGCCATCCCGCCTTTTCCTTTATCACCGACAGTGGATTGTTGATTTCATGGGCGATGCCGGCAGCCAGACGCCCCAGTGCCATCATCTTGCTCGACTGAAGAAGGCTTGCATCGAGGGCTTCCTTTTCTCTTTCGGCCTCTATAAGCTGGTTGATCATTGCCCGGGATACCAAAAAGGCTCCGATGAAAACGATCGCGACGCCTCCCAGGCCGATGATCAGGCTGAGCCTTCCCGCTTGATGCAGGGGTTTCAGCTCTTCTGTGAGGTCTATGGTTATGACCAGGAGCCAGGGAACGGTTTCAAGCCAGGCCGTGCCCACGAGGGAACGACTGCCCCGGAAGTCCATTTCCACCACGCGGGTTCCCCGAAAGTGCGGCCATCTGAATCCCGGAATTGCATCGAGAAGTTTTCCCTGGAAGCGTGGGGTTGTTTGATAAACACCGGCTTCGTTGAGCAGGAAGGCATCTCCGCCCTCCCCGATCTGTGCGGTCTTTACCAGAGACTCAAAAAAGTCCGTGTTTATCGTGGCTCTCAGGATCCACCACCGATCTTCTTCGTGGCGACTCACGGCCACGATAAAGTGAGGGTACTGCCTTACTCCGAGAAATACATCGCTTATGTAGGTCCCGCGCCTCATGACTTCCCGAAACCACCGGGCGTCGGAGTAGTTAACCCCTTTGAGGGCATAGGGGCCGCAGTAGGCAATATGATCCCCCTTCTGGGTAATCACTCCCAGGTCTATGTAAAAGCGTGATTGACCCTGCATGAGCCGGAAAATGTACTCCAGGTATTCTTCGTCTTTCAGTTGTTCCACGGAGTTGGTGTGGGCAACCGTCGAAAGCTGTGCTATCCTTTCACGGAAGAAGAGATCCAGAGCGTGCCGCCGATCTTCCACTATGGACCGCAGATACTCGGTTACCTGTCGGGTGTAGGATCTGTGAAATTCGTAATAAATCGACGTTCCAAGGATTGCGATGGGCATTACCGAAAAGAACATGATTGCTCCGATGATCCTTATCTGAAGTGTCAGATATCGTCGTTCCATGTCCGGCCTGCCTGATGACTTTCCCGAGAACGAAATTCCTGAGCCTGAATGCCTTCTTCTTTCATGATCTGATGGAGGTACTGCCTCTGAATGCCGGCCAGTTCTGCCGCCCGTGAGACGTTGCCTCCGCATCTTCTTAAGAGCGAAGTTATGTACAGCCTGTGAAACCATCGAATGATCCGGTTTCTGGCGTCTTTGAAGGGCAATGTGAGTATAAAAGAGACCTCTTCGGCGTCCTCCCGGTTTAACGTTTTACAGGGAGACCCGGGGTCTCTTTCGGTTTTACGGGTTGCCTGGTGGGAGAGCAGGTGTTCCCGCTCCAGCACCTCTCCTGTTGAAAGAATAACCGCCCGCTCGATGGTGTGGGCCAGCTCCCTGACGTTGCCCTGCCACGTCCTGGAGACGAGCAGACGCAGAGCTTCGGGGGAAAGGGAGCGAACGGGTTTTCCGTGAAGGTGAGCATATTTTTTCAGGAAAAATTGACTTAAGATGGGAATGTCCTCTTTGCGCTCGTCCAGGTCGGGGACGTGGATGTGGAAGACCTTAAGGCGATAGTAGAGATCTTCCCGGAAGGTTTTGTCTTCTACGGCCTTTTCCAGGTTTTTGTTCGTTGCCGCTATGATTCTCACGTCGGCCTTTTTCAATTCGTTACTACCGAGGGGCCTGTATTCACCGTGCTCCAGAAGCCTGAGCAGTTTTGCCTGAACCGCCATGGGCATATCGCCGACCTCATCGAGAAAGAGCGTCCCACCCTGAGCTTCCTCGATCAGGCCCTTTCTGTCCTTCCACGCTCCGGTGAAGGCCCCTCTGACATAGCCGAAGAGCTCACTTTCCAGAATGGATTCTGGAATTGCGGCGCAGTTTATACTGACGAATCTCCTGCTTCGCCTGGAGCTCAGCCTGTGTATCGCCTGGGCTACCAGTTCTTTTCCGGTTCCGCTGGAACCCGTTATAAGCACCGTGGCATTCGTGGGGGCCACCTGAAAAATCATGGCGCGCACGCGACAGATGGCCTCACTGCTTCCCACTATTCCCAGATTTTCTTCCTGCTCGCCTATTATCTCCTTGAGGCTCCTGTTTTCGGCAAGTATTCTCCTCCACTCCAGTGCCCTGGAAAGGGCGATCAGGAGCCTTTCTTTTTTGAAAGGCTTGGTGATGTAGTCGAAGGCTCCCTTTTTAACGGCTTCCACCGCCGACTCGATGGTCCCGTAGGCCGTGAGCACGATGGCCTCCAGGTCAGGCTGAATGGTTTTCGCTTCCTGAATGAAGCGTATTCCGTCCATGCCGGGCATCTTCAGGTCGACCACAGCGGCATGAACTCTCGTTTTTTTAAGCTCTTCCAGCGCCGCATAGGGATCTGAATGCTTCAGAACCCTGTAATTTGCTCTGGTCGTGAGAATCCGTTCCAGAAGACGAAGCATATCGGGTTCGTCGTCGACCACCAGGATGGTTTCATCCTTCATGAGTCTTCCTCCGGAACTGCCGGGAGCTTGATGCGGAAAAGCGTACCTCCTCCACGACCTTCCGACCCCTTAGCGGAGCTTTCGCAGGTGATGGTTCCCCCGTACCTTGTGACAATCCCGTACGTTACGAAAAGCCCCAATCCCGTTCCTTCCCCTTCGGGCTTTGTTGTGAAGAAAGGCTCGAATATTCTGTCCAGGTACTCTTCGGGAATTCCTTCTCCGGTGTCGGCAACTTCAACAACCACGGGCCCTTCGGCCCCGTCCCTGAAGGTTCTTATGGAGAGTGTTCCTCCCTGTTTCATGGCAGCCCTGGCATTGGTGATCAGGTTAAGAAAGACCTGCTGTAACTCACCGGGGTCCGCTGCCACGCAGGGAAGGTTTTCCTGGAGCTCCGTGACGACTTCTATGTGACCCTGTTCGAGGAAGTGGCCTACCAGGCGAAGCAGTTCGGAAATGCAGGCATTCACATCGGCCTTACCGTTTTCGCTGCCGTTTTTTCGGGCGAAGCTCAGAAGGTTTTCCACCACCCTTTTGCAGAGGCTACCCTGCTTTTCGATTGTGAGCAGATCTTCGTATTCCTCGGAATCGGGGGGAAACTTTTCTTTAAGCAGATCGCAGAAACCAAGAATCACGCCCAGAGGGTTGTTTATTTCGTGGGCAACCCCGGCCGCAAGGGTTCCCAGAGAAGCCAGTTTCTCGGCATTGATAAGCTGACGTTCCAGCTTCCTGTGTTCCGTAAGATCACGGACTATGCAAAGGGCGGCTTCGCCCTCGGGGTTTTCAAAACCGAAGGGACATACCGTAACGGAGAGGAACATTAAGGCGGCGCCCGGTTTCAGAGGAGCTTCGATCTCTTTGCGGCAACTCCTGCGGTGGGTTAGTACACGGGCAACCATCTCCTTGAGCTTTGACGCCGCCTCAGGGGAAAAGATTTCTTCAACGGGCCTGTTGACGGCACTGAGGGGGGAGATTCCCAGAAAGCGGGCCGTGAAGCTGTTTATTGAGCCGATCAGACCGTCGGGGGTTATGGTGAATATGAAGTCCTCTGCGCTTTCCACGAGAGAACGGTAGCGATCTTCTGAACGGCGCAGTTCTCGTGTTCGTTCTTCCACCAGTCGCTCTAGATTGTCTGTCCACTTTCGTTCCCGGTAGGTGATGAAAATCCCGCCGCCCACCAGGATCAGGAAAACGAACCCGTAAACGGCAAAAAGCTTTTTACCAACGGATCTGACGGTCCCCTCGACCTCCCATATGGGAACAACCACGGCAAGAGACCAGGAAATACCCTCGGGTGATTCAGGTTTCACGGGGGTGTAGGCTATGAGTTTCTCGACCGGTCCAACCCAGTCTCTGTGCCAGGCCGACCAGTACCTTCCGGTTCCCCTCTCGCCTCTGATCATGGCCCTCTGAATGCGGTTAATCGACTCGTAGGGAAGGCCCGGTGCCACCTTTTCTCTTATGGAGAAGGCATTCCGGCCCACAAAGGAATCCATGGGGTGGTAGAGAAAACGGCCCCGGTCGTCGATGAGCCAGGCATATCCAGTTTTCCCCGATCTTATTTCCCGAAGAAGGGGTTCCAGAAAGAGATAAACATCGATAAGGGCAACGATAAACGGTCCTTCTTCTGACGGGACCACGAGGAGTCCCAGAGGCCTTCCGTTGTACTCCTTCGTCACATCGAGCCATGTCGGCCCGGCGGAGTTGCAGGCCCGGATCGAAGCTCCAAAGAGGGACTCCTGACCTGAAAACTTCCCGTGGCGCAGTCGAGAAGCGCAACCTCCAGAACCCCCCAGGATTTTAAATCCTCCCGTTCGCCCACCGGGTTTGTTGAAGGGCTCAGTTGTTGCGTAAGCCTGCTGAACTTCTCGGCTATGGATTTTGTCGCAACGTCGGCAAGGATCATCTGCTGACCGTTAAATTGCTCGATGACGGCATTGCGGATGGCTCTGTCTGCCAAGATACCCAGGCTTATCAGGATCATAACGCCCATCAGGGCTACGGTAACAATAACGGGAATGCCGACCACATCACGGCTTAATTTCACAGCCCGCCTCACCTCCGCTTAACCAGACCGTAAAAGTGGTTCCCCGCCCGGGAGCGCTGTCCACATCAATGGCCCCTCCGAGTTTGTCTGCAAGAACCTGGCAGAGCGCCAGCCCTATGCCCGTTCCGGTGCCTTCGTCCTTTGTCGTGAAGAAAGGCTCGAATATTTTCTCCCTGATTTCCTCCGGAATACCGGGGCCGTTATCTGAAACCGAGAAGAAGACCGTCCCGTGATTGCTTCGACCTGTTGAAATAACGATTTCTCCTTTTCCCTCGTCTTCCAGGGCGTGAACGGCGTTATTCAGAAGATTTACCAATATCAGGCGGACGATCTGGGGATCGGTCTTCACGGGTGGAAGGGCGAGATCGAGATTTCTTACGAAAAGGATTTTCCTGTTTCCGATAACCCGTTCAACCGTTCTGATCACGTCGTCAACCAGTCTGTTGAGGTCTATCTGTTGCAATAAGGGCCTATCCTGCCGTGCCATCTGAAGAAGCCGGCGGGTTACCTCGGCACACCGCCTTACGTGATCTCTTATGACCGAAAGGGATTCCCGGATTTCACCGAGAAGATCATCTGCAATCTTTTCCGGAGTTCTCGATATCAGGCCCTCAATCCATTGAACCTCCTGGTCGATCACGGCGAGAGGGTTATTGACTTCGTGGGCAATGCCGGATGCGAGTGTGCCCAGAGCGGCAAGCTTTTGAGACCTTATAAGACTTTCCCTGACCACGGTCTTTTCTTTTTTGAGCGCCTCAATTCGCCTCTCGTGCCTCAGGTACTGCCACGAAGACATGAGCACAAGGCATAACAACCCGCCGACTTCTGCCTTCGTCTTGTGCACATGGATTCCGTAAAGGGCGACCAGCGCGCAGCTCCACTGAAGTGCAAGACTCATAAGGCTTCCCGGGTTCATGATCGGCCCTCAGTCCTGATCAGTCCTGATTCGTTCAGGCTATATGAGCAAATGCCGGGCCATCTGGCCGCCGGTCTTCAAAGGTGATCCGGGAAGCCGGTTCCGGCGTTAGTCCCTGTCGGCAGACTTTACACATCTGTAAAGCCTGCCAACACCCCGACGGGTGGTTCGGTGCTGCGATGCAGTGATTTTCGGGCTCCTGAGGTGTGGCATGCTACTTGCCCTCAGGTCCTGCGAGTTCACCGGAAAGTGCACGGAGTTACGGAACAATGGAACCTTCGGGGTGTCGGGTGTTGGTTATAGACAGAAACAGACACGTTCGGTCGCTTCTGCAGAGAGAGCTTCTCAGAGACGGGCACGAGGTGGAAACCGCACCGGGAGACGGGGTGGTCGGAGGTAAGGCGGGGGTATCTTACGACATCGTCATACTGGATGCGGAACTGCTTCACGGCTCAATGTGGAACTCTTTAGAAACCCTTCGCAGCCAGAGTCCGCACATGGTCGTCATCCTTCACTCTCTCGATCTGCCCCCCGACGCCCTGAATGGAGTCATTCCGCCGGGCTGGCACGGACGCGTTACGGTGGTCGAAAAGGGAAATCTGGTGGCCCTTCGAGAGGTAATCCTGGTCTACGCCGAGTGCTGTTGTGGCGGAAAGAGGAGAAGGAGCGATGGGAAGGAATGAAGAGCTCTATTACAGGTCGCTCCGACGCACCATAGCCTTAACGATAGTGGCCGTATCTCTCATTCCTCTTTTCCTTATGGCCGCCGTTGCCGGATACCGCTTTCACACCTCCTACAAGCACAGAGTTATCGGTCACATTCAGGAGATCGTGGAAAAGCATGCCCGACAGATAGATCAATTTCTCAGGGAGAAGCTTGCGGAAATTCAGACTCTTGCAACCCTGATGCCCCTTGAGAAGCTGACGGATAGTGCCGGTCTGGCGGAGATTCTTAACAACCTCCAGAGAAATTTCGGCGGGGTTTATGTCGATTTGGGATGTGTGGACTCCACCGGGTACCAGATTGCCTATGCCGGCCCTTTCCATCTCGTCAGGGCCAACTATGCCGATGCCAGGTGGTTCAAAGAAGCCAGCAAGCAGCCCTATTTCATAAGCGATGTTTTTCTCGGCCTGAGAGGTCTTCCTCACTTCATCGTTGCCGTTCAGGTTGCTTACGGTGATTCCTTCCTGATACTCCGTGCAACCATAGATTTTCTCGGCTTTACCCGTCTCGTTGAAAGTGTTCGTGTGGGCGAAACGGGCCGCGCTTTCATCGTGAACCGGCTTGGCGAGTACCAGACTGCCGTCTCATTCCAGCCCCTCATGGAACCCTGGAAGATTCTCGAAACCCTTTTCGGAGAAGATGTTGCGGGATCGTCAGGGCTGAATCGGGTAAGAACCGATGCAGTAGCGCCGTACAGGGAGATAAACGGGACACTCTACGTGGCAAAACCTCTTAAGAACGGTAACTGGTTTATGATCTACGAGCAGGACAGCCGCGATGCCTTTTCCGAACTCTACGCGGCAAGGCGTTTCAGCATTGCCCTCGTGGCACTGAGCATCGTTACCGTCGTCCTCGTTGCCTGGGCGCTCTCTTACAGGGTGGCGGAGAGAATTGAGCAGGCGGACCGTGAAAAGGAGATTCTCAGTGAACAGGTGATCCAGACCGGTAAGCTTGCGTCTCTGGGTGAGCTTGCCGCCGGCGTGGCTCACGAGATTAACAACCCCGTTGCCATCATGGTGGAAGAGGCCGGGTGGATTGAGGATCTCCTGCCCGAGATCGAGGCCGTGGCAAAGTCTGCGGGTCGTGAGGATCTGGTGGCGGAGATTGCCAATACGGTCCGTCAGATAAAGACTCAGGGAGCCCGTTGCAAGGACATAACCCAGAAGCTCCTGAGCTTTGCCCGTGGAAGCGATGCACGGGTTCAGGAGGTTAATGTAAACGATGTAGTCGAAGATGTCGTTGGGGTCGTCAGCCAGAAGGCCCGTTACGATCGCGTGAATCTTAAGGTCGAATGCGCCGATGCTATAAAACCCGTGCTCGCTTCCCCATCAGAACTCCAGCAGGTTTTGCTTAATCTCATAAACAACGCCCTTGATGCCATGGACACCCGCGGAGGAGAACTCACCCTGCGGACCTCCCAGGAGAACGGCTGGGTCGTCATAACCGTCGCCGATACGGGACCCGGTATTCCCGAGTCCATACTGCCCAGAATCTTCGATCCCTTTTTCACGACAAAGCCGGTAGGCAAGGGCACGGGATTGGGGCTTTCCATCTGCTACGGGATAGTTAAGCGGCTGGGCGGCGAAATCACCGTCGATAGCGTGGTGGGACAGGGAACAACCTTTGGGGTTTATCTTCCCGTGATCCGCGAAGAGGAAGAAAGCCGTGGTGGAAGATCGGAATAACGGCAGGATTCTGATTGTGGACGACGAAGTGGGCTACACGGACGTGCTGTCGCGGAGGTTGAAAAAACGGGGCTTCCATGTGGAGTGTGCCTCCTCAGGCAAGGAGGCGCTCAACAAGCTCAGGAGCGGCTCCTTCGACGTGGTCGTGCTGGATCTGAAAATGGAGGATCTGAACGGACTGGAGGTGCTTCGGATCTTCCGGATCATGGAGCCCTCCATGCCGGTCATCATGCTTACGGGACACGGTTCTGAAGAGGCTGCCCGGGCCGGAAAAGAACTGGGCGCCTTCGACTACCTGGGGAAGCCCTGCGATTTCGACACGCTTCTCCAGGTCATAAAGAAGGCCCTTTCTCATAGAAAGGGGGGAGAGGCATGATCGAAAACATAAGGCTTCTTGTAGTCGATGACGAGCTGGATTTCCTGGAAACCCTGATGAAAAGGCTGAAAAAGCGGGGTGTGCAGGTAAAGGGGGTGAAAAGCGGAGAGGAAGCCCTGGAATGTTTGAGTCAGGATCCCTTCGATGTGGTGATCCTCGATGTAAAGATGCCGGGTATGGATGGCCTGGAAACCCTGAGAGCCATAAAGGCCAGGCATCCTCTTGTGGAGGTGATCATGCTTACGGGACATGCAAATGTGGAAACGGCCGTAACGGGGATGGAACTGGGTGCCTTCGACTATCTCATGAAACCAATGGACATAGACGAACTGCTCTACAAGGTGCAGGATGCCTATCAAAAAAAGGTGCTTCACGAGACCAGGATTGCCCTGAGGCGAAAGATTGCACAGGGCGAGCTAGAAAACGAGGAAACATAACAAAAAGGAGGAATCAGGGTATGAGCTTAATTCGCAAAACTTATGAAGCCTTGCTGGCCGCTTCGGTGGCCCATGCAAAGTGGGAGATTGACACGGTACGGAACATCGTCACGAGTAAAAAGAGGCTTTTCCTTCTTGCAGTGGCCGCGCTACCGGCGTTGCTTTTTGCCGTGGGCTTTGCGGCGTCGGGCGGTGAACTTCCGGCCGTTCTGGGCGGCAAGTCGGCCTATGCCCCTGCCTTTTACAACACCAGGATCTTTCTGATTTCCATACTCGTCGGGCTTTGTGCCGGACTCATAACGGGCTGCATAGGTGCCGGAGGCGGCTTCGTTATAACCCCTGCGCTTATGAGTGCGGGCATCAAGGGGATTCTTGCCGTTGGAACGGACCTGTTCCACATTTTCGCAAAGGCCATCATGGGCACGGTGGTCCATAAAAAACTGGGAAACGTCTGTGTCGGACTTGCAATTGCTTTTCTCGTGGGTTCGGGAATTGGAGTGACGGTGGGAGGAACTCTTAACAGGGCAATATACGAGTATAACCCCGTTATGAGCGATCTTTTTATCAGCGTGGTTTATGTCGTGCTCCTTGGCTTCCTCGGTATTTATGCCTTTGTTGACTTCCTGAGGCTTCGAAAATCCGGTGTGGATGTGGGAGGCCATCACGGCGAAAGCCCAAAAGGGACCAGAGCAGCTTCCGGGAAAGTCGGGCTGCCGGCACGACTGCAGTCCCTATCAATCCCTCCTACCATAAGATTCGACATGGACCTCGTACCGGGAGGTAAGAGGATCTCGGCTTGGTTCGTTGCCGCTGCCGGTTTTGTCGTGGGAATGGTTGCAGCTATTATGGGAGTGGGTGGCGGATTCCTGACCTTCCCGATATTCGTTTATGTCCTCGGCGTCTCTTCCTTCACGACGGTCGGAACCGATATCCTTCAGATCATATTCACGGCAGGATATGCCTCAATAAGCCAGTATGCCATCTACGGGTTCATCTTCTACACGCTGGCCATGGGAATGCTTCTCGGATCTCTTCTGGGTATCCAGATCGGTGCTCTCACGACAAAGGTCGTTAAAGGGATCTATATACGGGGGTTTTATGCAACCACAATACTTGCGGGTTTCCTGAACCGGCTCTTTGCCCTTCCCGGAAAGCTCGTGGATATGAAGGTCATAAGCCTTTCTCCGGCATCGGTGAAAACGCTTTCGGTTGTGGGAAATTGGGTCTTCTTCGTTCTGATCGGCATTTTTGGCGTCTGGGTGCTGTCTAAGTTTGCAGGAAACCTGAAGGTTCTTAGAGGGGAGGCATAAAGATGATAAAGCATGGAAGACAATTCACGGCAGGTGTCGTATTAACGATTACCTTCTTCGTCGTGCTCTGGATTATGTTTCAACCCTACTTCGGTGGTGAAAACGCTTTTCACGCCGCAGACCGCCTCTTTAATCAGATCTCAAAAGGCTCGAGCTACTTCATGAAGGAAATGAGCGAGAAGGCCTCATCGGCTAGGGGAAAGGTTGTAGAGGTCAGGCTAGGCATCGAATCGGAACTTCTGAAAGCCAACATACAGAGGATTCTCTCAAGTAACGGGATCACAACCTGGACGGAGGGTAACGCTGTGCATCTCAGGGGAGATCTGGGCGTTCTTCTTTCTGCCGCCGTAGCCGATTCGGATGATATGTATTACAATCGAGGTGAGGCCGTAAGAGAGCGCTACGGGATTGACGAGCGTCAGGTTCTCTTTGCCTGGTGGAAGACCCTTGGAATGCTGAATAAAGAACTTACGCCCCAGAAGCAGTTTGCCCTGGCAAAACTTGCAAAGGATATCCAGAGCCGCGCGGTTGAAGTGGGATATAACTTTTACGGTATAAAGCCGAAAAAAGTGGCCGAAAAAGCGGGAATCCTCACTTTCGCCCTCCTGTTCTACGTTATTTACACAATGTGGTGGGGATGTGCGATTCTGATGCTCTTTGACGGCATAGGGCTGGAGATGAAGGCCGGAGCGAAAAAGGAGGTGTGAGTTTTCCTCCCCCCTTTTCTCACACCTCCTCCCCGCGCTTTTGCGCGGGGTCACTCACATCGGAGAGTGAAGATGACCATGGCGGGTTTCATCTCAGCTATAAAACGGTTGGCCGGACCTTTTTTCTCACGCCGCCCTCGGTCATCTTCTCTCAAAACCCACGATATAAATGAACTCCGCCTTACCTTTCAAGCCCGCTATCTGGCCTTCCGCCGCCTCATCGAGGCAAACAACAGGGCCCTGGCCATAATGACCGATATTGAGGAGAAGCTTCGAGGCACCCGTCCTTTCGGTATGTCCTATATTCGTGCTGCCTGTACCGAGATAACCACACAGGTGTACACTATGGTTCAGAACCTGAATATCCTGGCCGATGACAGGTATCGAGAACTTTACGACGTTTTTGAATCCATAAGGCGGAGGATTCAGGGTGAACTGAAGGAATCCCCGATTTCCTGCTCTGCCGACCTTCCATCACCCCCTCTTGTCGTGGATCTCTCCGTCGTAACCCGCGAAGAGGCCGATCTGGTAGGGCCCAAAATGGCCAATCTCGGAGAGTTGAGGAATCGATTGGGTGTAGTCGTTCCCGATGGGTTCGTTATAACGACCGAAGCCTTTCGGCTTTTCGTCAGAGAACACGGTCTTCAGGACGAGATAGCCCGCATTATACAGAGTGCCGACCGGGAGGACATGGACGGGCTTTACAGGATGAGCACCCGGCTCCAGAAGGCTTTTATGAACAGTGCGGTTCCGGAAGAACTCAGGCGCGAAGTCCTGTCCCATGTTGATGCTCTTAAGAAGAGGCTTGGCCCGTCGGTCAGACTTGCCCTGCGGTCCAGTGCCATCGGGGAAGATGCAAAGGGGGTGTCTTTTGCCGGTCAATATCGGTCTGTGCTGAATGTGTCGGAGGATTCCCTCTTCGACGCTTACAGAGAAGTCATTGCCAGCCTCTACAACCTGACGGCCATGACCTACCGCTACCGACACGGAATTCTTGAGGAGGGGCTTGCCATGGCCGTCGGCTGTCTGGTCATGGTGGATGCCGTGGCGGGTGGGGTTCTTTACACCCGCCATCCCTTCGGCAGCGATGATGTGCTCCTGATCAATTCAATCTGGGGGCTTCCACGGGCCGTTGTGGATGGGACAGGGCGCTTCGATGAGTTTCTGGTGACCCGCAGAAAACCCCATGAGATCATCGAAAAGCGCATTCGGGACAAGGAACGGAAGTTCGTGTGTTTGCCCGATGAGGGAATATGCAGGTTTGAAGTTGTCGGAGAAGAACGTTTGCAGCCCTCTCTCAGGGACGAAGAAGTGATAAAACTTGCCGACCTTGCCGTAAAGATAGAAGAACACTTTGGAGAGCCTCAGGACATTGAATGGGCCGTTGATTCAGCGGGGAGAATCGTCATACTCCAGGCCCGTCCTCTTCAGGTAGCGCAGAAGCCCCGCGTCGTCGGTGATTTTAGAACCGACCTGCCGGTTATAATTCAGGGAGGAACGACGGCCTCTCCAGGGGTTGCGTCCGGGCAGGTGTTTTTTCTAAGGCGTCATGCCGATCTGCTGCGGGTTCCGGAAGGCGCAGTTCTCGTGGCGGCTCAGGCCCTCCCGGCATGGGCATCGGCACTCCGACAGGCTTCGGCTCTGGTTACGGAGGAAGGCAGTATCACGGGACATCTGGCCCATGTGGCAAGGGAATTCAACATACCGGCGGTTTTCGGAATGACCGGAGCGATCGCCGCCCTGAAGGAGGGGCAGATCGTTACGGTTGATGCCTTACGGTGCATGGTAATTGATGGAGAGCACAGACCGGCAGAAGGTGATAACACCCGGACTGCAAGGCCTCTTATGGTGGGTACGCCCGTGCACGACCTTCTCAGCAGAATAGCTTCTCATGTCGTTCCTCTGACGCTCCTTGATCCTGATTCGCGGGAGTTCCGTCCCAGGTATTGCAGAACCTATCACGATATTACCCGTTTCTGTCACGAAAAGGCCGTGTTAGAGATGTTCAGCTTCGGGACGGAGCATGCTTTCCCTGAAAAGAGTGCCAAAAGGTTGGTGACGGACATCCCCATGCAGTTCTGGCTGCTGGACCTGGACGGGGGCTTCAGGGAGGAAGTGAAAGGGCCTTATGTTTCTCTGGAACAGATTGCCTGTAAACCCATGATAGCTCTGTGGGAAGGGATGACGGCAGTCCCCTGGGAGGGCCCGCCTCCGGTTGATGCCCGCGGCTTTATGGCAATCCTTCATGAAGCAACCATGAACCCTTACCTGGATCCCGGGCTATCCTCGCCTTATGGCGTAAAAAACTACTTCATGATATCTCGCCACTACTGCAGCCTTCAATCCCGCTTCGGCTTTCACTTTTCCGTTGTGGAAGCCTATGTGAGCGAGCGGAAGAGAGAAAACTACGTGAGCTTTCGCTTTAAAGGAGGCGCGGCGGATCTAAAAAGAAGGATCATGAGAGCCCTTTTCATACAGGACATTCTGGAAGATTACGGATTCAGTACCAGGGTCACCGAAGACTCTTTGACGGCCCGCATCGAGGGTCATCCCGAAGAGACAATGCTTGGCCGTCTTCGTGTACTGGGATACATTATAATACATACCCGGCAATTGGACATGATCATGGCCGATTCATCGTCGGTGGAGCATTACAGGAACAGGTTTTTGAAGGACCTGGAGGCTCTGGCCTGGAGATAGAGCCACTGCAAGAGGTTTAAAATGGCAAAGGGTGATAACAGGTCGGAAAAATACATAACCATCCCCTTTTCGCATTCAAGACTGGCGAAGCGGAACCGTCAGCTTGCTGCCCTGATGGAGATGAGTGCATGGCTGGTGAAAACGGAGGATGTCTGTGAGTTGATGGAGGGGTGTCTGGACATAGTCATGTCCCGTTTCGGTATGGACACGGGTCGGCTTTACGCCGTTTCCGACGACAGGACCTGTCTTGAGTTGAAAGCCCATCGGGGCATGGACGTAGCCGGTCTGGAGCAGATCCGTTTCGGTGAGGGATTCACCGGCAGGGCTGCCCTTACGAAGTCTTTTCTTGCACAGCGCGTGGAAGATCTCGGGGATTCCGAAAGGGCGAGAATTCTACGATCCCGCGGAATTCGCATCGTCATCTGCGTGCCTCTGTTGGTGGCGGGGCGTCTTGAAGGGGTTATGAATCTCGGGGCACGAAGGTCCATAAGGCTTAACCAGAATCGTGTTGACCTTCTTATGGCAATGGGACAGCAGATTGCCGTGGCCCTGAGCCACTGTCGTCTGATGGGACACCTTAGCAGAAAGGTTGAGGAACTTCATCAGAGGAAAGAGGTTATAAAGTTCTTTGCGTCCAGTATATCTCACGATCTCAAAGGCCCCATCATAGCGGCCTACGGCTTTGCCCGCAGGTTGCTTGCCCGGTGTCAGGACTCTTTTGACGATAAGACCAGGTTTTATTGCAGTCAGATTATGAAGTCCTGCCAGGCTGCTATGGAGCTTCTGGAGCAGATAAATTCACTGGTGCACACCCGAGAAATGCCGATGAGACTGGAAGAAGTGGCGCTGGAGGCCGTGGTTCAGGAGGTTTGTGAAGAGCTGTCGGAAATCTGCGAAAAGCTCGGGGTGTCGGTAAAGATAGCCTGTCGTCTGCCCGTCATCGTCGCCGACAGGATCATGATTACCCGGGTTTTGAGAAACCTGATTCATAATGCCATTAAGCACGGAGGCGCCGACTTAATAGAAGTGGGATGTGATGAGACGCCGACGCATTATGTGCTCTGGGTAAAGGACAACGGCCAGGGAATTCCCGAAGAAGCCCATAAGGATCTTTTTAAGCCCTTTCATGCCATTTATTCGCCGGGGTCTAACAGGACTCCTTCGGGGTCGGGCCTTGGTTTGAGCATCGTCAGGGAGGTGGCAGAGCGGCACAGGGGTTCGGTGTGGGTGCATTCTAAGCCGGGAGCCGGAAGTGTTTTTCACGTGAGCATTGCAAAGCAGGGTCATCTGTCTTGTTGCGTCGGATAAAGGACTCTTTCTTTAAAGTAACGGAGGTGAACCATGGGAATTTACGGACTCGACCGCATATTCGATCCCGAATCCATTGCCGTAATCGGTGCGAGCAACAACAGAGGCAGTGTCGGATGGGCGGTTATGAAAAACCTGGTTGAAGGGGGTTTTCCCGGACCGGTTTTTCCGATTAACCCCAAGTACGACAGGGTATGGGACAGGCAATGCTTTAAGAGTATCTCGGAAATTGATCAAAAGATTGATCTTGTGGTTGTTGCCGTTCCCATTGCATCGGTTCCGGAAGTCATTCGCGAGTGCGGTGAGAGGGGGGTAGGCGGTGCCGTAATTCTTTCGGCAGGCGGTCGTGAAACGGGGCCTGAAGGTCGCAAACTTGAAGAAAAGATCCTGGCGGAGGCTCGGAAGCACCGGGTAAGGATTATAGGGCCCAACTGCCTCGGCATTATCGTGCCTCACGCCAAGCTCAACGCAAGCTTTGCAGCCGCAACTCCTTTGCCTGGGCGTATGGCCTTCATTTCTCAGAGCGGCGCCATCTGCACGGCCGTTCTGGATCTGGCACTGGCAGAAGGGTTCGGCTTCAGTCACTTCGTCAGCATAGGTTCCATGGCCGATGTGGACTTTGCCGATCTTATTGACTACCTCGGGAACACTCCCCGGGTGACCAGCATTCTCCTCTATGTGGAAAGTATCCCCAATATGAGGAAGTTCATGAGCGCGAGCCGGTCGGTTTCGCGTTTGAAGCCCATAATCGTTCTGAAGGCCGGGAAGTCTCCTGCCGGAGCCCGAGCCGCCGCTTCTCACACCGGTGCCATGGCCGGTGAGGACATACTCTACGATGCCGCCTTCTGGCGTGCTGGGGTCCTGAGGGTGAGGACCATCGGCGAGCTTTTTGACTGTGCCGAGCTTCTGGGCAAGCAACCCAGACCCAGGGGATCGGGTTTGGCGATAATCACCAATGCGGGTGGCCCCGGAGTTATGGCAGCCGATGCTCTGGCCGACATGGGTTTTGAGCCCGTAAGGCTGGAACCGGAAACACTCCAGAAATTGAACGAAATCCTTCCGCCTCAATGGAGCCACAACAACCCGATAGACATTCTGGGAGATGCCTCTCCGGAACGGTATCTGGCAACTTTACAGACCTGCCTCAGAGCTCCGGAGGTTGACGGAGTTCTCGTTATACTGACACCCCAGGCCATGACCGATCCTACGGCGGTTGCGGAGATTATAGCACGGGAGGTTAAGCATTCGGCAAAGCCGGTTCTTGCGGTGTGGATGGGCGGGCAGAATGTTCAGATGGGCCGTGATATCCTGAACAGGGCGAACATACCGACCTATGAAACTCCCGAACGGGCGATCGAATCGTTCCTCTACCTCTATCGCCAGCAGGTGCAGTTAAAGGTTATTCAGCAGATTCCTCCTAAGCTCAACAGAGCGCTTAGCTTCGACCGTAAGAGGGCCGAAGAGCTCGTAAAGGGCTCCGTGAATGAATCAAACGGCGTAATGGGTGAAGTCGAGGCTAAAGAGTTGCTTTCTGCCTACGGTATTCCCGTAAACCGTACCGTCCTTGCGAGAAGTGCCGATGAAGCCAGACACATTGCCGTTCAACTGGGTTTTCCTGTGGTAATGAAGATCGCATCGCCCGACATCCTTCATAAGACGGAAGCAAAGGGTGTTCGTGTGGATGTCAGGTCTCCTGAAGAAGTGGTTCGCCTCTTCGAAGAAATAGTGGCTTCGGCAAAGTCCTGGAATCCCTCGGCACGAATCGAAGGTGTAAGTATCCAGAGGATGATCAAAAAAGCCGAATGTGAGGTTCTGGTTGGGGCGAAGCACGACCCGCTTTTCGGCCCTGCGGTTCTTTTCGGGATGGGAGGGATTTACACGGAAGTAATAAGAGATAGAGCCGTGACTTTTCCTCCCCTTAACAGGAGTCTCGCCCGGGAACTTATGGAAAAGACGAAGGTCTTCAGGATTCTTTCGGGATTCCGGAACCTCCCCCCGGCGGACATAGAAGCTCTTGAGGAAATGCTCATACGATTTTCCCAGCTCCTGATCGATTTTCCGGAAATTTCCGAGGTGGACATGAATCCGGTGTTCATAGTCGGGGGGAAACCTGTGGTTGTGGACGCAAGGGTTATCCTTCAGCCGGCTTCGGTCACCTCTCCCCACCATCTCATCATCAGCCCCTATCCCGAAGAATGGGAAACCAGAGGCACCACCTCCGGTGGGATAGATATCTTTATACGCCCCATTCGACCCGAAGATGCGCCTCTTCTGGTAGAGCTTTTCCATGTGCTTTCGCCTACGAGCATATACTACCGCTTCTTCAGGCCCTTGAAGGAACTGTCCGAAGACATGCTCGTGAGGTTTACTCAGGTGGACTACGACCGAGAGATCGCTCTGGTTGCACTGGATGCATCTTCGGCGGATGAACGAATGCTGGGTGTTGCCCGCGTTATATCCGATCCCGACGGAAGGCGGGCGGAGTTTTCAATCCTGGTCGGAGATCCGTGGCAGGGGCGTGGTGTCGGTGCCATGTTGCTTTCCAGATGTCTGGTTATAGCCAAAAAACGAGGTATCAAGGAGGTGTGGGGAACGGTATTAAGGGAAAACAGAGGCATGCTGGCTTTAGCCAAGAAGCTCGGCTTCACGACGAAGTTTTCAAAGGATCTCGGCGAGTGTGAGGTGATTATCGATCTGCATAAGACCCATCTTCCCGCCGAGGAGTATTTCAGGGATTAGTTACCTTTAACGGGAGGGCTGTGAGATGAGCCAGCAGAGAAGGATACTTGCAGCGGTGGACGGATCCGAGTGGACCGATCGAATTGTGGATTACCTGTGTGCGGTTTTCCCGGCAGAAGGCACGGAGGTGGTACTTTTCCATGTTGCGAATCCTCTGCCCGAAATATTGTGGGACTTCCAGCAGAATCCACTGGCCCGATACAGGATGCATCAGGTCAGGGCCTATCTGGAGGCCTACAGAGAAAGGGTGGAGAAGAAGCTGGAAGAAAATCGCCAGAAGCTCGTCAACAGCGGTTTTTCCGGGGATCTTGTAAAGGTGAGAACGGAGATCCGTCAGGTAGGGGTGGCAAGGGATATCATTTTTGAGGCTCAAAAGGGCTACGATGTTCTCGTGATGGGACGCAGGGGAGAAAGCAGGCTTAAAGACCTCATACTTGGAAGCATCGTTACCAAGGTTATAGGCAGGCTGAGCATGGTTCCTGTTGCCGTTGTCGGATTTGGCCCTCCGGAAAAGGGGGTGGTTATTGCCGTTGACGGTTCGCCCGAGACCACCAGAATCGCCCACTGCGTGGGTCGGATCTTTCAAAATTCGGATCATGATGTTCAGGTGGTGCATATTTTAAGAGGCATGGGCCAGGCGGTGGTACCTCCGATAACGGACATGTCGCTTTCGGCGCTTCCTCCGGAGTGGTTTGACTGGGTGGAGCAAGAAAGGGAGACGGCCCGCCGGCAGATCGAGCGAATTATGGAGGATGTGGTGGAAATTCTGGCCTCCTACGGACTACGCTCCTCACAAACCGTCGTAACCGATGTTGCGAGCAGGGCCGAAGAGATCGTCAATCAGGCCAGAATGAGGAAGTACGGGACGATTGTTGTGGGAAGGCGAGGGATCTCTAAAGTGGAGGAGTTTTTACTGGGAAGGGTAAGCAATAAGGTACTGCAACTGGCCCGTCAGGAAGCCGTCTGGGTGGTTTCCTGCGCATGAGACGGGGCAAGGCCTGCCTCGAGCAGGCCTTGCTTCTCAGGATCGAATCCCGTACTTTTCCATTCTCCCCAACAGCGCAGGCCGGGACAAACCGAGAAGCCTTGCCGCCTGCGATCTGTTGCCCCCGGTCATCTGCAATGCTTCTCTTATGATGAGTTCTGCGGTGCGATCCAGCAGATATTCGAAGAGGTGTTCTTTGCGGGGTGATGAGGCCAGCTGTAAGCGTATCCATTTTATCAGGGCCTCATCGTCGGAATGACCCGATTGCAGGAACGATGTTTCTTCCAGTGTCTTCTGTACTTCTTCTTTCGTTATGGGAACGCCCCGGTTGAATATGAGGAGCTTTCGCACCGTGTTTTCAAGCTCTCTGACGTTGCCCGGCCATTCCAGAGTGGTCATAAATTGCAGGGCTTCCTCTGTAATGCCCGGATTGGGTATGCCCATCTCGCGGGAGCTGCGGGCAAGAAAGTAGTTGACCAGAAGAGGTATGTCTTCTCTGCGGTCTCTCAAAGGTGGAAGCATTATGGTAACGACTTTGAGCCTGTAATAGAGATCGTCTCGAAAGGTTCCTTCGGACACTGCGGCTTCGAGATCTCTGTTCGTTGCCGCTATTATTCTTACATCTACAGGTATAGGTTTGCCTCCCCCTAGACGCTCGATTTTTTTCTCCTGCAGAAGCCTCAATATTTTCGCCTGTATGGATAGAGGCATGTCGCCTATTTCGTCGAGGAATATGGTGCCGCCGCTGGCCTGTTCGACCTTGCCGAGCTTTCTGCTCACGGCTCCTGTAAAGGCTCCCTTCTCATAACCGAAGAGTTCACTTTCTAGAAGTGTCTCCGGAATGGCCACACAGTTTATAACCATAAAGGGCTTTTCCGATCTGGTGCTGTGCTGATATATGGCTCTTGCGACCAGTTCCTTTCCCGTTCCCGATTCTCCTCTGATGAGAACGGTAGCATCTGTGGGTGCGACCCTCCCGATGGCTTTATAGACTTCCTGCATCACAGGGCTACGACCGACTATAGCATTCCTGAAAGCTTCGTCATCCTCACCCTCTTCAGGGTTAAAGGTGATCCGGCTCCTTGTGAAATTACCGGCCCTCAGGGCCTCGTCCACTATCTTGAGAAAGGATTTGACCTCAAAGGGCTTCAGAACATAGTCGAAGGCCCCCTGTTTGGTTGCTTCTATGGCGGTTTCGGTGGTGCCGTAGGCCGTCATAATGATCACGGGTAACTTTGGATCAATCCGCTTTATTGCCTGAAAGGTTTCCATCCCGTCCATTCCGGGAAGCCGCAGGTCCAGTATTACCAGGTCGGCCCGGTGGCTTTTTAAGTGTTCAATCCCGGCTTCCCCCGTTCCCAGGCCCTTCACATCGTGGCCGTCGTCGGCAAGAAGCCGAGCAAGACTCCTTCTGAGCTGTGGATCGTCATCGATAATCACAATCGCGGCCATGCAACCCTCTCTCCAAGGGGTATTCCGATAACAAAGGTAGCTCCATGACCCGGGCTGGAATGAACGTGAATCCAGCCTCCGTGGTCTTCAACCACCCGTTTGGCTATGCTTAATCCCAGGCCCGATCCTTCGTCTTTGGTGCTGAAGAAGGGTTCGAAGATCCTGTGCTGGATTTCCTGAGGAATCCCCGGGCCGGTATCTCTAATTTTCACAAGGATTACCTGACCGTAAGGCTCCATCGTTCCCACTTCTTCGAAAATGTCGAGGTTGCCTCCGTCCACCATGGCTTCGCAGGCGTTGAGTATGATGTTAACCAGAGCCTCTTTCAGACGGTCCGGATCCAGCTGGGTTTCCGGAAGAGGGGCTGTGCGATGAACGGTGACGCTCACCCCGTAAGATTCCAGGCGATGGTGAAGGAGCTGGAGCGTCCCGTCGGTAATGTCCGAAAAGCTTATTTTCTGCATGGTCAGGCGAGGAGGCCTTGCAAACTCCAGAAAGTTTCTCACGATGGTGTCTATGTGGCGAATCTCCTCAGAAATTACTTCAAAATCCTCTTTCTGAGTAGGTGTAAGTTTAAGACTTCTTTCCAGGGCAAAAAGCCTCATCTTTACCGACGTTAGAGGGTTCCGAATGCTGTGGGCTACCCCTGCGGCAAGCCTGCCCACAAGAGCCATCTTTTCAGACTGGGCAAGGTGTTCTCTGCTCTCTTCGAGCTTACTGCTGACTTCCGTCACACTGTCCATGAGAGATGTTAGCTTCTTGTGAAGAGCCTGTATTTCCTCGCTTCCCGTTATGTTGGCTTCTATGTTTGTATCTTCATAAGCAAGACGGCGTAAGGGTCCGAGAAGGTTTCTGAAGAGAACGACGGTGAGCAGAATGGCAATGATGATAGATGCAGGGAGGGCGCCCCAGGCAAGAGTTGTAAGAGTCCGGAATCTGGCATTTTGGAGATTCCTTGCATCGGTTAGCCTATCCTCCAGCCGATCCTGGATCTTCTTGGCGTGAGCCAGTATCTCGTGAAATTCTTTTCTGACCTGCCAGTGAAGGGCCATTCCTTCTTCACGCTTCCCGGTACGATAGAGGTTAAGTACCTGATCTCTCCGGGATGAATACCTGACATACATCGACTCAAGGCGAGACAAATCCTCAAGAACACCCAGGTTGGTTTCATCGACGGAATTGTTCATCCCGACCAAAAGGACCCGGAGGTCTTTTAACTCTTTCTGAAAGGCCTCTTCGTAATTCCTGAGCATCTCCAGCCAGGAAGGGTCTTCACTGAGGAAGTAGTAAGTAAGGTATCCCTTTTGCATAATAAGAGATTCCATGAGATGTTCCAGCGTCAGCAGGGATTCTGTTACGGCAGCCCCCTGTAAATCCAGACGCTTGGCCTGGTGGGTAAACCAGAGCGTAAAGACGGCGCCGCTGCAACTGATTGCAACGGTCAGAATTAAAAGCCCCAATATCCTTGTTCTAAGGTCAAACTTCATAATCCATCCCGGTAACTTTACATTGTGTCCACCGAGCCTTATGTCCAGATAATTATAAGCCGCACTTTTTCCCGTTCCAATTCAAAGATTCCCTGTATGAATTGGGATCCTTATGGACCCGGCGGGAAAAAAGATGAGCTCTGCGGCTACAAACGGATTATACTATAATGGTTTTCAGGCAAACTGGAATTAACGGATTTGCCGTGCACTGAATGGTGGAGCCATACGCTTATCGTAACCTTATGCGGAGTGAAGGGTGGAGGGTGAAAATGGCTGATGGAAGTAAAGCAGTGCTGGAGTGGATCTTCGAATACAGACCTATCGGAATCATCAGAAGTCCCTTTAAAAGGCTAGAAGACATGCCCATACAGCCTTCAGGGGCAAAGGGAGTCAGGGGAACCGTGGAGGTATTTGAACCCTTCGTTGATGGAATGCAGGATCTGCTCGGGTTTTCTCATTTGATACTTCTTTATCATTTTCACAAAGTTCGGCAATGTCGGCTCAAGGTGAAACCCTTCCTTGATACTGAGGAACGGGGTGTGTTTGCAACAAGAGCGCCCGTTCGGCCGAACCCGGTGGGCTTGTCTGTTGTGAAGCTGTTGGACATTTGTGGCCCCGTAATATACATTGAAAACGTGGACATTCTGAACGAAACTCCCCTAATTGATATAAAGCCCTTCGTACCTGCTTTCGACGTTCCCGAGCCTCCCGTAAGGGTGGGGTGGCTCGAAAGAAAAACCGGCATGATATCCGGTATAAGATCGGACGATCGTTTTGTCGACGAATCCGATGCCGGTAATTGATGTGCTTTAAATTAAAGTGGTTGAGTTAAAACATTTACTTGAAGCTCCGGCTAATAATAGGATAGATTTAACGGCAAAAAGATTAGGAAAGAAATCTATCCCAGAGGTTGACGATGAATAACGAGCAGGTGAAGCAGATCATAATGCAGGAACTGCCGCGTATCATTGAGAAGGACCCGGAGGTGCAGGAGCTTATATTGCGCCTTTCCGGCAGGCATTTTGCGGATAAGAAGGAAACCGAGAGCCGTTTTGACCGTCTGCTTGAGGAACTGCGCCGTGATCGTGAAGAGCAAAGTCGTAGGTGGGAGGAACAAAGCAGGAGGTGGGAGGAGAATCAGCGCGTTCTCAGGGAGATGAAAGAGGAGTCGGAGAGGCGCTGGGAGGAGTATAAGCGTGAACTGAGGGAGTTAAAAGAGGAATCGGATAGGCGCTGGGAGGAGAATCAGCGTGCATTCAGGGAGTTAAAGGAGGAGTCGGATAGGAGGTGGGAGGAAAATCAACGCGCACTTAGGGAGTTAAAGGAGGAGTCGGAGAGGCGGTGGGAGGAGTATAAGCGTGAGCTGAGGGAGTTCAAGGAGGAGTCGGAGAGGCGGTGGGAGGAGTATAAGCGTGAACTGAGGGAGTTAAAAGAGGAGTCGGATAGGCGCTGGGAGGAGAATCAGCGTGCACTTAGGGAGTTAAAGGAGGAGTCGGATAGGAGGTGGGAGGAGTATAAGCGTGAGCTGAGGGAGTTAAAGGAGGAGTCGGAGAGGCGTTGGGAGGAGTATAAGCGTGCACTCAGAGAATTAAAGGAGGAGTCGGATAGACGCTGGGAAGAGAACCAGCAGGTAATTCGCCAGATTTTGAAACGGCTTGAGGCATCGGACCGAAGGTTCGAATCGACCATCGGAGCTTTAGGAGCACGGTGGGGGCTTTATACGGAACAATCGTTCCGAAACGCTCTCAAGGGCATCTTGGAAGAGTTTTTTAATGTAGAGGTTATTAGCGTTACCGAGTATGACGATACGGGTGAGGTCTTTGGAAGGCCAGAGCAGGTGGAGCTTGATCTTATCATCAAAGACGGGATCCTGATAATTGGTGAGATTAAATCATCCATGAGCAAAGCGGACATGTACCTCTTTGAAAGAAAGGCCCGCTTTTACGAAAAACGCCACAACCGTAAAGCCCGTAAATTGATCGTTATCTCTCCGATGGTTGACAAAAAAGCTAAAGAAGTGGCCGAACGGCTGGGAATTGAAGTCTACAGCTTTGCGGAGGATGCCGGCGCTGCCATTGCAGGGTCACAGGGTTCCGAGTAACGCACTATCCTATAAGCATATCCAGTAGATAATCACCGATTCTCCAGACGTACTCAAATCCGAAATATGAACCCGCCTTGTAGCACCAGGCTGTGTAAAGGGTAAACAGAACCATTGCAGTTAATTCCGCCCGCCTGCCGAAGTCGTATTGAAAACCGGCAAAGATTCCTCTCCCCAGACTGAACGGAGGGATCGGGATTGTTATGTTGGCAACGGCCACGTAAAGGTTAATCTTCATCGCCAGATTGAAGACCGTTGAGGGCAGCAAAAGCACGTAGAGAGTTGAGATAATCCCGGCAAGGGCCACATTTCCCACCGAACCGGCAATATAGAAAATCACCGTATAAAGAAAGGGCTTTTCGAAGGTTATGTCCGGAAGTGGGTAAGGTCGGGTCCAGGACCACCCGGTGAGTAGGAACATGGGTATGCCCAGCGGATCTATAAACTGAAATGGTTGAGGGAACCCTTCGCGGTTTTTGTCCTGCTTGTGAGGGGGTACAAGTAATAGCACCGAAAAAAACTGGGCAATTCCGTGAATACCACAGGCAACAGCAACCGATACGGCCCATCCAAGCCAGGAATCCAGATCCTTCAGCCCCGAAATCATCCACTCCATGCACAAATCCTTTCAGTTATCGTGCCGGGAACATCACCGGGCAAACCCAAAAGTAAACTTTACAGGATTGATGATTTGACGATATCCGTTAATATCGAGTTCAGGATACTACAGATGTAGCCTGGAAGGCTCAAGGGCAAAATCTTCCACAATCCCTGCACAGATCGTGTTGCCTGATCTTTTCAAGGTTTTTTCTCCATTCTCTATAGGATGGGCGATGCCATATTTCGGATAAGTCTTCGTATTCCAGGTTTCCAAAGCTGACCACATTGGCAGCTTCGTCTCCGGCAGGGTTTTTCAGCGGGATACCAAGATAAACACATGGATGTACGGATCCTTCATGGGATACGAACACACTTCGAGTGGCCTTTTCCAGACAACCCCGTCCTTTGTTGAAAGGAGGAAAATTCACGGCGATTCTCGGGATGCCGCCGGAACCCGATTCCTCCAATAGTTGCATTAGAATTTCTCTGGCTTTTTCCCGCTTGCCTGTATCGCAGTAAAAGAAGGACTCATTCTTCAGAGAAGGATGAGGTACATAATTGAGCGTGCTTATGACAACTTCCTGAACCCCCGTTGCCCCGAAGACCGGACCTATACGCCTGAGTTCATCTAAGGCGGACATGAGAAGCATGTAGGCTATGTGAAGGACGGGGTATCTCCGTCCGAGCCTTTCTTTCTCCCCTGAGATCGCCTCAATGCTTTTCATCACTTTAGAAAAGGAAGTTCCTTTACGGTAGATATCGTTGATTTCTGAACAACCCGCTACAGAAAAGGCCATCACATCAGGGCCTTCTTCAACAAACTTCTTCGCCCGATCGGAAGAAAGCGTCTGACCTGAAGTGGTCGTGCCCACTGTGCACCCTGCCTTTCTGGCCTCACGGACAAAATCAAAAAACATGGGATGGAGCAGCGGCTCTCCCCACCCCTGAAGGTGAACGAAACCGGTGTATTTAAAGGCTCCGGCAACGGAACCAAAGACCCTGGGGGACATTAGACCTCTTTTCCAGTTTTTCCCGAAAACCGTCCTGGGGCAGTATACACAGGAGGCCGTACAAACCGACGAAATTTCGATCTGAATCCAGTCAAGGCGGGGGATTCGCCACCTTTTAAGAAACTCCGGAATCTTCATGCCGCCGCCATTGCCGATATCTTGGCCTTTATCTGTAAGTCGGTAAAACATCTGAGGTCTATCGCTTTGGCCGGGCATTCCGCAGAGCAAATTCCGCATCCCTGACAGATGGCAGGATCTATTTGTGCCGAATAAGTACCGTTAGCCCTTATGGAAGGCGCCCCGTAAGGGCAAACCCTCACGCATGTAAGGCAACGACTGCACCTTTTGGGATCGACAACGGCAATCCTACCGCCCGTGATAAGGTAGCGCCGGTTAAGGAATACCACGGCCTTTGCGGCCGAAGCCTTTGCCTGGTCAGTGCATTCCTCAAGAAACTTGGGCCCCTGGGCGGTCCCGGCAACATAGATTCCCGTTGTGGCCGTATCCACAGGGCGGAGCTTGGGATGGGCCTCAAGAAAAAAACCGTCCTGATCCAGACCAACCTTAAAAAGTGAAGCCATCTCCCTGTTTGACTCAAGGGGTTCAATTCCTGTACTGAGCACCACCAGATCGGCCATTAGCTCTATATTCTCTCCCAGAGACTCATCAAAGACTCTGACCTTCAATCCCTTTTCGCCGGGGACGACCTCGGGTTTTCCATTGTGGAGGTCATACCTGAAAAACCGCACACCTTTCTCCCGGGCTTTTAAATAGACAAGCTCACGCATACCAAAGGTTCGGATGTCCCGGTAGAGTATCGACACATGGACATTGGGGCAGATTTCCTTAAATCTCAGCGCATTGGAAACCGCCGTTGTACAGCAAACTCGACTGCAATAGGGATGCGCCTCATCCCTTGAGCCCACACACTGAATCATCACTATATGCTTAATTTCGTTAAGAACCTCTTGGTCTTCCTCGAA
Organism: Thermodesulforhabdus norvegica; assembly: GCF_900114975.1. Classification (NCBI taxonomy): domain Bacteria; kingdom Pseudomonadati; phylum Thermodesulfobacteriota; class Syntrophobacteria; order Syntrophobacterales; family Thermodesulforhabdaceae; genus Thermodesulforhabdus; species Thermodesulforhabdus norvegica. Next base: position 277,809 of record NZ_FOUU01000002.1, read on the forward strand.
CAGCATTCTCTGAAATTCTCCCTGAGTTACAACGCCCGGGTGAGTTCCTCTCAGATACTCAGAGCCTTCGTATTCTCTTGCCCCTGTGGCGATGATGACGGCTCCGTGTTCAACGGTAATCCTTTCGTAAACCTTTCCGGAATCGTCAACTTTCCCCAGAGTCGTAAGAAAACGGCCCGGGTGCCCCTCGGACCTCAGAACCCGGGTTGAAAGACAAAGGGTTATCTTCTCATGGCCCGTTACTTCCTCCTCAAGCCGCTTTAACACATCTCTTATTGAAATACCCGAGGGATGGAAGAATAGTCTGTCAACGGCATATCCGCCGAGATGGGACTTTTCTTCCACCAGCACGACTTCAAAACCGGCCTTAGCGACCGCCAGTGCGGCCGTCATCCCTGACGGCCCGCCCCCTACCACGAGAACCTTCTGCGCTATGGGTATGCGTATTTCCCTTATGGGTTCGAGGTAATGTGTCTTCGCAACGGCCATTCTGACGAGGTCCATGGCCTTTCTGGTTGCGCCCCCCGGATCGTCAGAGTGAACCCATGAACACTGATCCCGTATGTTGGCCATTTCGAGAAGGTAGGGGTTTAACCCCGCCGATGCCAGAGCCTTTTGAAACAGCGGTTCGTGGGTTCTGGGGGAACAGGAAGCAACCACAACACGGTTGATGGCCTTCCGGGCTATGGTTTCGGCAATATGACGGGTTCCGTCACCCGCACAGGCAAAGAGCAGATCTGTTGCGTGGACAACTCCGGGAAGCCTTCCTGCGTATTCCGCAACGGCCTTTACGTCCACAACCCCCGCTATGTTGGTGCCGCAGTGGCATATAAAAACGCCTATTCTGGGGGGGTCTAGAGGTATTGAAGAAAAGAGTGTTCCCCCTTCTTCACTATAATCGACGGCCGGTGCGCCAAGAAGTTCCATGAGGCCGCCGGCGGCCGAAGATGCCTGAACGACCGATTCCGGAATGTCTTTGGGTGCTTCGGAAACTCCGCAAACGGTTACTCCGGGAAATTCCGGAAGGGTGGTGGGGCTTAAAGGATCTGTGTTCACGAAACCATAACCGTCAAGAGGAAGATCCAGGCGGCTGCCTGAATCTTTATGATTGGGTTCGAGCCCAACGGATAGGACCACCAGGTCGAATTTTTCTGTCTTCACGGAAGGATTGGCCGGATTTTCGGTGTCGTCCGCGTAGGTGATTTCCAGGCATCGGTCTTCGGGGGTTTCAATGATCCTCGACACTGCACTTCTTATGAACCGGACCCCCTGCCCACGAGCTCGCTCGTAGTAACTTTCAAATCCCTTGCCCACAGCGCGGATGTCTATAAAAAATATCGCAGTTTCCACTTCGGGATGGTGTTCTTTTGTAATAAGCGCCTGCTTTATTGCGTACATACAGCATACGGCCGAGCAATATTCGCGGCCGATTGCCCTATCCCGGGATCCCACACACTGAATCCAGGCTATACGCCTGGGGGCTTTTCCGTCTCCGGGTCGAACTATCTGCCCGCCCGTCGGACCGGAAGCCGCAAGCAGTCGTTCGTATTCAAGGCTTGTGACCACATTTGCATAGCGACCGTAGCCGTATTCCGGTTTTACGGATGCATCAAAGGTCTTATAACCTGTAGCGACCACAATGCCTCCGACGGAGAGCTTCCTTTCTTCAACGGCCATGTCCGGATCGACGGCTCCGGCAAGACAAACATCTTCGCATCTGTGACATTCACTGCATATTCCACAATTCAGACAGCGACCGGCTTCTGCAAGAACATCAGTCTCGGATGGAGAACCCGTCACCTCATCGAACCCCTTGATCCTCTCGCCGGCAGGGATACGGGGCAGTACCAGCCTCTTCGTTGTTGAAGACCCTGGAATTCTTGCCGATGAGGGTTTTTCTGCAACCGAAAGGTTGCGTTTTCTCCCGGCCCTGAGATCAACTCCTCTGATAAACCGATCGACCGATACGGCCGCTTCCTTCCCGGTTCCCACAGCCTGAACGACCGATGAAGGCCCGAGAACCACATCACCTGCTGCAAACACGCCGGGAACGGAAGTCTCGTAAGTGATAGGATCGACTATGACGGTTCCCCAGCGAGACAAAGCGGGCCGATATTCGGGTGACTCCAGTTCAAAAGGGCTCGTGTCGGTACGTTGCCCTATGGCCACGAAGACGGTGTCGGCCGGTACCGTAAAAAATTCTCCTTCAACCGGTATCGGCCTTCTCCGGCCGCTTTCATCGGGCGGCCCAAGGGACATTTTTATACACCTGACTCCGGAAACTTTACCGTTATGACCTTCTATCCCCACTATTCCCGTAAGGTACCTTATCGAGACGCCTTCTTCCAGTGCATTGGTAACCTCTTCCGGCGTGGCCGGAAGCTCCGCCTCGCTTCGCCGATAGAGTACGGTGACTTCCGAAGCTCCGAGACGCCTGGCAACTCTTGCTACGTCAAAGGCAACGTTTCCGCCACCGATAACGGCAACTCGCTTTCCTGGGTCGAAGTCAATCTTTCCTTCAAGGCGGTGAAAAACACGGAGAAAACCTATTGCCGGGATTACGCCCTTGAGATTTTCCCCCGGAACGTTGAGGTTCAAAGGCTTCTGGGCACCTGTTGCAATGATAACGGCGTCGAACCCTTTTTCTTTTAGTGACCCGATGGTAAAATCCTTCCCCCAAACTTTGCCCGTCTGTAAATCAATGCCGAGTTTCATTATGATTTCAATTTCCTTTTCCACCACCCTGCGGGGCAGTCGGAAACCGGGGATACCGTAGGTCATAAGACCACCGGGTCGATCCATGGCCTCAAAAACCGAAACCCTGTAGCCTTCGACGGCGAGATAATAGGCTGCAGTAAGGCCCGCCGGACCGCTTCCGATTATGGCAACACGTTCTTTTCTGTCAGACTTCCGTTCCGGAATGTAAGGGTTTTCCGAAAAAAGGTCGAGGTCCGCCACGAACCTTTTAAGGGCTTCTATCGCTATGGGTTCGTCCACTTCACCTCTATAGCAGGCCTTTTCGCAGGGATGGTGACACACCCTGCCGCATACGGCCGCAAAGGGGTTGTCTTTTTTTATGAGCCTCAGAGCCTCCTCGTAGCGCCTTTTTCCGATAAGTGCCAAGTATCCCTGCACGCTGATCCCGGCAGGGCATGCGGCTCTGCACGGTGCAATTCCGGCCTTATCTATGGCAAAGGCGGAAGGTACGGCCTGGGGATAATGTCGGTATATGGCTCTGCGGCTGTTTAGCCCCAGGTTGAAATCGGCGGGTAGCTCTACCGGGCACACCTTTGAGCATTCTCCACAGGCGGTACAACGGTCCTCAAGGACAAAGCGGGGATATTTCCTTACCGTAAGGGTGAAATTGCCGGGTTTACCTTCCAGCCGGATAACCTCACACCGCGTGAGGATTTCCACATTGGGATGAGCTCCTACCTCCAGAAGCTTTGGAGAAAGCATACAGGTAGAACAATCGTTGGTAGGGAATGTCTTATCCAGGCGGGCCATATTGCCGCCTATACTTATGTCCCGTTCTATCAGATAGACGTGATAACCCGCTTCGGCCAGATCAAGGGCGGCCTGAATGCCGGCAATCCCACCGCCTATAACGGCCACCCTGACCCTCTCTTCGGCCATAGGAACTACCTCCCGGAGAAAATGCGGCTGATTAAAGGCGATGGATCCACAAAGTGGCCCTTAAAGTCGGCTTCCTCTTTTTCTCCAGAAGCGAGGTTTATCAGCTCTGTTACGTAAAGTACGGGAATAGGATGCGACAATGCCGATTTGCGCGTCAGATTTTCCTGAAACATGTCCAGGTTTGCCTGACACATCTGGCAGGACACCACAATGCAATCCGCCCCCCACGCAACTGCGGCATCGTAGAGGTGCTTCACCAGCGTTTCTACCAGTTCCGGCCTGGGAACGGCGTGGCCTGCACCGCAACAGTCGGTTTTTTGAGGCCACTCCACAGGTTCGGCCTCCAGAACGGATAGAACTCTTTCGAGAGACGATGGGTTTTCCGGTTCGGGGCAATCCGTAATTGAGGGAGGGCGGGCTGTCAGGCAACCGTAATAACAGACGGCCCTGAGTCCTTTGATAGGTCTGGTTACCAGCCTTCTTATTTTTTCAAGAACTTCGGGAAGTGCCAGGAAAGATGCGATGTCGTAAACCCTGATGGAACCCGAATAGCCGTAATGCTTTGCAAGATCTTCGGAACCAAGGATCTTCTTCTCCGCCGATTTTAGATTGTGAAAACAGAGTGCACAGGGTACCAGAAGATCACGCCCCGCTTTTTCGGCAATGACCAGGTTGAAGGCCGAAAGCCTGAAAGCAAGCTCTCTGTCAAGGCTGTGTGCGGCACTTGCTCCACAGCAGGTCCAGTTTTCGAGTTCTTCCAGACTTATACCGAGGTGACGGAAAGCCTTTTCGATGGATTTTCGGTAATCTCTGGCCGTTCCCTCCAGAGAGCAGCCCGGATAAAAGCTCAGGCTTCTGATCAATTCCTGACTCCTTAAAGGCTCAAGGGTCTCTTTTTCGGGGGAAGAAGTTGCATTCGCCCGTGTTTCACAAGGAAAAAGCCCTTCCGGAAATCTTCCCGGAGCGTGCCGTCTCTTAACTTCTTCTTTATGAACTTAAGTGAATACTTCCCGATTACGGCAGGCTCGTAAATCCTCCCTCTGGATACGGCGTCATCCAGAAAAAACCTGTGAAAGGCATACAGGTCGCCACACTCGGGATGGACTGCCTCCAGTTCTGCCGCAAGATGCTTTAACTCGTCGATTATTCCGGCAATGTCTATCCCGTTGGGGCACCGGGTGGTGCAGGTCTGACAGGAAGAGCAAATCCAGAGGGCTCTGCTTTTCAGGACCTTTTCTTCCAGCCCGAGGACCACAAGCCGTATGATCCTGTCCGGGGGAACGTCCATTGCGAAGGCAAGAGGGCAACCGGCCGTGCACTTCCGACACTGGTAACAGAGGGTCACTTTCTGCCCGAAGCCCTCGGGTATCCTTTCTGCAAATTCGTAATTCGTCATGACTGCTTTATGAGAAAGGTTTCAACAAGGCGATCCCAACCTATCTGTTTGAGATTCCCGTATATGTCTTCGACACGCTCGCCTCCGGTTGCGGCAAGTGACATTCCGTAAGTATCGGCCACCAGCTCGTCTAAAACGCGAACTTCTCCCGCCATCCAGCCTGTAGCCCGGTCGAAATCAAGAAGCCGATCAAGAGACTTTGTTGAATTTTCCGGCTCGATCATGAGCAACCAGCCTTCTCCGTAGGGGTCTCGTTTGGCCTCGTCGGGCATTTCCAGCGCCCGATAGTTGCGGGCTACCACAACACCCTTCACCGGAGCGGCAAGAGGGGCTATCTTTTCTTCTCGCCTGGCCGTCCACCCGGGGAAACGATCTCCTATACGGGACCCGATTTCCGGCAACCGAATTTCCGTCAGAAAACCCAGAAGCTTCCACGCGAAGTCGTCCATGCCAACCCTCATAAGGCCTCCGTATTCACAGCGGGCCCAGGTGTGACAGGGGTGATAGTAGTAGTCTGCCGCCAGAATAAAACCGGATACGTTGACCTTCGCCACAGGATCGAAAAAGGAAGAAGTATGATAGGCCTCCATAAGTTGATCGAATTCACAGCGGGCGCAATCATAGGCGTTTGCACAGTTCCGAAGGGGTACGTCCCCTGTTAACATGTACCTGCAAAACTTTTCTCCATGGGCCTTACGGAGAAGCTCTTCACGCCATGTCCTTCCGTGGCTGTTCCTGCTTATTGCTTCCCGCATTGCCCGATCAAAGGCGCAGGTCGTGCAATCATAACCGTTGTGGCATATCTTGAAGTTAACCACACCGGCCTTCATCCACACACACTGCTCTTCCTTAATCCCAAATACAACCTTTCTCTTTTTCGTGCGCCCAGCCATTTTGATGCCTCCCTGCAATAAAGGGTTGCTACTATTTTAAGCAATATTGGTGCCAGAGGCTACAGGAAAGAAAAACGAAGAAATCTTCAACGTGTCGTCATTCTCTGTTGACCAGATTTGCACATCGGTGTTTAAAAAATCAACAACAGGGGGTGCAAAGATGTTTGAGAAGGAAGGAACAATTGAGGAATCCTTTGAAAGGCCGCTCCGTATTGCCATAATCGGAGGAGGGCGTCGGTGTCGGTCTCTTCTTGAGATGATCGATGCGGAACGCTTTCCCTGGCTGAACGCGGAGATCGTGGCCGTTGTTGACGGCAATGACCGGGCTGTTGGGATACAGCTTGCCAGAGAAAAGGGGATCTACACGACACCCGACCTTCAGGACCTGTACTCGATTCCAGATCTCGATCTGGTGCTGGATCTTACGGGAAAGGAAGAAGTCCTTAAAGAGTTTCTACAGCACGCCCCGCCGAAAATACAGGTTCTCGGTGCCACCATATCCCGGCTGTTCAGCGATCTGATTCGTTTTCAGGAAGAGCAATTTTTCAGAGAGCGGCAGCTGGCCTTGATTGAGAACATCGCCGAGACCATGTTCTCGAGCATCAAAGACAGGGTCATTATAATGCGTCCCGATATGAAGGTTCTTGAGGCCAACAATGCCATGCTTGAGTGGATAGGCATGAAGAAGGACGACGTTGTGGGAAAGCCCTGTTATCAGATTACCCATCGCCTTGCCGAGCCTTGTTATCAGCACGGCATCCATTGTCCCCTGAAGGAGTGCCTGACCACGGGAAGTGCGGGACATGCAATTCACGAGCACAGGGATCGTGATAATGCTACCAGGTATTGTGAGATAACCACCGTGCCTTTAAGAAATCCCAAAGGAAAAATCGAAGTCGTACTGGAAATCATTCGGGATATTACCGACGAACTGGAGAAGCGGGTCGAGCAGAAAACAAGGGCGCTGAAAAAGGACCTGGCCCGGCTCATACATGAAGACAAGATGATAGCTCTGGGAAAACTCGTTGCCAGTGCAGTCCACGAAATAAACAACCCCCTTTCGGGTATCCATGCCCTGGCAAGATTGATGCGCAAGCGTCTTGAAGAAGATAAACCCCTTGATCCCGACGAAAAGGCCCAATTTTGCCATTACCTTCAGTTGATCGATCAGGAATCCGCCCGGTGCAGTACGATCGTTGGAAACCTTCTTTCCTTTTCGAGGCAGCAGAAGCTGGAGAAGACCTTTTTTAACGTAAATGAGCTGATACGCCGTGTGGTGGTTCTCAGCAAGCATAGAATGGAGCTACAGGGTATCTCTCTCGTGCTGGAACTCAAGGAATCTATACCCGAAGTTTACGGGGATCCGGGCCAGATTCAGCAATGTTTGATGAATCTGGTTTTCAATGCCGTTGAGGCAATGCCCGACGGAGGAACGCTGACGATAAAGACCGGATACGAGGAACATCGTGACCAGGTTCGGATAGACGTAATAGACACGGGTGTGGGGATTCCTCAGGAAGTTATTTCTCAGATCTTTGAACCTTTTTACACGACGAAGGAAAGAGACAAAGGCGTGGGCCTGGGCCTTTCTGTTGTCTACGGTATTATAAAGGAACATCGGGGTAGCATATACGTGGTGAGCCAGATCGGGAAGGGTTCTGACTTCATTGTGCGCCTTCCCTGTAAAAAATATTGATACGGGAAGAAGATATTATGGCAAGAATCCGGATTCTCGTTGTGGATGACGAACTCATTGTAAGAGAGTCACTCGTTGGATGGCTGAAAAAAACCGGATACGACGTGGATGCCGCATCCGGTGGCGTTGAGGCCCTGAGCAGGCTCAACGAAACCGAGTATGATCTCGTGTTTCTCGACATTAAGATGCCCGACATGAGCGGCATTGAGGTATTGAAGCGGATCAGAGAGGTTAGTCCCGAAACCATGGTCGTGATGATCACCGCTTTTGGATCGGTTGATACGGCCGTTGAAGCGATGAAGCTGGGAGCTCACGACTATCTTATGAAGCCCTTTGAACCCGAACATCTTCTCCTTCTGGTGGAGAAGCTCCTTCAGCAAAAACGCATCATAGAAGAAAACATCGTACTGAGGGAACAGATCTCAAGGCGCATCCAGTACGAAGACCTGATAGGTGCTGCCCCCTGCATGCAGAAACTTTTCGAGGTTATCGAAGAGGTGGCCTCCGTTGACTCCCCCGTGCTTATACGGGGTGAAACGGGCACGGGAAAAGAGCTGGTTGCGAAGGCAATACATGCAAAAAGCCCACGGCGCTACGGGCCCTTTATCGCAATAAACTGCGGGGCCTTTTCTGAAAGCCTTCTGGAGTCCGAGTTATTCGGCCATGAGGCCGGAGCCTTCACGGGTGCCATAAAAACCAGGAAGGGAAGGCTTGAACTTGCTGACGGAGGCACCCTGTTCCTCGATGAAATAGGTGAAATTCCTCTGAAGATGCAGGTTGACCTTTTACGGGTGCTCGAGGAGAAACGTTTTCAGAGGGTGGGTGGAAGGAGTTACATTAACGTTGATTTCAGATGCATATCCGCAACGAATCGTAATCTGGAAGAGGAGATCCGGCGTGGTAATTTCAGGAAGGATCTGTACTTCAGGCTCAATGTAATCGACATCGAGGTTCCTCCTTTGCGGGAGAGAAAAGAGGATATATCTCTGCTGGCTGAGCACTTCCTCGCCAGATTCCGCCGTGAAACGAACAAACCCGTTACGGCAATATCGAGAGATGCCATACAGCTTCTGGAATCCTATGACTGGCCGGGGAACGTACGGGAGCTCGAGAATGCGATAGAAAGGGCGGTGGTGCTTGCACGGGGCAGAATGTTAACTCGCCAGGACTTCGACTTTTTGCTTCGAGGTGGTGAGTTCAGAAATGAGGCCGATCAGTCTTTAAAAGCCGTGGAGAAGCGCCACATAGAAAAGGTGCTGAAAGAATGCGGCTGGAACATCAGTAAAGCGGCTCGAATCCTTGACATAAACAGAACAACCCTTCATCACAAAATAAAAAAATACGGGCTTACCCCGCCTGAGTGAACTTGAAAAATGGACGGAACGGAACAGAACAAAGCTCCCGTTGTGGTAGTGCCGCTGGGCACGGTGGGCAATCTTATCCCGAGGGTAGTTGCCGCTCATATTCAGGGGTATCTCAATGTGCCGGTTGATGTTAGCAAGGGTGTAGATCTCCCTGAAGATGCCTACATCGGCGACAGAAGGCAATACGATGCAGGGCTTCTCCTCAAGTTTCTACGCTCTCTTTACGTCGATTATCCTTGTGTCCTGGGTGTCGTAAGCGTTGATATATGCCTGCCGATATTTACCTATGTCTTTGGAGAAGCGGAATTGGGAGGGCGGGCCGCGGTGGTATCAACCTATCGGCTGGACAGGGACGTCCACGGTGGTCCTGTACCCCTGTCGCTCTTTTACGAGAGGCTTGCCAAGGTGACCCTGCACGAGATAGGTCACGTGTTTTCACTGTATCATTGCAATCATCTGAGATGCCTCATGCAGTTCAGCTCGAGGCTGGAGTCCCTCGATGAAATACCGCTTGTCTTTTGCGATAGATGCAGGTTTTTATTGCAGCGCATAATGAAACGGGCAGAGAGGGATGAGAAATAATCGTTCTTGATAATGTAGTTTGTGGTGGTGAGGTCCTTAAAAAAACGGGAAGTCGGAACGGTAGCGTGGAGTTGAAGGCTGATTTGGACAGGAGCAGCAAGGCCTTTATTCGCAGAGTAAAAAAACACATACGTGCCAGGGTCCACAGGATAGATGTCCTGGTTACGCCTCACTGGAAGGAATTGTGCCGTCGTGAATTGGTGGATCTGGGTTTTGAGTGTGAAGATGCCGGTCCGTCGGTTCTGAGAACTCAGGGCCGCATCTGGGATGCCTACAGGCTCTGTCTTAGACTTCGCACGGCAAGCCGGGTTGGTATATGTATTCCGGGATTTAAGTGTTTTCACGCCGATGGTCTGTACATGAAGGCACGGGAAATTCCCTGGGAACTCTGGATCAATCCGGAGATCCCGGTTCACTATTACTCCAACGTGGAGCGGTCGAAGATAAGGCATGAGGGGCTGGTGAGGGATACTTTGCACGCAGCAATTGCCGATAGGTTCAGGAGCTGCGGTGTGGTGTTCTGTGGGGAAGAGGAGGCTTTTGATGAGTCCAGAGAGCTGGAGAAGCCCAGACAGAGGATATGGATTTCTGTGATCAGAAATCTTTGCTCCGTAAGGCTTGATATGACGGGAGCCCACTTGCATCAAAGGGGTTACAGGCTGTACCCCGGGCCGGCTCCACTCCGGGAGACGCTGGCTGCGGTCCTGCTGGAGCTTGCAGAATGGAACGGTGATATGCCTCTGGTTGACGGTATGACCGGTTCGGGAACCGTGGCCGTCGAAGCTGCTCTTAAGGCTTTGAAAATTCCGCCGGGCTTTTTCAGGTCTTTTCTGTTTGAGCTGTGGCCGTCTTTTCAGGAGGGTTTCTGGAAGCATGAGAAGCGGGTTGCTCAAGCCGAGATGGCCCTGAACAGGGATATAAGAATAGTTGCGATCGACAGGAGCAGCGGCTACATAAGGCTTGCTAAGGAAAATGCCCGTCGTGCCGGGGTTGAGGACAGGATAACCTGGATAAGGACGGACTTTTTCGGATGGACTCCGCAAAATGAAGGGCTCGAAAAGGGATTGCTCTTTTTAAACCCGCCTTACGGAAAGCGTATCACAACCGCGGTCACGGAAATGTACAGGAAGATTTTTGCCCATATCGATAAATATTACCGGGGATGGCGGGTTATGATTATCCTGCCGGACAAAAATCTACTGAGCCTTTACAACCGTTCCCCTGTAACACTAACGAGGCTACCTCATGGTGGACTATGGATATACGCAGGCTTATTCGAACTGTAAACCCTCTTGATGGTGTTTTTGTAAACATGCCCTATCGTTATATAGACCGGTATCTCGATTTCGTTATCCAGAGCCGTCTCTGCGTTGAAATAGGGATACAGGCAGGAGATATGGATAGGGTTCCCCTTCAGGATTTTGTAAGGCTTTCGGATCTGCTTAAATATCACAAGGTGCCTTTTACTCTTCACGGTCCTTTCTGGGATCTATGTGCCGGTAGTGTTGATCCCCTGATAAGGCATATATCTTATCTGAGGCTGAGCCGTTTTATGGACATAGCCCGGGAAATGTTACCTCTCCAGGTGGTTATCCATACCGGTTATGACCCGCGTCACCACAGGAGTCAGAGGAAGGAATGGATCGACCGGGCAATGCCGTGCTTTGAATCCGTGGCAAAACGTGCAGAAGACGGTGGATTCTTTCTTGCGATAGAAAACGTATGGGAAGAAGGTCCCGGGCTTCACAGGGAAATACTCGACAGACTGAACAGCCCTTATGTCGGCTTTTGCCTGGACACGGGCCATCAGAATTGTTTTTCCGGCTCCTCGCTCAAAACCTGGCTTGATGAGCTTCATGGTTATCTCAGAGAGATTCACATTCACGACAACGGGGGTTTGAAAGACGATCATGCTCCCCCGGGATGCGGAACGGTAAATTTTGACCTGCTTTTTGATTTTCTCAGGACGAAAAAGCTGTTTCCGCTTCTTACCATGGAACCTCACAGTGATGAGGACTTTGTCAGATCCTGTGAGGCTCTTGGGAGAATTATGCCCTCTTCGTACTACGGGGATTACAGGAAAAGGCTTGCGCAAATATCCGACAAATCTTAAAAAATAAAAGGCTTCTCATGCAAAAAGGAGAGTTCCATGGCTATAGCCGAAGTAAGTGTTGTGCCTATAGGTACGGGTAGTACCAGCATAAGTGAGATCGTGGCCAGGGCCGTCAAAGTGGTTGAGTCTTCGGGGCTTTACTACGAGTTGACGCCAATGGGAACGATTATTGAGGGAAGCCTGGATGAAATTTTTGAGGTCGTTAAGAAAATGCACGAAAGCTGTTTTGTTGAAGGGGTAGCCCGGGTGCTTTCTCATGTGAGAATAGACGATCGGAGAGATAAAAGGGTACGTGCTGAGGAAAAGGTTATTTCAGTTAAAGAGAAGCTGGGAAATATGGAGGATCCAGGACCATGAGTGAACCTCTGAGTAAGAAAATTAAGAGCCTTGCCGAATATCTTGTGAAGTCTCTTGTTACCAGACCCGAGGAGGTACTTCTTGCAGCCCGGGAGAATGAGAAAACCATACTTATGGAATTGAAAGTGGCACCGGAAGACCTTGGCCGTATAATAGGAAAAGAGGGACATACAATCAACGCAATCAGGACGGTTCTGCAGGCTGTTGCCGCCAGTCATGGCAAGAAAATCCAGCTGGACGTTCTGGGTTAAGACGGGGGGAGTGATATGGTACGGAGGCATGAAGAGCTGTCGCCATCGGAACTGCGGGCACATGTCGATATATCTAACCTGCCTTTTGATACAACGGCAGACCTTATCGGAGACGTCCAGCCCGTTTTAGGGCAGGAAAGGGCAATTGATGCGATCCTTTTCGGCATGGGCATGAAGGCCGATGGATACAATATTTTTGTAGCAGGTCCTCCTAAAACGGGACTAACCTATATAGCGAAGACTTTCCTGGAAGAGCAGGCCAGAAAGGAACCAACCCCTCCCGACTGGTGCTATGTTTACAACTTTAAGGAGCCCGATCGCCCGAAAGCCATAAAGCTGTCTCCCGGTAAGGGGAAAGAGCTTAAAAAGGACATGCACGAATTCATCCAGACCCTTCAGCAGAAGGTGCCGGAGGTTTTTGACAGCGACGATTACCGCGCCAAGGAAAAAGAACTTCAGCAGGCTTTTGAAAAGATCAGGCGGGAGATAATCGAGGAGCTTTCGGAACACGCCCGTCAGGAAGGTTTCATACTTCAGTTTTCCCAGGTGGGAATGGTTATCATACCGGCAGGCCCCGATGGACAACCTTTGTCTCAGGAAGACCTTGCACAATTGAGCGAAGAGGAGAAGAAGGAGCTCCGAAGGAAAAGCGATGAACTCCATGAAAAGATGAAAGAGGCTATTAAAAAAATCCGTGAAGTAGAGGAAAACTTCAGACAAAAGAGAAATAAGCTGGATAGTGAAATAGCCCTCTTTGTTGTAGGGCAACTTATGGAAACCTACATGGAAAAGTATAAGGACGAACCCGATGTAATCGATTACCTTAAGTCCGTCCAGGAAGATATTCTTGAGAATATAGACGATTTTAAGAAAAAACCCGAAGAACAGCAACAGCCTCAGTTGCCTCATGTACCGGTACCTCAAAGAGACGGAATGATAAAGCGATATGATGTGAATGTCTTCATCGACAATTCGGAACTTCAGGGTGCTCCTGTAATTATCGAGTCAAATCCCGCATACCCGAATCTCTTCGGCACGATAGAGAGACAGGCCTGGTTCGGCGCCCTTTTTACGGATTTCACCATGATTAAGCCAGGTGCTCTGCACAAGGCCAACGGCGGTTACCTGGTGATGAAGGCACTGGATCTGCTCAAGTGGTACATATCCTGGGAAGCTCTTAAGAGGGCCCTTCGAGACAAGGAGATAAAAATTGAAGATCTCGGCGAGCTTTACGGTCTCTTCAGTACGAGAACGATAAGGCCGGAACCAATCCCGCTGAACGTAAAGATTGTACTGACCGGTGATCCCTGGCTGTACGAACTTCTTTACATTTACGACGACAAATTCCAGAAGCTCTTCAAGGTGAAGGCCCATCTTGATGACCGCATGGATCGAAACGATGATAACGTAGTTAAATGCGCACGGCTGGTTGCCAGATTCTGCGAAGAGAACGGTTGCCGGCATATGGATAAAAAAGGCTTTGCCCGGCTTATTGAGTACAGCATGGAAAAAACCGAAGATCGGGAGAAGCTTTCCCTTGAAATCGGAGATATCGGCGACCTGATAAGAGAGGCAAACTACTTTGCAAGCCTGGATAATGCGACCTTTATAAGTGATGAGCACGTCGACAGGGCAGTGGAGAAGCGAATCTACCGTTCCAACCTGATTGAGGAAAAGGTTAAGGAACTCGTAGCCAAGGACATTTTCTGGGTTGAAACCGATGGATGGAAGGTGGGACAGGTCAACGGCCTGTCCATCTTGATGACGGGAGACCATGAATTCGGAAAGCCCAACAGAATAACGGCAACGGTTTCTGTGGGTAGAGAAGGCGTAATAGCGATTGAGAGAGAATCCCAGTTAAGCGGTCGAATTCATACAAAAGGTGTTATGATACTGACCAGCTTCTTGAAAGAGCGCTTTGCCCATAACAAACCCATTTCCCTTACTGCGACACTGTGTTTCGAGCAAAGCTACGGTATGGTGGAGGGGGACAGCGCTTCCAGCACGGAACTTTATGCCCTGCTCAGTGCGATTGCTCAGGTACCGATCTATCAGGGTATTGCGGTGACGGGATCGGTTAGTCAGAAAGGAGAAATTCAACCCGTGGGCGGCGTAACCCGCAAGATCGAAGCCTTTTTCGATATTTGCAAGCACAAGGGATTGAACGGAAAACAGGGGGTAATAATTCCCAAAAAGAATGTGAATAACCTCATGCTGAAGAAAGAGGTGATCGAGGCTGTAGAAAAAGGCCTGTTTCACATATGGCCGATTAGCACAATTGAGGAAGGGATTGAAATTCTTACCGGTATGGAAGCAGGGAAATTGCAGGAAGATGGCACGTATCCGGAGGGAACGTTCTTCAGGAAGGTGGACGACAGGCTCCGTGAAATAGCAGAGATCGTGAAGAAGTTTGCCAAAGAGGAAGAAGAAAAGAAGTCCAGACAGGAGACCGACGGTGGTGGTTGCCCTGCCTGTGGTTCTTAAAAGCTCGGTTAAGGATTTTCATGACCGAAGCGGTAATAGTTGACACAGGACGGCTGGTTAAGATTGACGGGAAAAGATCTCTCCCGGCCATGTACGTCAGGCTGGGGGGGATTAGCTTATTGAGGCGGCAGGTTGAAGCGCTTAAGGCTGCGGGTTTTAACAGGGTCGTTTTCATAAGCCGGGAATCGGCAGAAAATATTGATCGTGCTCTTAATCGGCCCACGCCTGTTTCAGATGGCGACTTTTGCTTCCGGGTTGTAAATTACGGTGATTATGAAAGTATAAAAAATCTGGCGTCAGGGTCGTCTCTGATTGTTCCTTCTGACATGTTTCTTACCGTTCCTCTTGTCCGTCTGATTAAGGGGGGCATGAGTGAGAAGCCCCGTTACGAGGGCCCGATAATATTTATTCGAACAAGAGAAGATGTCGAACGGGTTGAGGAATATCTCTATCAAAGTCTTTTTAGCCCTACGGACAGTTTTCTTACGAGAAAGATTAACAGAAAGGTATCGATAGCCATAACCCGGCGTCTCAGTTCACTACCCCTGCATCCCAATCACATAACGATTTTCAACTTTATCCTGGGGGTCACAGGGGGACTTCTTCTGTTTTGCCGAAGTCATACCGTTACGATTATCGGGACGCTTCTGTTTTTGTTGAGCTCAATACTGGATGGATGTGACGGTGAATTGGCCCGCCTGAGGTATCAAAGGAGCAGATTTGGAGGACTCCTGGATGTGGTAACGGACAATATTGTTCACTGGGTGGTTTTTTCGGGCCTGACCTACCGGTCCGTTACGATTTCCGGCTTCTTGCCCTATGGAGTGTTGGGTCTTTCGCTGATATTTTCGAGTATAGCGGCCTTTTTGTTTTCCCTTTACGCTTCGACCTGGGGTGACCGGGGTTGCAGACCCTCCGCAGGGCTTCTTTTCTCTGAAAGTCCCTTAAGTGAGTTGTCCCCCGATTCCGGCATTCTGGACAGGATAGCCAACAGAGACTTTGCGTACCTTCTCGTGGTCTTGTCGATTTTGGGACGCCTTGAGTGGTTCCTCCTTGTGGGTGGCTTTGGTGCCCCCATTTTTGCATTCCTGTTATTCCGCTCTCTTAAACTGCGGGGGGTATTGTGATGATTGCGGATTTTCCCGATACGGCCGTAATCCTTGCGGCAGGGCAGGGTACCCGCCTGCTTCCCTATACTAAAGATCATCCCAAGTGCATGTTGCCGTTCGATGGTGTTCCGCTGATATCCCTTCAAATTCGATGCTTTCTCATGTGTGGTATTGAAAGAATCGTTGTTGTTACCGGTTATGGATCGGAAGTTGTGGAAGACTGGCTTGGCGACAGTGTAGAATACGTTCACAATGCAGACTTCCAGACCACTTCCAGCATGTATTCTCTGTGGCTCGGCCTTTCGAAGGTGGATAAGGGCTGTTTTATATTGAATTCGGATGTCCTGTTTCATCCGGAAATACTCAGGCGGCTTGCTACGGATCCCCATTCTGAAGCCCTTGCCATGGATTTCGACGCCCATCTCAACGAAGAGGAAATGAAGGTGAAGGTCGAAGGAAGCCGTGTGGTCGCCTTAAGCAAGTCGCTCAGGGACGGTCACGGAGAAAACGTAGGGCTTCTGAAGTTTTCGGCTTACGGAAAGCAACGTTTACAAGAGACCATAGGGCTCCTTCTTGAACAGGGTTTTAGAAAAGAGATGGTTCCCTTTGCTGTGGACAGGCTTGCGGCGGAGATGTACATAGAAGCCGTTCCCGTGGCCGGGCTTCCCTGGATAGAGATAGATTTTCCGGAAGATTATGAAAGAGCTTTAAATGAGATTTTTCCGAGAATTCGGGGAGACATTGCGGGGTTTGAGGTAGATCGTAGATGGCCGAAGTATCCGTAATTGTAAGAACCAAGGATCGCCCAAAGCTTCTGATTCATGCACTTGAAAGTATTGCCCGCCAGACTTATTCGTCCTGCGAAGTGATTATTGTGAACGACGGTGGAGAGGACCCTGATATTTCCCGTATCGAGGAGATACTCGGAGGTAAGTTTAAGTATTGCAGAATTGACGAGTCAAAAGGAAGGGCCCGCGCGGCCAATGTCGGCATAAGTGCCTCAACGGGTCGATATGTCGCCTTTCTGGATGATGATGATGAATTCTATCCGGATCACCTTGAAGTCCTGGTGAGATGCCTTAACGAAACGGATTTCCGGGGAGCCTATACGGGCTGTCGGCATGTGCTGAAATCTTATGATCCGGATAAAGGCGAATTTGTGGTGAAAAGAGTCATTACCGAGTTTGGACGTGACTTCAGCTTTCCCTTGCTCCTTTTCGAAAATTACATACCCCTTATATCGGTACTTCTGGATCGAAAGACGCTGGAAGAAATCGGCGGTTTTGACGAGGAACTGGAAGTTTTTGAAGACTGGGACATGCTTATACGTTTTTCCAGGCGTACCCCTCTGGTTTATGTCCCGAAGGTAACCTGCCAGTACAATGCGTGGTCCAGAAATACGCAGAAGGCCGCCTTCGGGGGATTTGATCACAGGGATGTCTACCTTAAGGTAATAAGGAAACACCGGGATCTTTTTACTCCGGAGTTTATAACCTTCTGGCAGTTTCACGAGAAGAAGGTTTTGGAGCAGCACTACGGTGAACTTCTGAACTCTCTTAACCGGGAAAACCACTCGTTAAGACAGGAAGTTGATCTGCTGAGAAGGGATAACGAGAACCTGAAAGAGTGGTGTTCCAATCTGGAAACCGCCAGAAGACAATTGCTTGATGAACTCCGTACGGTAAGGGATAGCCTTGCCGGAGTTGAAACGGATTATCAAAGAATAAGCCGCGAGCTTGAATTGATCCAGAAAAGCTTCGGATGGAGGCTTATTTCCGGCTACCGTGCTCTTACATCAAGATTGTTTCCTGAAGGAACGGTCCGCGGGAGAGCTTATTCCACAGCTCTTTCCGCAGTAAAGGGTCTCCTGGAACGGACCGTAAGTGCCGGACACAAAATAAAAAGCGTCGATAAGCCGGTGGGCTCTGGCAGAAGTGTGAATCAGGAGCTTTCGGTCTGTTTCATTGTGAACCATCTGGATGGGGGACAGCGGTATCGCGGCTATCACATGTCGGAATATCTCGGTATTGCCGGCATTAAGGCTTCCGTGATTCCCGATAACGAATTACCTGCAAGAGCCGACGAGGTCTTTCGTCACAGCGTTGTTGTGCTTTATCGACTTTTCTATTCTCCCTTGATTGATGATATCGTTAAAACCTGCAAGAAAAACGATATTACCGTGGTGTACGATATTGACGACTATATTTTCGACGATGAGGCTCTTCCTTATCTTAACGTTAGGGGTGTTTCGAAAGACGAGCTCAGACAGGTCATCAGGAACCACCGGAAGGCAATGGATCTTTGCGATATCTGCCTGGTACCTACAGAGGCCTTATCCCGGCTCGTAAGCGCTACTGGAAAAAAGGCTTACGTAATTCGTAATGCTCTGTCATCGGAAGTGATAAACATTTCAGAAAATGCTTACGCCCTGAAGGAAACGAACAATTCCAGAATCTACATAGGCTATTTCAGCGGGACCACAACCCACGATCAGGATTTTCTGGTGGCCTCCGAAGCGTTGCTCGCCATCCTGGAGCATCACCCTGATGTCGACCTTTTAATAGGCGGACATCTCAAGCTGGACGCTCGTTTCGACAGATGGATTGAAAAAAGACGGGTCAGATTTCTACCCTATGTTCACTGGAGATACCTTCCTTACAATATAGCCAGGGCCGACATTAACATCGTTCCTCTGGTTCAAAACGTATTCAATGATGCAAAGAGCGAATTAAAGTACTTTGAAGCGGCGCTTTTAAGAATCCCTACTGTGGCATCTCCCACCGAATCTTATCGCTTCGCTATTCGATCCGGAGAAAACGGTTTCCTGGCTGACGGAACCGAGGAATGGGTAAAGTATCTTGAGCTACTGGTGACCAATCCGGATCTTAGAAAAAACATCGGTGAGAAGGCATACTTCCATACGATGAACACCTATTCTCCAAAAGCCATGGCGCCCCGGGTTGCCGGGGTATTCAGAGAGATTGCAGGCTGAGCTGGAGATTCCGATCATGAAAGTGCTTATGGTGACTCATGGGTTTCCTCATCGTGAGCTGGGTGGCGCGGAAATTTATTCCTACGATCTCGCCAGAACCCTGATATCAGAAGGTCTCGAAGTTACGGTATTTTCCAGAACGGTCGATTTGGCGAGCAGGGACTACACCGTTTTTGAAGAGTACGTCGACGGTATCAGTGTTATCAGAGTAGTAAACAACTTTAACGATCTTTATACTTTCTTTAACGGGTTTATAAACAGGCAAATAGCCGGGGTCTTCTCCCGTATCCTTGAGGAACGGCGTCCCGATCTCGTGCATTTTCAGCATCTTTTTTCTCTGTCGGGTAATCTCCCTTACATTGCTCGTTACAAAGGGATACCTTCGGTCTTGACCCTGCATGATTACTGGTACATCTGCCCAAAGGTTAATCTTTTCAGGCCGGATTACACCGTCTGCCCGGGCCCTGAAGATGGATTTGCCTGTGCTGACTGCAATTCACAGCCCGGTTCAACGGCCGCAGAGGCGGTGGCTCTGGCTTCCTTTTTTGACAGGCATCCTTTGTTAAAGCAGTATGCCAGGAGGTTCGTTCCGGGAAGAATCAAAAACATAATAAAAAAAGTGGTTTATCGTGCCGGGACTTCAAATCAGGTCACCGAGGTTCGGCCTTCTGTTGTGGATCCCGTCAGGGTTATGGAATTCTTTTTCCGGCTGGAATACCTTAAAAGCCAGCTTGCTCACTGCGCCTGCCTTATCAGCCCGTCTCAATACCTGAAAAAGCGGTACGAAACGCTCGGATACGGAAACATAAAGTATCTTCCTCTGGGTATTCAAAAGGTTGCTCCCGGACCTGATAGAATTGAAGGGGACGAGGTTGTTGTCGGATTTGTGGGAAATATAACTGCAACCAAGGGTTTTTCTTTGCTGATAGATGAGCTGAATCGGCTGAATGATCTTGACGGCATAAGAATAGAAATTCACGGACAGATTTACGACACCCTTTTCTACGAACGGTGTATTGCTTCGCTGAAGGACTCCTTTAGGAAAAAATTGGTTTATAAAGGCAGGTTTGACAGAAATCCCGATTCCCTTGCAGGGGTTTATCATGGTCTTGATGCCGTTGTCTTTCCTTCTCTGTGCGAAGAAAATGCTCCCCTGGTAGTGCGAGAAGCGATATCCGCAGGAACACCGGTTATTGCCAGCAACCGGGGAGGCACTCCTGAGGTCGTTCGTCATGGATTGAACGGGCTTCTTTTTGACCCTGCCTTACCCGGGGATCTCGCTGAAAAAATTCGTATGTTCTGCAATGATCGGGACCTGCGGAAAAGCCTTATGAAAGGGGCTCGGGATACCCATGTTGTTGATATCAAAGAGCACGCGAAATCGCTTATGGAGCTTTATGAGCAGGTGATGGGATCGGAAGGAAGGAATGGAAGCAGATTCCCTGGGCAGTAGGACTGCTGCCGTCATAGTTTCCTTTCACCCCACAGAGGATTTGTCCTATCGTATAATGACCATACTTAAACAGGTTGGGCTGGTCATAGTGGTGGATAATACGCCGGGGGGGGCGTCTTGCCTGCAAGGTCTTGAAGACGGGCGCCTGAAGTTGATCGTTAACGGAGAAAATAGAGGGCTTGCGGCTGCGCAGAATCAGGGGATCCGCTTTGCCATAGAGTGCGGGTTTGAGTGGGTGCTTTTACTCGATCAGGATTCCTTGCCGGCACCGGATTTCATGGAGGTTATGAGCGGTTACTATTGGTCCCTTACGGAGTCGGAAAAGGAAAAACTCCTTATGCTGGCGCCCAACGTGTTTGACGAGCTGGGAGGTTTTTTTTACAGACATGTACTCCCTGCCCCGTGGGGCTTTATCAGAAAGCTCTGCGGCCATCAACGCTGTCTTAAAGGTGTGTTTTTTTCCATATCTTCCGGAAGTCTCATACCCGTCCGGGTTTTCTCGGAGATCGGGCTAATGGATGAAGACTTTTTTATCGATTACGTTGACAACGACTTCTGTCTTAGAGGTCTGTCCAAAGGGATGGTCATACATGTGGTTTGTCCAGCCGTTCTTTTTCATAGCCTTGGAGACCGCAGGCGTTACTATTCTCTTGGACCCGTAAAGGTTCGCCCCAGTTTCCACCCGCCCTTAAGGCGTTATTTTATCTACCGTAACAGGGTGAGGGTTTGGAAGCGATACGGGAGAAAGGTTCCCGGTTTCGTTATGTTCGACCTTCTTGCGGCAATCTACGATGTGTTAAGGATTATCTTCTTTGAAGAAAACTCCGGAGAGAAGTTGCTTGCGGCCTTCAGGGGTCTTTCGGAAGGGATCAGACTTCCGTAGAAGCCTTGCGGTTGTCCTTGTGATCAATTCTCGCTACTATTTAACGGTTATGTTTATTCGCAGTCGGGAAAGAACGGGGGATGATTCATGCTGAAGTTTGAAGGCACCGACAGATACTATCTCAATCCAGAGCTTAAAGAAATAGTGAACATAGCGATAGCCATGGAAAAGCCGCTCCTCCTTACGGGAGAGGCCGGTACCGGTAAAACGCAGCTGGCCTTTGAAATAGCAAGAGCCCTCGGCCTTAAGATGGAGGAAGCCCGATGCAAATCCACCTTTAAAGGAGAAGAGCTCTGTTACGTCTACGATACGGTTTTAAGGCTTAACGACTCGAGGTTCGGAACCGAGGGCACGGGTCGAGACGTCAACAACATCTGGGACTACATCCGCTTCGGGCCTATAGGCCGGGCCTTTACGGCGGAAGAACGCCGTGTGCTCTTACTGGACGAAATAGATAAAACCGACTCGGACACCCAGGATAAC
Source organism: Thermodesulforhabdus norvegica (assembly GCF_900114975.1). Classification (NCBI taxonomy): domain Bacteria; kingdom Pseudomonadati; phylum Thermodesulfobacteriota; class Syntrophobacteria; order Syntrophobacterales; family Thermodesulforhabdaceae; genus Thermodesulforhabdus; species Thermodesulforhabdus norvegica. The sequence continues at coordinate 299,501 of NZ_FOUU01000002.1, forward strand.
CTCCTGGACGTGCTTGAAGACGGTTCCTTCATAATCCGTGAGATTAACCACAAGGTTGTGGCAAAACACAGGCCGATAATTGTCATAACCAGTAATGCCAAGAGAGAACTTTCAGATCCTTTCCTTCGAAGGTGTTTCTGTCACTATATTCCTTTTCCGTCTCCTGAAGAAATGGCCATCATAGTGAGGCTTCACTATCCTGACATTCCGGAGCCTTTTCTCGAGGCAAGCCTTACAACTTTTTACAGACTCCGTGATCAGGAGTTTGAAAAACCTCCTGCAACCGCAGAGTTGCTGGACTGGATTGGTGCGATGAGAGCTGCAGGGATAAAAGGGCCAGGAGCCGGTAGGGATATTCCTTTTATCGGTACACTTCTTAAGCGTACGGAGGATATCCTCAGGTTTAAGGGTATGTCCAGGCGTAGCAGGTATTAGCCATGCTGGATTTTTTTTACAGGCTGCGAGAGGCCGGGATTCCTGTCAGCGGCCGTTCCATCCTTGATTTTTATGAGGCTCTTTCCAGAGGGCTTATAACCAGCCTGGATCGTCTTTTCCTGTTGACCAGGCTGATTTTCGTGAAACGAGTAGAGCACTACGATGTCTTTGAGCAGGTCTTCAGGGAGTATTTTTTTGGTGAACAGGGCGGGCTTACAGCGGAAGACTGGGAAGCCCTGCTTGCTGCAAAACCCTTCAGAGAATGGCTCGATGAGGCCGTGGACAAAGGCCTTCTAACACGAGAACAAGTCCATTCTATGCCACTGGAAGAGCTGATGAAGCGCTTCTGGGAAACGCTGCAGAGTCAGGAGGGTAAGCACAGAGGCGGGGATCGATGGATCGGAACCGGCGGTAGATCTCCTTTCGGACACGGCGGATTTTCTCAGGGAGGAGTTAGAGTGCTGGGCTCGGGCGTCCATGGGACGGCCAGAAAGGTCATTGGCGAAAGACGCTATGTTAACTACAGCGATGATGCGCCTATAACCCGGGAAAACATAAGACATATTCTATCATGTATGAAAAGCCTGAAACCGATTGGCCCTCTTTCGGAGCTTGATGTCGATGAAACGATTTACAGGACGGCCAAAAACGGTGGAGAAATCGAGCTCATATTCCGTCCCGAGCTCCGTAATCGGGTCTCTTTAATAGTCCTTCTCGACAATGGCGGCTACTCGATGACCCCTTATATCCCCATTGTTAAAACGCTTTTTAACCGAATTCGTGATACTTTCGAGGACGTAAAATACTACTATTTCCATAACTGTATCTACGGGACGGTTTATGAAGACCCGCCCAGAACGAAAGCCGTAAAATGGGAAGATTTGCTACAGCGAGGCCCTGAAGCCAGGCTTATAATTATAGGAGACGCAAATATGGCTCCTTCTGAACTCATGGCTTCTTTCGGCTCTCTCGATGTTTTCACAACCGTTAAAAAACCCGGATACCGCTGGTTGCAGGAATTAAGAGAAGCCTTTCCCGCCAGTGTGTGGCTCAATCCGATTCCCAAGACACTCTGGAAATACGAAAGTATTACCATTCAAAAGATTGCCCGGATATTTTTTATGGAAGATTTAACCCTCGGGGGATTGAAAAACGCCGTAGCCTATCTTAACAGGCAGGACAGGTATGGGAAGGCATGAAGTACGAGGGACCTATATACAGGCCGCCCAGTGAGGCAGATAGTCTCCTGATCCAGGCAACCGTCGGTTGTCCTCACAACAAATGCACCTTCTGTATGGTTTACAAAAAAGGGCCGAAATACAGGGTCAGACCTGTTGGAGAAATCAAAAGGGACATTGATGAAGCCGCCAGAATATACGGATCAAGAGTGAAAAGCCTCTTCCTTCCCGCAGGAAACACAATTGCCATGCCAACGGAGCAACTGGCGGAAGTGTGTGAATACGCGAGGCGTGTGCTGCCCCGTCTGGAACGCATAACCGTTTACGGATCGGCCCAGTACATTTGCAAAAAGGGTTTTCAAGAAATGAAACGCCTTCGAGAGGCCGGTCTTTCGAGGATCCATGTTGGGCTTGAAAGCGGTCATGACCTCGTGCTCAGGAGGATCAAAAAGGGTGCCACGAGACAGCAGCAAATAGAAGCAGGGCTTATGGTCAGGGAGGCCGGGATTGAGCTGAGTGAATACGTGATCCTGGGAATTGCAGGCCCGGAATTGAGCGAAGAACATGCCGTTGAAACGGCTTCCGCAATAAACATAATTTCTCCTGACTTCGTGCGCCTTAGAACCTTTGTGCCCAAGATAAACACCCTGATGTTACACTGGATTCGAAAGGGAAAGTTCAAAATGCTGGGTCCTCACGGCGTGCTACGAGAGGCCCGCATTCTGATTGAAAATATCAACACGAGGACAAAGCTTTTTAGCGATCACTATACTAACTATTTAAACCTCCAGGGTGATCTGCCCTGTGATATCCCTGCTATTCTGGCAACCATTGATAAAGCTTTGTCGTGGGATGAATCGGAGTTCCGACCTTTTTTTATAGGCACCCAATGATAAAGGAGTCTGCAATGTATTATCTGGGGCTGGACATAGGATCGGTAAGCATAAACGGAATGGTGGTTGACGAAGAAGGTAATATTGTTGAAGAGCTTCCCTACAGGAGGCATTTCGGTCTGGTTTTCGAACACTTTAAGGATGTGCTGTCGCTGGTTCGGGAGCGCTACGGTTCGACTCTTGTGAGTGTTGCTCTTACGGGAATGCACGGTGAGTTGATTGCCAGAATTCTTGATCTGCCCTTTGAAGCCGAGACCATTGCTCAGGTTGTGGGTACGGTTTATGTGGTGCCCGGTGTCAGAACCATCATAAGCATGGGTGGGCAGGATGCCCTTCTTTTCCAGATCGGATACGATCCCGGATCTGACGGTAGAAGGTGGTACCTGGAAGATTTTGAGATGAACGGCCCCTGCGCATCCGGTACGGGATCGTTTATCGATCAGCAGGCCGAGCGCCTTGCTTACTCCATGTACGACAAAAGCTGGAAACCATCGCAGGAGCAGTTACAGCGTGTGCTGGACGACTTTATTGAGCTGGGCCTGAAAAGTACCTCACCCGCCCCCGTAGCATGCCGATGCACGGTATTTACCAAATCCGACATGATCCATTTACAGAACAAAGGTGAACCCCTGATGAACATCATTGCAGGCCTTCATTACGGAAATGCGGCCAACTTTGTCAGCAACATCGTTGGGAATCGCACCGTAAAGGATCCCGTCGTGTTTATAGGCGGGATGGCCAGCAATCGGCTTCAGGTTCGGGCATTTCGGCACTACTTCCCGGGTATCACCGTGCCGCCTTATCACACCTCAATGGGTGCCCTGGGCGTGGCGCTGATTGCAATAGAAAGAGGCTGGCGTAAGTTGCCTTCAAAGGACTTAAGTGCCATAACCACGATGGACTATGACTTCCCCAGAACCGGGCCTCTCAGGCTGGAGTTAAGCCGCTTTGATGAGGATAATTCGCTGAAAGTCCGGAAAAGAAAAAAGTGGGAAGGCTTTTTGGGCATTGATATAGGTTCGACCACCACGAAGTATGCTTTTATAGATCGATCGGGGAGGCTTCTCCATAAGTGCTATGTGCCCACGCGAGGCAAGCCCATCGAGGTGGTGCAGTATCTTCTGGGGGTGCTTTTGGAGACCACGAAGGGTGAGTGCAGAATATTGGGGCTGGCCACCACGGGGTCCGGAAGAAATGTCGTGGGCGACTTCGTGGATGCAGATCTCATAGTCGATGAGATTACCGCCCATGCCCGTGGCGCCGTTTATATGGACCCTGAAGTTGACACGATTTTTGAGATTGGTGGGCAGGACAGCAAGTACATACGGATAGATCGGGGTCATCCGGTTGACTTCGACATGAATAAAGTATGTGCTGCCGGTACCGGCAGTTTTCTTCACGAACTGGCGAATAAGATGAATATAAACATAGTCGGAGAATTTCAGGAAATAGCCATGGCTTCGGAGTCTCCCATTCACCTTACGGAAAGATGCACGGTTTTTATGGAATCAGACCTTGCAGGATACGCTCAGAAGGGGGCAAGCCGTGAAGATCTGATAGCCGGTTTGTGTTACGCCGTCGTTCACAATTATCTCAACAGAGTTGTTGGACGACGCCCCGTCGGCCGAAGGGTGATGTTTCTCGGTGGCCCTTCCCTTAATAAGGCTGTGGTTGCGGCCTTTGAGCGGGTTCTTAACCGACCGATAATTGTACCCAGACATCGTGAAGTGATGGGCGCTTACGGAGCCGCCCTGCTCGTTAGGGAAATGTACGAAAGGGGTGAAGTAACGCCCAGACAGCGGGATCTCAAGAAGTTATCGGAAGCTTCTGTGAGCTTTCAGGAGGTTATCTGCCGTGCAGACCCGAAATGTCACAACGAATGCAAGCTCAAGGTTTACGACTTCGTGGGCCGTAAGAGCATATGGGGAGGAGACTGTGGGCGTTATGAGGTAAGTCACGGTAAAGAGAAAGAGACGGTCAATTATATCGGCAAAAGGAATTCCCTGTTTTTTGATTTGATGTCCCGATGGGATGTGGTTCCGGGCAGGATATCTGCAGGTAAGAAAGGTCTTCCCGTAATCGGAATGCCGCTGGGGCTTCATTTCTGGGAATGGGCACCCTTCTGGGTTGTGATTTTCCGGGAACTCGGCTTTCCTTTGTTGCTCAGCCCTCAGACCACTCAGGACATCGCCCGTAAAGGAGTCGAAAGTGTTACCGCCGAAACCTGCTTTCCTGTGATGGTGTTCCATGGACATGTTCGCTGGCTTTCTCAACGAGTCGACATGCTTTTCCTTCCCAACGTCATCAACATGCCCTCTTACAGTGAGAAGGAAGCCGGGTTTTTCTGCCCTCTTGTGGAAAGCGGGCAGTACATTACGAGATTTGCTCTGAACCTGGATCCGGCAAGGATTGTGAAACCGACCGTTTATCTCAACGATCCTCCGGAATACATCGCAGACCGAATAGTCGAAGCAATGCCGGGATCTCTGAAACCCGATCGTGCCCTGTTGACCCGTATCGTAAAGAAGGCTTTCGATGTACAACTGGGTTTTCGTGAAGAACTGTTAAAGATCGGTAGAGAAGTAATTTCCCGTTCAAATGGCGAAGAGCCTATCTGGGTCATATCCGGAAGACCTTATAACCTGTACGATGTAAGGCTCAACCTGCAGCTGGGAAAACAGCTCGCCAGGCGAGGAATAAAGGCGATCACTCTGGACTTCGTAGATCTTAGCCTGGAAGATATGAGTGACTTTCCCAGAATGTATTGGGGATTCGGATCCAGGATACTCAGAGCTGCAAAGCATATTGCCCGTCATGAAGGTCTTTACGGTGTTCATCTGACCAACTTCAGTTGCGGTCCCGACTCCTTTATCGAGCACTTCTACAGGCATGTGTTGTCCGAAAAACCGGCCCTTGTTCTCGAATTCGATGAACACACGGCGGTGGCAGGTGTCCTCACGAGGGTTGAGGCCTATAACAACGTAGTAAAGAATTACGAATTCCAGAGAAAAAGTGGGAACCGTCAGAAGATGGCCATGTAATAAGGAGAAATCGATGAAAGAGGCATTGCTGGAATACCTTGTTTGTCCTTCTTGCCTTCCCGAGGAGTACGAACTTAAGGCGCAAGATCTGGTGAGGGAAAGGGGAGAAATTGAGCGGGGAAGTTTGATATGCTCAAGATGCGGGAGAAATTTTCGGATCGAAGAGGGCATCGCTTATCTTACACCGGATCCTGACTGGAAACCATCTCCTCAGAATAAGTACGAAACCCTACACGGCCTGTCTTCCTATCTCTGGAGCCATTATCACGACCTCATGGGTGAAAAACCGGTGATCAACACGGGAAGCCTGCCCTACTCGGCATGGGCGGACATGGTCACTGAAGCCGGAGGGATGTGCCTTGATATCGGATGTGCAGTCGGGCGTTTTGCTCTGGAGGTCTCGCGGAAGTGCGACTTCGTTGTGGGAATTGACCTTTCGGTGACCTTTATAAAAGCAGCCCGAAGGCTTGCCAGGGATGGCAGGTTGAGGGCGAAATTGGTTCAGGAAGGTAATATGGTTACAGAACGGGAGATCATCCTTCCCGGAGAGTGGAGCCCCGAAAGAGCCGAATTTATCGTTGCAGATTGCCTCAGGTTGCCCTTTCGGAGTAATATGTTCCGTGTTGTGACCTCTCTTAATGTCATCGATAAGGTTCCATCTCCGCTGGCTCACATGAAAGAGTTAAACCGTGTTGCGAAACTCCGGGACGCCGAGTGCCTGGTGGCCGATCCTTTTTCCTGGTCTCCCGATGTAGCGCCCCCCGATGAATGGCTTGGCGGAAAGAGCGACGGCCTTTTTGCCGGTTACGGTATTGACAACGTTAGGAAGGTCCTTGAAGGGGTTCATGAAGTAATTTCACCGCCCTGGAGGGTGGAACATCAGTCACATCAACCCTGGATAATAAGAAACCACAGGAACCATTACGAATACATTATAAGTTACTATGTGAAAGCGAGAAGATAAGTTAAGGGGAGAATCATGATAAAACACACCGTATGCAGGCTCTGTTCGGCATGTTGCCCGGCTGAGGTTAAAGTCGAGGACGGAAAACTAATTGGGGCAACCAGAAAATCTTTTTTGCCTCCGGAGAAGCGGCTTGTATGTCCCAAGTTGCTTGCCGCTCCCGAGATAGTTTATTCACCGGAGCGGATCACGAACCCGATCATACGTGACAGAAAAACCGGTAAAACCCGGGAGGTTTCCTGGGAAGATGCCATGGGTTTTATAGCCGATCGACTCCAGAAAATCAAAGATCGTCACGGCCCTCAGGCCGTTGCATGGCTTCGAGGCATGGCAGCCGATTGGGGAACACCCTGGGACTATGCAAACAGATTGATGAACGCTTTTGGGTCGCCAAACACCATAGGTAATGGATCGGTATGCCACGTCGCAAGGGAAATGGCCCACTGGTATGTTTATGGGGCCATGACCATACCCATGGTGAAAGAAGCTAAATGCATAGTAATCTGGGGGAAAAACGACAGGAATACTGCTCCCGGTATGGCCGAAGCAATTCTCTTTGCCAGGGAAAAAGGGGCGAAGCTTATCGTGGTGGATCCGGTAAGAACTTTTTTCGGCAGACGGGCCGACATCTGGTTACCCGTCAAGCCGGCCCACGATGGCTTGCTGGTCATGGCAATGTTGAGGCTCATCGTAGAAAAAGGATGGCTTGATAGGTCCTTTATTGACTCTTACTCCCATGGTTTTGATCGACTCTGCGATGTGCTTAACCGCTTTTCACTCGATGAAGTTTCAAAAAAAGTCTGGCTCTCAAAGGAAGACATAGAAAAAGCCGCAAAATTATACGCAACTGGCAAACCTGCCTGCATAATAGACGGAAACGGGCTGGATATGCAGCTTGAGGTCTTTGATACAACCAGGGCAATAGCCATGCTCAGGGCGATTACCGGAAACATCGACGTTCCCGGCGGTGACTTCATTCCTCAGCCCGTTCCCGTTAGAAACATTCAGTTAAGGGATGAACTTCCGGAAGGGATCAGGCCCATCACGTCCGATTATTCCCTTTTTGATAACTTCCATCCAAACTGGGGACGGCATGCTCAGTCGTGCCTCATTGATGCCATTCTTGACGAAAAGCCTTATGCCGTTAAAGCCCTTGTGGTCCAGTCGGGCAATCCGGTGGTTACAATGACGGAATCATCCAGAGTCAGAAAGGCCTTTGAAAAGCTGGACTTTATGGTCTGCATCGATCCTTTTCGAAATCGCACATCCCATTACGCAGACGTTATCCTGCCGGCCACAACCTGTTTCGAAAAGACCCAGATTAATCGGGCTTACTTGCGTAATGCTCTCGTAATCCTGCAGGATGCAGTTATAGGACCTGTTGGAAACAGCTGGCCGGATTGGAAAATAATCTTTGAACTGGCAAAATTCCTGGGCCTAGGTAAGTTTTTCCCATGGGAATCCGTAGACGAGGCCCTGAACTATCAACTCGAGCCTGCAGGAATTACCGTTGAGGATTTAAGAAAGAATCCGGACGGTATATGGGTGGAAGAGTTGCGTTACGAAAAATACAAAAGTGAAGGCTTCAATACGCCCAGCGGTAAAGTAGAGTTTGCGTCAAAAACTCTGGAAGAGGCAGGGTATCCGGCAGTTCCTTTTGAAAAGGGTTTTTCCGATGAGCCGATCAGTTTTGCCGAATTAGTTGATGACAATTCAGGGGGTAATGTACTCATCGGGATAAGCGGTGAGCGAACAAATCGTTACACTCACACCCAATTCCATAATGTGCCCTTCCTGAGAAAGCTTGAACCCGAGGGATTTGTAGAAATCCATCCGCAGGATGCTGAAAGACTGGGAATAGAAGACTTTGCCGTGGTTTCCATAACGACTCCAAAAGGACAGGTTAAAATGAAAGCCCGCAGGTCCGATGTGGTGAGACCGGGTGTGGTGCGTATTGCCTGGGGATGGGGAGAAGTTAATGAAGAGTGCGGGGTTAACAACCTGACCGATGACTCTCGCCGTAACCCCCTAACCTGCACGCCCTCAAATCGGAGCTTTTATTGTCGTGTGGATAAAGTGAAATGATTGTAAGCTCTTCCAGATTAGAAGGCCTGAGAAATTACTTGATCGGGAAGCAAAAGCCTCCGTTATCCGTGGTAAGCTCTGTGGTGCCCGGTTTATGTTTGAGATCCTGAAGGTCACGGGATAGAGTTCTGAATAGTGACAGGGGACGCCTGAAGGGCATCCCCTCTTTTTGCCCGGCAGCTCAACCGTTTCTGTTTTGCCCTTCCGGGAAACCCTGCAAAACCTCGTTATTCTTCTTCATCTCCCTTGCTACCATCTGCTGGAAAAGCCCTAAAACGATATAAAAGTTCTCTTTCACCGAGCCGCGTCCCTGGAGCATAGGGCCGTGTCCCGGTGCAAGGAATTCGGTATCCAGTTGAACCAGTTTTTCTATGCTCTGTATCAATGCCACCGGATCGGCGCCGGGCAGATCAAAACGGCCGAAGCTTTGCACGAAGATAACATCGCCCGTGAAGAGAACCCTGCCGTCTTCCCAGTAAAAAGAAAGGGATCCCGGAGCATGTCCTGGAGTGTGTATTACCTGAAAGGAGTAAGGGCCGACCTTAAGGTTTCCCTCCGTCACAAAGAAATCAACCTCGAACTTTGGAAGAGTCTTTCCCGTTGCGTCTTCCCAGATTTGTCCGAACTGCTCGATGAAATCCAGAGCATCCGGGTGCAGGGCGATCAGGGCCGGCCTCTGATTCCATGCAGCAATACCTTCCATGTGGTCCGGATGAGGATGTGTTACGAGGACAAGGCTTATGTCGTCAAAGGATATGCCGTCTTCTTTCATCTTCTGCTCGAGCCTGGGTAATAAATGATAGTGACCCGGATCTATAAGAATTTTTTCCTTTTTGCCGATTACATAACTGTTGCAGTTGTTTTCCGTCATACTTTCCCAGGGATAAACGAAGAATTCGTCTGTAAGCTTCATTCAAACCTCCTGTTATAGAAATAGTGCTGCAGGCACCGCCGAATGTTGGATGTTATCCCCTTTCTGGCATTTATCAAATATATACCGTTGTCGAGGTAAAACAACTCTCTGACCAATCGCACCGGCTCTCTGCCCGTCGCTTCTTCAAAGAGCTTCACGATTTTGTCCTTCATTCTTAATTCCGTATCAACCAGAAAAAAGGCCAGATCAGGTGATAGATCCTCAAGCCTGTTTATGAAAGATTCGACATGGGGAAGTTCAACGCCTCTCGGAGGACTCGATTTAACCTCCACATAAACCAGCTTCCCATGGCAGCCGGCCACCACATCGTAGTCTCCACCGTGCTTTGTGTTCTTGAGTTTTACGGCGAAAAGTGCAGGGGCATAGAACTCCCGTACGAATATTTCCGCAATGTACCATTCCAGGGTTGAGCCAAAGCTTCTTACTTTTGGGCCCGTGTATCTAAAAGCAAAGCTGTTATCTTCGATCTCTACCAGTCCCGCCAGAGAAAGAAAATTGATATATTGCCTTGCGGTCCTGGTGGAGCAGTAACGGCTCAGGTTGCGCCAGTCTTCACCGTGGTCTCTGTGCAGAAGATCACGGAGAAAAAGCCTGAAGGAATATTTCTTCAAAAGCCCGTAATAGCGATCATAAAGCTCCTGTCTGGGCCTTTGCGGAAGAATTACTTCTGACATGTCTCCAAAGGACAGAACGGAATGCCCCCTCTGGGTTAATATTCGCAACACGGGATGCCTTTCAGGAAGCGGCTCGGCGGGCTCATTTATAAAATGTAAAACCCTGTCTATTTCTCGTTGCAATTCATAGCACGTCAGGCTCAACTCCCGGAGCTGTTTTTCTATTTCCTCAATTCTGGAGATTAAATCTCTGTTATCTTCCATCTGACGGCAGATCCACCAGGCAAAGGTCCGTTGGGGTATCGAGGAAGAGTCGTATTTCGTAAACATCGTCTGCAAGAGTTATTCTAACCAGATAGCCCAGAGCCTCAAAGACTCCGAAGACTTTTTCCTGTCCCTTTGTAACATAGGCGACGAAGGTCTTAATTCCTGCATTTCGACCGATTTCCGCAAGCCTCTGAAGCAGAAAGGTTCCCACACCGCGGCGTCCGTAATCGGGATGTACGGCAAAGTCAACTTCTGCTGTCATGAGTTCTTCGTCTAAAACATATCCCCCCATGGCTACAACCCGCTCATGCCCCGGAAGACCGTCAATTCCCAGCAAAACCATCTTGGAGCGATAGTCGATATGGAGAATTTCCTGAACGTTGTATTTGGGGTAAACCTTCATCAGAGACAGGAACCTGACGTAAGGTTCTTCCCTGGGCAGGGACGCCAGAAAGTTCCTCACTATGGTTTCGTCGGAAGGGCGGACCGGCCTGAAGGTCAGTTCCAGATCGCCGTCAAACAACTGTTTAACTTCCAGGTTTTCCGGGTAAAAACTGATCCCCACGGGGTATATCTCGCGCCTCAGGTAATTAAGGCGATAAGCCTCCTGGAGCAGTTCCTCCCGAAAGTCCGGGTGGGCAATATTTATAAGCTCAAGAGTCCTCTCCCTCAGGCTTTTCCCCATCAGATAAGCCGTTCCGTATTCTGTTACCACGTATTCAACACCAGCCCTCGTTGTCACAACTCCGCTTCCCTCCGTCAGGGTGGGCACAATGCGGGATTTGCTGCCGTCTATTGTGGTTGACGGAAGCACCACAATAGATCGTCCTCCCTCGGAATGCCTTGCCCCCCGAAGGAAATCCACGGCTCCACCGACACCGCTGTAGATCTCATAACCGACCGAATCGGCACAAACCTGCCCGCTTAGGTCCACTTCAAGAGCCGAGTGTATGGTGGTCATCTTGCGATTCTGGGCAATAATCCTGTAGTTGTTGGTGTAATCGACGGGGTGAAATTCAACGAGGGGGTTATTGTGAACAAAGCGGTACAGCTTTTCCGTTCCTGCGCAAAAGCTGGCTATAATCTTTCCCGGGTGCAATGTCTTCTTCTCGTTGGTGATAACTCCCTTTTCAATGAGGTAGAGATAGGGATCCGTGAGCATGTCTGTATGCACACCGAGATCTTTCTTGCCCTCAAGAGCATAGAGGCAGGCACTTGACAGACTACCCACTCCGACCCTCAGTGTTGCCTCGTCTTCAACCAGTTCGGCCACATGATGGCCTATCATCCGGGCAATTTCGTTTACAACAGGTGGAGGCATCTCCAGTATGGGTTCGTCGTGTTCAACGATGGCGTCTATGTTGTTTACATGGATGAAGGAATCTCCTAATGTGCGGGGCATACTGGCGTTTACCTGGGCAATCACGTAGCGTGCGCATTCCGTGGCAGGTTTGACTATGTCCACGGCGACCCCGTAGCTACAAAATCCGTGCTCGTCCGGTGGAGATACCTGGATCAGGGCAACGTCCACCGGCAGGATGTTGTTTCTGAAAAGGGTGGGCACATCGGATAAATTTATCGGGGTATAATCGGCACGCCCCTCTGCTACGGCTTCTCTCGAAGATGCGGCCACAAAAAACGATTTTAATCGACACTTTTCCTGAAAACACGCGTCGGTATAGCGGGTCCTTCCCAGACTGAGAATGTGGAGTATCTCAATGTCTGCCAGATAGGACATTTGCTCCACAAGTTTCTCCACAAGATACTGAGGCTCACCGCACCCCGAGCCGATAAACACCCGTTGGCCTCTTTTAATGGCCCTCAGGGCTTTTTCGGCCGGCATTTTCTTTTGCTGATAGGAACCGCGCCAGTCGATCAGCGAAAGAGCCGGTTTTGCAACCATGTCCCTTTAACTCCCGTTAGTTTTGCGCTTTTTGAGCAGGATTATAACCGATGACCCTGCCAGTATCATCCCGGCACACAGAACCTGGCCCATGCTGAAAAAACCGAGAATGAAACCTATCTGAGGATCCGGTTCACGGAAAAATTCCAGGATGAAACGTATGGTTCCGTAACATATCAAAAAAAGAGCCACCATCATTCCATCGGCCAGGTTTTTCTTCTGCATCTTCCACAGAATTGCAAAAAGAATAAGCCCCTCACCGAAGGCCTCGTAAAGCTGAGAAGGGTGTCTGGGAAAGGGCCCACCCATGGGGAAAACCATTGCCCATGGGACCTCTGTAATCCGGCCGTAAAGCTCGCCGTTTATGAAGTTGCCGATGCGACCGAGGCCAAGTCCGATGGGGGCCGCTACCACAACACAATCGGCAACTCCCCAAAAAGGCAGACCTTTCTTTCTGCAGAAAATATAGCCGGCCAGCACAGAGCCTATAAGCCCTCCGTGGAAGGACATTCCGCCATGCCATAGGGCTATTATTTCCAGAGGGTGGGAGAGGTAATAGTCAAAGTAGGGGTACTGGTAAAAAACCAGATGTCCTGCCCGTGCTCCAACGATAAGACCCAGGGCAACCCAGAAAAGCAGATCCTGCAGGGTTGCTCCCTGAAGTCCCAGTGAACGACTTTTTTCCTGCCTTGGGATAACGAAGTAGGCTGCGATAAAACCAAGAAGATACATTAAACCGTACCATCGAATGTGAAAAGGGCCAATGCGAACTATGTCAGGATCTATATGAGGATAGGGGATCATTACAACTGTTCACTCCCTGTGATCTGAAAAAAGTTTTCGCTACATTTTACGAAGGACGGCCCGGGAAGGAAATAGAAAAGCGGGGTGTTTCCCCGCTTTTCGCTCACCATCGGAGCGACCACCTACTGGTGACCGCAACTCTACTGAGTCTTAACCTCTATTTTCTTACGCTTTGACTTCTCCGTCTTGGGGATCATCAGTTTCAACACACCGTCTTTGTAAGTCGCCTCAACACCGTTAGGATCCACGTCAGCAGGCAGCGTGAAGGACCTGGTAAAGGATCCAAAGGTCCTCTCTACCCTGTGATAGGACTCACCCTTCTCCTCATGCTCCTGTTTCTTTTCACCCTTTACAGTCAGCACATTCCCCGTGATAGAGATGTCCAGCTCCTTCGGATCAATTCCCGGCAGATCCGCCTTCACCACAATATGATCGTCCGTTTCCGACACATCAAAAGCAGGAACCCAGAATCGATCTCTTTCAAACACCCGATCCAGCACCGGAAGCTCAAAGGACTCAAACCACCTATCGATCAAATCAAAGGGAGATGGTACGTCCAGAAGGCTTCTTCTCCTGGGTACCAGCCCTAACATACCATCACCTCCTTTTTGCCTGTGATTTTAGTACCTTATCAATCTTTCCGCCTAAAAAATAAGAACTCCTTTCAGGCTGTCAAGGGGGCGAGAAGATAGATCGTTAATCATCCTGAAAGCTTTTTTCTGACCATTTCGTTAACGATCTTGCCGTCGGCTCGTCCTGCGACCCTGGGCATTATGATCTTCATTACTTTGCCGAGGTCCCTGGGTGTTTTGGCCTTTACTTCTTCGATGCATTCCTCCACCAGACGCTCGAGTTCTTCATCGGTAAGAGGCCTGGGCAGGAATTGTTCAAGCACTCTGATTTCGGCTTCCTCTTTTTCCACAAGATCGTCTCTTCCGCCCTGTTTATATTGCTCCACAGATTCGCGACGCATCTTTACCTGAGAAGAAACGATTTTCACGACTTCCTGATCATCAAGCTCTTTCATCAGCTCCTTTTCTCTGTTTTTCATGGCCGTGAGAAGGCCTCTGAGAGCGTTTTTTGCCGTCTCATCCCGGTTGCGTATAGCCTCTTTTAGTGCTTCTTCTATTTTGCTCCTAATCTCCGCAGCCATCAGCGTTCCCTCCCGGAAAGATGATAATTGACGATCCTGATAGCTTCTTCCAGTTTTAAAGAACCGGTGTATAAAGCCCGTCCTACAATCACGCCGTTGAGGCCTTCCTTTACGAGAGGAAGGAGAACCAGTATGTCTTCTATTGAAGCCACGCCTCCGGAGGCAATTACGGGGTGCCTGGTAATTTTAAGTAGCGACTCCGTTGCCTTTACATTAACACCTCTTTGAGTCCCATCCCTTGCAATGTCCGTGTAGATCAAAGCCGCCAGAGGCAGATCGTTCCAGATCCGTGCAACCTCAGCCACGGTAACGCTCGTCACATTTTTCCAGCCCTTTACTGCAACGAATCCGTTGCGGGCATCAAGTCCGGCGGCAATCCGACCCGGATAGGCAGTGCAGACCTGTGAGAACCATTCGGGATCTTTGAGAGCCCTGGTTCCCACAATTACTCTTGAAATCCCGGCCTCCAGGTACTTTTCCACATCTTCGCTGTTTCTGATCCCTCCTCCCACCTGAACGGGTATGGATAGAGTGGATGCAATTCTGGCAATCACTTCGTAGTGAACGGGCCTGCCCGCAAAGGCCCCGTCAAGATCCACAATGTGAAGCCAGGTTGCACCCAGGCTTTCCCATCTGCGGGCAACCGTCAGCGGATCGCTTCCGTACACGGTTTCTTTTGAAGGATCTCCCTGATATAGCCTCACGCACTTCCCGTTTTTTATGTCAATGGCAGGGTAAATGATCACCGATCTATTCCTCCTTGTGCACCCCGGTAGCCAGTTCTTTGAGAAAGGACGGCGGTTTTACGGGCCTTCGTTCGGCATTTACGCAAACATGCACCGTGTACCCTTCTGCAAGAACCTCATCGGCATTACCGTCTCTGTATATACTGTAATCAAAACGAAATCGGGCAGGCGTGGGAGAAGAAAGGCGGGTTTGTATTACTATTACATCGTCGTAAAAAACAGGCCTGTAGTATCTGCAATAGGCTTCTATGACGGGCAGGAAATATCCCTCTTCTTCCAGCTTTCGGTAACTCCTTCCGTGAGCTCTAAACCATTCACTCCTTCCCGCCTCAAACCACTTCATAAAATTCCCGTAATAGGCCTGCCCCATTTTGTCGGTGTCGGCGTAAAGCACGCGAATCCGTGCCCCGATTATATCGCTACTTTTTGGATCCCTCACGGTTACCCCCTAAAGAACGATACTCCAGGCTTCATCGTCGGTGTATTCGGAAACTTCACGCCGTCCGCCGTAATGCTCCAGCTTGTTGAGAGCATCGATCAGCGCCTGGGCGCTTGCAAGAACTATATCCACATGAGCGCCCCATCCATCGACAATTGTATCACCTTCCTGTACTCTAAGAAGAACCATTCCCTGGGCATCGGTTCCCAGCGTTGCGGCTTTTACCTCATAATGGATGAGCTTTGGAAACCTTCTGACCATGCGAAAGATCGTTTTAAAGGCCGCATCTACAGGCCCGTGACCGAACCCTGCGTCCTGAACGACCTGACCGTCGATTTCCAGTTGAACCGTCGCATGAGGCACGGGAATGGATCCCGCCGAGACGTTTAGATACAAAAGTCGGTACTTCTGAGGCACATGGAACAGAGCCTGCCTTACTATTAGCTCCAGGTCGGAATTGAAGATGTTCTCTTTCTTGGAAGCAAGCCTCTGGAACGTTTCATAGCACCTCTGATATTCCCCTTCTTTTAAAACATAGCCCAGTTCTTTGACTCTGGCCTTAAAAACCTCAAAAGGAGTATCCTGATCCATAGGTTCTCCATTTTTGACCATGCCGATGTCTTCTTCTCTAATCACGAAGCAGGGCGGTAATTCGGCAACGTCTCCTATTTGAGGCCCTGATGGTTCGCAGTAGAAGGCGTAAGATCCGGTGAGAGGTTTAAGCGGACCGAAAGATATGCCTGTGTGCCTTTCAAGAAGTCTGCAAACGGGCCCGATGCGGTCCATGGCTACAGAAGTCGAAAGTCCCAGGGCTTTGCCGTGGATCGCTATAATTGTGGCGATCTCTTCAAGCCTGGCGTTTCCCGCCCGCTCCCCGAGACCGTTCACCGTGCAGTGGACGAGGGATGCTCCGGCACGAAGAGCGGCGATGGAGTTAGGGGTTGCAAGGCCGAGGTCGTTGTGACAGTGAATCCCCACGACGATTTCGTCTTTTATCTCTGAGCAGATCTTGCCTATGATATTTTCGATAAGCCAGGGTGTGGCGTACCCTACCGTGTCGGCAAAGGTGATGGTATCTGCTCCGGCCTCGAGAACCGCATCCAGGAGCTTCAGAAGCTCGTTCTCACTGGCCCTGAAGGCGTCCACAAAGGAAAACTCAACATGATCGGCCACATCTTTCCCCCTTTTTACGGCTTCGACGGCGATCCTGAGGCACTCGTCGAGAGGCTTTTTCAAGAAGTGGTCTCTGTATGCCGCCGAAGCGGGTATAAAGGTGTGAATGCGCGGTTTTGGATGCCTTTTCAGGACATCTCTCGCGATGCGGAAATCTTCGGGATTTGTTGCCCTGGCAAGCACGCAGAAAGAAGGCCCTTGAATTTCTTCGGCCATTACACAGAGGGTTCTGTACTGCTCTTCCGATGCTGCCGGAAATCCGCCCTCCAGAATATCCACGCCCAGCGTGGCAATCTGGCGAGCAATCTGTATTTTTTCTTCCGGTAACAGCATAAGTCCGGGTATTTTGATTCCGTCCCTGAGGGTAGTGTCGAGAAAGGCTACGTGTTTCATGGCTGGCCTCCTGGGGCTACTCGTTTAATAAAACAAAGGCTTTTACCTGACGGGGTGTATCCCGGGGTTATCGGTTTCACTCCGTTACCACCGCCGAGAATTTCAAACAGAGGAATTATAGTATTGTCGTGACTTTCGATCTTTCCATTGATGTCCAGTATTTCCAGCTTTCCTGCCCCGTTACGAAGATCTTTAACGGCTTCTGAAACGGTAAAGTGTTCGGGAAAGATAGGAACGAAGAAGGTGAAAGGCTCTACCGAAATTACCTCATGTCCGGCATGACCTCGGGCTTTAAAGACGTTTCTGGACCCTAAATAGGGAGCCGATTTTATTGCGACCAGTTCGTTGAGCGGATCCTCCGAGGTTATCGCAACGAGCCTCTTAAAGCCGGAATAGGTGGCTTCTTCGTAAACGGATCCGTCCACCACGTCGGCGCAAAGAGCTTCAAGCCCTTCAGCCGATACGAGAGTGCAGGAAGTGGGATTTGTGTCGATAAAGGCTACCGGTACGTAATCTTTTATTAATTTTGCAATGCCCACACTTAATTCGTTAAGACCGACGAAAAGAATGCCGGTTTTTTCCGGTGGTGCATCGACCTTAAGGATCCTTGCAAGAGGCCTGCAGAGTAGAGTTGCCGAAATACCGGAAATCATGATGATGGCAAATACGGTGGCCGTGATCAGTTCGATCTCTCGTGAATTTTCTCCTATCACTATGCCGGCATAGGCGACGGACGCTATGGATAGAATACCTCTTGGACCTATAAAAGCTATGTAGGTTCTTTCGGCCAGAGAAGTTCCGGTCTTGTATAAAGAGCCATAAACGGCAAAGGGGCGTATGAGGCCTCCCAGGATGAGGGCCACCCCAAGTATCGGAGGCCAGTCGTCCCTGAGCGGCCTTAGGTCGACCCGGGCAGAAAGCAGGACAAAAAGCATGCCTATGAACATCGTGACGATCTGCTCGTGAAAATGACGGATTTCTCTTACAGTACGGCCGGAAAGAGATCTTAAAATTATCCCGAGTATGACCGCCGCTAGAGGCCCCGATCCTTCGATTACGGCATTTGATAATGCAAATATGGCTATGGCACTGCCGAAGGATACGATTCCCGGCAATATTTCGTCGTGAAGATGTTCCAGAAAGGGAATTGCAACCCTGAGCAGAAAGAAACCTCCTATCAATCCGGCGGCAATACCAACCCCGACTCTCGAAAGCAGGGTAATAATTCCTCCTATAGGAGACTGGACACTCAGGGGATGAGCCAGTAACTCTATTGCCACGGCGCTTACCACAACCCCGGCCACATCTCCCCAGATGGACTCCCAGTGGAGTAGTGCCTCCAGACGGGGTAAAAGGCTTGCGTTCCGGAGTATAGACCCCATCACGGTTGGGCCCGTGACTATGATTATTGCCCCAAACAACAGGGCAAACTTCCAGGGAACCCGTAAAAGGTGAATGGCCAGCAATGCTGCACCCAGACCGGTAAGGGTCAGAGTACCCCAGAGAAGCCTGTGAATTATGGCCGTCTCGATTCTGAAGCTCACAGAAGTGAGAGTCAGGCCTCCTTCGAATAGTATGAGGGCAACGGCAATTTCGACGAGAGTAATAAGCCCACTTCCCAGGGATTCTACCCGGATAAAATTCAAAACCATCGGACCGCCCAGAATTCCAAAGACAAGGTAAAAAACTATTGCAGGAATACGGAATGTCCGATCGAGAACCTGAGAAACAATACCCAATATCAGTGCCGTCACAACCGTGTAAAGCGATGCCATTCGGTGCAGAACCTCATGTTTTTTGTGGGGTGATCCGTTCTTTCCGATATTGTCACATCGCAGAAAACTTTACAAGAAATGAAGGGCTACGATCGAGGCAGGAGGGCCAGGTCAACCACATCGGTAACCTCACCGGCAAAAACTACTTCGAGATCCAAAAGAACATCTTCTTCCAGACCGGCGACGTCAGGCCGGTTTCTTTCCGGAAATACAACGCAGCGAACCCCGGACCTCTGTGCGGCGAGTATTTTTTCTCTGACTCCTCCTACGGGTAAAATCCTGCCGCTCAGTGTGACCTCGCCCGTTAGCGCAACATCCCGGCGCGCCGGACGTTGAGTAAGCAGAGATACAAGAGCCAGCACGATGGTAAGTCCTGCCGACGGGCCGTCCTTGGGAATGGCTCCCGCCGGTATATGGATGTGAATGTCGGAATCCTTAAAAAAGTCGGGATCAATCCCCAGTTCTTCTGCATGACTTCGTACATAGCTGAGGGCGGTCTGGGCGGATTCTTTAAGGATAGTACCAAGGGATCCTGTGAGGATGAGCTGCTGGCTTCCTCTCATTCGAGCAGCTTCCACAAAGATTATTTCACCGCCTACCTCACTCCACACAAGCCCCGTGGTCACGCCTATTCTGTGTTTTGCCGCTGCAACCTCCAGTTCGTACTTCGGAGGACCCAGAAGTTCCCGGACGACCTCCGGCGTAATGTCGCCGACCTCTTTGTTTGAAGGGTCTGCCAGGTATAACCGGGCTATTTTCCTGCAAAGCGTTGCCACCTCTCTTTCCAGCCCCCTCACTCCGGCCTCACGCGTGTATTCCCTTATCACCGTCTTTATGGATTCATCTTCAAACCTGATTTCTTTTTCTCTAAGCCCGTGCTCTCTGAGCTGTCTTGGGATAATGAAGTTTCGGGCAATAGAAATCTTTTCACGCTCGGTGTACCCCTGAAACTCTATTACTTCCAGCCTGTCCAGAAGAGGACGAGGTAGTTTTTCGACCATGTTTGCCGTTCCAATGAACATGACAGCGGACAGATCAAATGGGACATCAAGATAATAGTCCACAAACTGGTTGTTTTGCTCCGGATCCAGAATCTCAAGGAGAACCGAAGCGGGATCGCCCCTGAAGTCCTGCCCTACTTTGTCTATCTCGTCGAGCATAAAAACGGGGTTTTTTACTCCCAGCTTCTTTATCTCCTGAATGATACGGCCCGGCATGGCACCCACGTAAGTGCGCCTGTGGCCGCGAAGTTCAGATTCGTCTCTCAAACCGGCAAGAGACATTCTGACGAATTTACGGCCCAGGGCATGGGCGATGGATCTACCGATTGAAGTTTTCCCCGTTCCCGGAGGGCCGGAAAAACAGAGTATCGGTCCACGGGCTATCTGCAGGTGCCTTCTTTTAACCCTTATGTCGGCAACGAGTTTTCTCAATTCGTCGAGCTTGATGGGTTTGGAAAGGTAGTGCACGGCTCCTTTTTGTAGTGCTTCGACGGCAGTGCTTACGGTAGCATAGCCCGTGATTATAACGGTCTCGGTTGCAGGAGAAATCTTTTTTACGGCTTCAAGGAGCTGCAAGCCGTCCATCTTGTCCATTTTCAGATCGGCCAGAACCAGGTCGAACTCCCGTTTCCTGACCTTTTCGAAAGCTTCCAGTCCGTTTTCCGCCGTATCTACCTCGTAGCCCTCTTTCCTGAGAACATACTCAAGGTTCGTTCTGGCAATCTGTTCGTCATCGACCACGAGTATTCTGAATGGCTGGAGTGAGCAGAGAGTCCTGGTCGCCAGGTATTCCAGAATTCGATCCTTTACGTGACGGAGCCCGTGATGCTCCTGATCCAGAATTTTCTGTGCCCTTTCCAGATCAAGATTATCTTCCGTGTATCGGTTCCAGGGGAGAGAAATTAAAAAGTCCAGGTAGTTTATTCCTATAGAGTATTCCGCTACGGAAGGGTCTGTGGATCTGAGTTTTTCCAGTTCCTTCATGGCAACGGAAGATACGGCAGGAGGTAGTTGAGCATTCTGGATTCGCTCCTGAAGTTTATCCAGATCCTTGGTCTCTTCGGACACCTGCGAGGGCTCTTCGGGCTTTTTAAAAAAAATCATAACAGCCCCTCCGGGGACTTAATGTTGCATCATGAAACGATACGATGTTCTTTGTAACAAACCCTATGTTATTGATTCAACAGCAATTTGTTCCCTCTGTCCACTCAATATTGCAAATTGCAACGGCAAAAATCCTGCAGCCTGATCCGGACTATCGGGCCAATGCCTTGAGTTACAGAGCCTTACGATAACAGATCCTGTTTGGCATATCCATTGTAATTAATTCCGGGCGAAAGAGAAACAAACAGAAAAGAGGAGGGCACCATGAAGCGGATTAAAGAAAAGCTTGAGGCGCTGGCGGCGGCCGTGGCCTTTGCCGAGGCCGGAGAGGCCGAAGAGGCAATCCGCCTGGCGAGGCCTGAGAAAAGAGAAGAGCGCCGCGTGGTTAAAAGAAAGACCGCCGATCGTCCTAGGGCAAGGATTTATAAAAGCTGATGTTTGCAAAAGGGGGGATGATTATGTTAAAGAAGATCACAAAGCGTTTCAAAAAGGGCGACGTTAAGGTAGAAAAACGGAGCACTCTGAGAGAAGCTGTTGAAGCCAGTACCGAGGCTATCACTTTTGCAGAAGCAGGGTTGGGGGATCATGCGCGGCAGGTTATGGCTCGTGCTGATGCAGAACCCAAGAAGGTTTTGGTCGTCAGTCATGAGGATTGTTTTTCCAGAGCGGTCGTCGAATATGCCCTTGGGTTTGCGGAGCGAATGGGTTATGAAATCGTTGCCATGAATGTGTTGCAGATTGCCGACAGGCCGGAAACGGTGGCTCCTTATTGCAGTCTGATTGAGGAAAGGTTTAAGGAAAACGCCAAAGAAAGTGTTGCGGAGTTTTATCGTGAGGCTGAAAGGCGGGGCATTCCTTTCATGCATATGGTGAAAGTGGGTCCGCTGGACAAGTGTATTAAGGAAGCCGTTGGAGAGTTAAAAAGGGTTGAGTTTGTTATAAGCGAGCCCGAAGCCCATCCCGAGGTTGTACATGAAACCGAGAAAACGGTAATTCCGGTCTATGCGGTTTCTTCCGTTGCTTAGAAGGGGCTTTCTTCCCCGGATGGCACTATGTCGTCCGGGGAAGAAAATTTTTTGATACAAATTGTACAATAAATCACAAAAGGGGGGTGTAATGAATGGGAACTTTTGGTTGCGACTGGGGCTGCTCATCATAGCATTCCTTCTGACCTTCTTTTTCAGGCACGAGAACAAAAGAAAGGAGAAAAAGACCATTCACCTTTCAGAGTGAGAAAGGAGTGCGACCGTGACGGCTGACATGGTTCTTACTTTGGCTGTGCTTGCCTTTGCAATTGTGCTCTTCGTTTTTGAATGGGTGCGGGTCGATGTCGTGGGGATCATAATGATGGTTCTTCTTCCCCTCATGGGACTCGTAACCCCTCAACAGGCCTTCTCAGGACTGAGCAGTAATGCCGTGGTATCCATCATTGCCGTGATCATTATCGGTGCGGGACTGGACAAAACCGGGGTAATGAACAAAGTTGCCACCCCCATTATCAAATTGGGGGGCAAAAGCGAGCGGCGGGTCATGGCTCTGGTCGCCGGCACGGTGGGTGTTATATCCAGCATGATGCAGAACATAGGCGCGGCCGCTCTTTTTCTACCTGCAACCCAGCGTGTCGCAAAACGCCTGGGAATCCCCGTCTCCAGGCTTCTAATGCCCATGGGCTTTTGTGCCATCATCGGAGGTACGCTGACGCTCGTTGGGGCAAGCCCGACCATTCTCCTTAACGATCTTCTGGTTCTGGAAGGTAAGAAACTGGAACCCTTCGGTCTGTTCACGCAGACCCCGATTGGCGTCTGCCTGCTCTCAAGTGCTCTGCTTTACTTTGCCCTTTTCGGCAAATACGTTCTTCCCGCCAGCTCTGGTGAGGCAGATGTGGGCATAACTGCAAGGCTCCTTGAGGTTTATTCCGTTTTTGAGCAGCCCTATGAGGTGGAAGTTCCGGATGATTTTCCCGGTCCCAAAACACTTGAAGAACTCGACATTCGAAGAAATTATCTCGTTACGGTGGTGGCCGTAGGCAACCCAAAAACCAAGAAGATGCGAAGGGTTGTCCAGAAAGGAGAATCCATATCGCCGGGGGATGTTCTCGTGGTCATGGGGAAGCGCGAAAGGGTTGAGAAGCTTGCAGAAGATATGGGCTGGAGATTGAAACCCTCGCTGGATTTTTTTGCCGACGAATTCGCCCGTACCAATTCAGGTGTTGTAGAGACCGTAGTGTCTCCCCGCTCGGAGCTCGTGGGAAAAACCCTTGAAGAAGCAAAGTTCCAAAATCGATTCCGGGTTAATCCCCTGGCTATAAATACAGGAGACAGGATATACGTGACCGGCATAAACCATGTGCGGCTGAAAACCGGGGACGTTATACTTCTTGAGGGACCCTGGGAAAGATTCCACCGCATAAGGAATATGCCTCAACCTAGAATTCTGACCTTTGCAACCCCTCTCGAGGGCGAGATACTGAGGCCGGAGAAAGCAAAATATGCAATTTTCTGGCTTGCCCTGGCCTTGAGCCTTGTGATCTTTACGAAGATTCGCCTTTCCGTTGCTCTTATGACCGGTGCTCTGGGCATGATCATAACGGGTGTACTGTCCATTGATGAAGCCTATCAGTCTGTCGACTGGATGACCGTGTTCCTGCTGGGAGGGCTTATACCTCTGGGGATAGCCTTTGAGCAGACCGGGACGGCAGCTTACATCGCGAGAAAGGTCATGGATATGGTGGGACAGGTCCCCCCGATTGGCCTGCTTACCGTAGTGGCCGTTATGACCTCCTTCTTTACACTGGTTATATCCAATGTGGGAGCAACGGTCCTGCTCGTGCCTCTATGCATGAACATGGCCGTAATGGCCGGTGCAGACCCGAGGATGGCCGCTCTTGTGGTGGGGATCTCGGCTTCCAATACCTTCGTTTTGCCCACGCATCAGGTGAATGCGCTTATCATGAGACCCGGAGGATACCGAACAATTGATTATGCAAAAGCCGGTGGCATTATGACGCTGATATTCCTGGTCGTTGAACTTTCGATTATATACTTCTTCTACGGCGTTTCCTAGGGATATGCCCGCCCGATTTCGGGCGGGCATATCCTAACTTCTGCGGGCCTCGTGGGTTTCGGCCATGAATATCGTGCATATCAAAACAACTGCGGAAGCGACCACAAGCAAGAGGAAGAGCGTTTTGTAAGCCTCTACGGGATACCCCAGACCTTTTGCCGGATTTCTTCCGTAAAGATCCAGAACCCGTCCCAGAAGTGGCATTGCAATGGCACCACCTAAAAAGGGAAATAGGTTTAGAGCCCCGAGGGCCGTTCCGGCCGTTTCAATGGGGAAAAGTTCTTTAAGGGCCGTGAAGGCTATTACCACAACAGAGGACGATCCGACGGAAAAAAGAAGAAAGAATAGGATCAGTAACGGCAGTGAGAGTCCTGAGGGATAAAGATAGAGCAGTAAGAGCTCCAAAGTAACAATCATGGCGCACAGAATCAGAGGGATTTTTCTGCTCTTCAGGATCCGGTCCGAGAGTAATCCCAAAATAGGGCTCCCAAAGATCATTCCCCAGGCTATAAGGCTGAGGATCATGCCGGCCTTCTGTCTGTCCATTCCGTAGGTGTCCATGAGATAGGGGCCGCTCCAGAGAGCTCCGAAGCCGAAGAATATGCCGTAATTAAAAAAAGCCCAGGTTGCGAAAATCCAGAACTGGCGGGACGAAAACACCTTCTTGCTCGCTTCTCTTAAGCTGTATGTTGCATTGGCTCCGCCCGGGTTACCGGAAAGGCTCCCGTTACAAGAGCGACGCACTTTGTCCTCGGGAGAGTCCCTGACGACGAGCCATACAAGAGCCGCTATGACGAGGGTGGTGATTCCTATAATTTTGAAGGTCGGTCGCCATCCAACCGTTGCCGTGAGGAAAGCAAGAATCCATGTTGCCCCCAGAATTCCGAGGCCTCCCACTGCATTGAGCAGGCCGCTTGCCGAAGCGAACTCCAGCGGATGAAACCACTTTGACAGTATTTTCATCGTGGGAATGAAGACAACTGCAGCTCCCAGGCCGACCAAGAATCTGCCGACAAAAGCTATCGTGAGGTTCGGAGCATAGGCGAAGACAATACTACCCAGTGCCGCAACGCAGGTAAAAAAGGTTACGGCCTTTCTGGGGCCCACCGAGTCGGAAAGAAGGCCTGAAGGGAATTGCATCAGGGCATAGCAATAAAAATAGACGGATCCCAGGAGGCCTATTGTCTGAGCAGAGGTTTGGAATTCCGAAACCAGCCTGTCGGCAACTACAGAAAAAGAAACGCGATGGAAGTAAACGAAAAAGTATGCCAGAGCCAGTGCCGAAAAAACATACCAGCGATAAAATGCCGTCGACCTGATGTCGACTGAGAGGGATTCTTCAGCCTTCATAAGTTAGCTCCCTGCAATTTTCGCACACCACAATGCCGTCAATCGGCGAAAAAGCCGTAAGGGATCTTCGCCAAAGCATACCGAAGTTTTTATGGTATCCACCGGCTCGCCGTCTCTTCTGCCCCGTTCCTTGAACCCCTATTCGCCCGGTTGTATCAATCTCCCACCTTTTATTCCAGATCTTTTTGGCTTTCCTTGCTGCTCCTCACCTGTCCCGAAAAAGAAGAACAACGAATAGGGCGATAAAACAGGATAGCCCTTCAACAACTGGAGAGGATACAGACTATCACTTTACAAAAACGACTGTCTACCCGATTCAGATTGCCTGTCGGTCTGCTCGAGCCGTTTTTTCAGCTTTTGTAAACCCGGTTTCGTTCCCGATTTGAGGTCACGTGTTCGTTTTTGCGGGCGGTGTCTAATGCGGAAGGTTACATCTCAAGCGGAAGCTCCATCTGTAAGGGCACGGTGGTTCGCCTTGAGAAATATGGGCGCTGGGTGGTAATAACGGGGTTGGTGTTGTGGGTTTTTAATGTGTGGCCGGTCGGAGTTGATTCGACCGGTTTTCCCGTTTTTCGGGCTTTTTTGTGGCATATGGCCAACCGTGGGTCATTGGTGGCTTCTTCAATCCTTGACAGAGCATAACATTTTCTGTATGGTTCATAGCCGTGAAGATTTTAATGGCTTGAAGGATCTGGATTGAAAAGGGCGTTTTTACTTACCGGGTTGGAACTTCAGACCAACCGGGATTAGTTCGGAGTAGGCACGTAGCTCAGGGGGAGAGCGCTACCTTGACGCGGTAGAGGTCGACGGTTCGAAACCGTCCGTGCCTACCATCTATTGTGATCAGGAGAGTCAAGGGTGGGGACTCGCCAGTTGGATGTGCGAAAGTAGTTTTATTTTATCTTTCTATACGCGGAATTAACATTGGCAGATAGCACAGTTCATAGGGCATCGCCACTGGCGATGCCTTTTATTTTAAAGTTAGACCGATGGGGGGTTTTATGGAACAGGAAGTTGTAGAGGTGAAAGGCTCGGACGGCAAGCTTCTGCAGGTCGAGAAAGGGACCCCGGTCAGGGAGGTGTTGAAGAAACTGTACGGTGAACTGGACACTAAATGGGTCGCCGCCAGGGTTAACGGAAATCTTTACGACCTGGATCGCCCCCTGTACGAAAGCGGTAACCATACCGTTGAACCCGTATCGATAGATTCTCCAGAAGGTCTCGAAATTTTAAGGCACAGTACCTCACATGTCATGGCTCAGGCCGTAAAAGAACTTTTTCCCGATGCCAGGGTTGCCATAGGTCCGGCAATCGAAAACGGTTTTTACTACGACTTTGATGTACCGAAACCTTTTTCTCCCGAAGATCTGGAAAAGATAGAAAAGCGAATGTCTCAGATAATTTCGGAGCGGGTGCCTTTCGTAAGACGGGAAATGCCGCGGGAGGAGGCCATACGATTTTTCAGAGAAAAAGGAGAAAAGTACAAAGTGGAGCTTCTGGAGGAGCTCGACGAGCCGACAGTATCCCTTTACCAGCAGGGTACTTTCGTGGATCTCTGCCGTGGACCCCACATACCCGACACCGGCTACATAGGAGCCTTCAGGTTAACCGGCGTGGCCGGGGCCTATTGGCGGGGTGATGAGCGTAATCCGATGCTACAGAGGATTTACGGTACCGCTTTTGCCGATAGGCAGTCCCTGGAGAGGTATTTGAACTTTCTCGAGGAGGCAAAACGAAGAGACCACAGGCGGCTGGGGCGAGAGCTGGATCTTTTCCAGTTCAGCGACGAAGTGGGCGCAGGAATGGTTATTTATCATCCCAGGGGAGCCATGCTCCGGCAGATCCTTGAAGCCTTTGAGAAACGGGAACATCTGCGCCGCGGATATCAGATTGTCATGGGTCCGACTCTTCTGAAGACCGAACTCTGGAAAAGGTCGGGACACTTCGATAATTATCGGGAATTTATGTATTTTACGGAAATTGAGGGTCAATCTTACGGTATAAAACCGATGAACTGTCTCGCCCACATGCTGATTTATAAATCCAAAGTGCGGAGCTACAGAGATCTGCCCATTCGTTATTTCGAGCTGGGAACGGTTCATCGTCATGAAAAGTCCGGTGTATTACACGGTCTCCTGAGGGTAAGACAGTTTACTCAGGACGATGCTCATATATTGTGTACGCCTGATCAACTTCAGTCCGAGATTCAGGGGGTTATCGATTTTGTAATAGATGTTATGGATATGTTCGGGTTTCCCTATGAAATGGAGATCAGTACCCGTCCTGAAAAATCGATCGGTACCGATGAGGATTGGGAAAGGGCTACCACGGCTCTTATGAGTGCCCTGGATGCCAAGGGAATTCCTTATGCCATTTGTGAGGGTGAAGGGGCCTTTTACGGTCCAAAAATTGACGTAAAATTGAAAGATGCGCTGGAAAGAAGGTGGCAATGTGCGACGATTCAGTGCGATTTTACTTTACCGGAGCGATTTGATTTGACATATGTAGGGCCTGATGGAGAAAGACATCGGCCTGTGATGCTTCATCGGGTTATACTGGGTGCAATGGAGAGATTTATAGGGATTCTTATTGAGCATTACGCAGGGGCTTTCCCTCTGTGGCTGGCTCCTGTACAAGCCGTTATCGTTACCGTTACTGATAAGCAGCTGGACTATGCCCGGAAGGTCTGCGAAGAACTGCGTGATGCCGGGGTGAGAGTCGAACTGGATGACCGCAGCGAGAAGCTGGGATACAAGATCAGGGAAGCTCAGGTTCAGAAGATTCCTTATATGGTGGTTATAGGCGACAGAGAGGTTGAAGCAGGAATGATAAATCCCAGGAGACGCGACGGAAAACAGCTAGGGGCGATGAGTACGGATCAGTTCGTGGATCTCCTGGAAAAAGAGTGTCGAGTTGAGTCTAAAGGGCGTGTAGGATTGGGGATTATTTAAAAGGAGGGTTCTGCTCTGGAGCGAGAAGTACGTGTTAATCATGAGATTAAGGCTCGTGAGGTGCGTCTGATAGGCACCGATGGGAAGCAACTCGGTATTGTACCGCTTTCACAGGCGTTGCAGATAGCGGAGGAAGAGGGGCTGGACCTGGTGGAAGTTGCTCCTCAGGCCGATCCTCCCGTCTGCAAGATCATGGATTACGGTAAATACAAGTACCAGCTCAGCAAGAAGTCTCAGGAAGCCAGGAAGAAGCAGACCGTTATCCAGGTCAAAGAGGTCAAAATTCGTCCCAAGACGGACGAACACGATTTTCAGACCAAGTTACGCCACATCAGGCGCTTTCTGTCTCAGAGGAACAAAGCCAAGATAACGGTGCTTTTTCGAGGGCGAGAAATCGTTTACAAAGATCAGGGTTATCAGATTTTAGAGCGGATCCGCCAGGAGCTGGAAGGCGAGGCCGTGGTAGAGCAAATGCCCAGAGAAGAAGGGCGGAACCTGGTTATGGTTCTGGCTCCGAAATAATGGTTTTCAGGCGGTATACGGGGAGTTTCCTCGTATACCGTGAGTTCCTTGTGAACCTTATTGGTACTCTGTTATTTTAATTCCTTCAGGGAGAAGGTTTTTGAGCTGATGGTGCGTGTTGTTTTGTACCGTCCTGAGATTCCTCAGAATACCGGGAATATTGCCAGGACGTGTGCAGCTACTCGTACACCGCTTCACCTGATAAGGCCCCTTGGGTTTCATCTCAGTGACAGACACCTCAAACGGGCAGGTCTGGATTATTGGCCTTATGTTGATTTACACATTCACGAGTCCTTTTCGGACTTTCTGGAGACGGTTCGCCCGGGGCGATGCGTCCTCTTTTCCACCAGAGGTAAGATGCTTTATACGGATTGGAGATTCAATATTGACGACTGTCTTGTCTTTGGGTCCGAAACCTCCGGTCTTCCCCGTGAGCTTCTAGAGGATCCTTCGTATCCGGTAATAAGGATTCCTCATGATCGAAGCCGAGTGAGAAGCCTTAACCTTTCTACCGCTGTGGGAATCGCTCTGTATGAAGCTCTAAGACAGCTTGAGTTTGGCACTTTGTTTGCCGGGATATGCCGCCATGAAGGGGGAGGCCATGGTGAACGATGCGAAGGCGTTGTGTGAGCGGTTTTTTGATCATTGTCCGGAACTTCGCGATCTTGGGTTCTATCTGGTCGTTATGAGGAAAGGCAAAAGGTACTGAGTGGTTATTTTTGAGAGCAGGGCCTGCTCGAAGACCGATCCTCCTTTAAGTTCTTTTCAGATAGTTCTGGATAACGGCGATAGTGTGGTTACAAGGCCCGATCTCTGGTCGGAAAAACTTCGAAAAGCCGTAGATACTGCCAGGAAACGCAGGTTGGGGAGAGACCGTTCCGTATCGGAAGATGGTGCATGCTGTTTTTCCGTCTTGTAGACCATGGAGGAATGAATCGGTGGCCGAAGTCGAGTGGAAGGGAATTACATGGCGAGCTGCTTTCGGCAGTTTTTCTGTGAAGGAGTTGCTTACCATTCTGAAGGGCTATGGCTCCATGGAGATTGTTTCTTTCGAAAAACCCGGTTGTTATCGCGGTACGGTGAGCATAGCTCTTAACGAGGAGGGGAAAAGAGATATTACCGTGTATTTCCTTGAAGTTTTGGGGCCTAAGCGAAGGGGAATGGGAAGACATGCCCTGAGAGAGCTTAAGGGAATGTTCGGAGGGAGGATTTTCGTTGAGGATCCGGGAGAAATACTAACCGACGAATATTCGATAGCGGAAAGCCTACTCTTTTGGTTGCAGATGTACAGGGAAGGCCTTATAGACGCTCTCGACAGCGATTACATTGTTCTGAAACCAGACATGAGCCTGGAAGAGCTCAAAGAGGTTGAGTCCAGGGTGGAGTGTTACATCAGGGAAAAAAGGGCGAATAAGAATGTTTATCCGGGCTCGTGAAAAAATTCTTTCTCACATGCAACTCGCAGAGATGTGTAACAAATACAGGGAGCAAGGCTTGTGTATAGTCTTTACAAATGGATGTTTTGATATTCTTCATCCGGGACATCTGCGCTACCTGGAAGAAGCAAAAGCACAGGGAGACATCCTCATCGTGGGGGTCAACTCAGACAGGTCCGTCGCCATGCTAAAGGGACCCAAAAGGCCCATACTTGACGAAAAGGCAAGAGCCGAACTGGTGGCAGGGCTTCACTGCGTTGATTTCGTTACCATCTTTGATACTCCCGATCCTCTACCTCTGATTGAGCTTATTATTCCCGATGTTCTGGTAAAGGGTGCCGACTGGGATGAACATGCCATAGTCGGTCGTGACGTGGTTCT
The DNA here is from genome assembly GCF_900114975.1 of Thermodesulforhabdus norvegica. Classification (NCBI taxonomy): domain Bacteria; kingdom Pseudomonadati; phylum Thermodesulfobacteriota; class Syntrophobacteria; order Syntrophobacterales; family Thermodesulforhabdaceae; genus Thermodesulforhabdus; species Thermodesulforhabdus norvegica. Next base: position 330,106 of record NZ_FOUU01000002.1, read on the forward strand.
AAAACACGGAGGAAGAGTTTATCGTGCGCCCTACCTGAGCGGGTACTCCACGACAGGGATCATCGAAAAAATAAGAGGCGAATAGCCGGGAGTCCCGAACTTCTCCCGGCTTTTCCGCCGTTAAGCCCCTTCCGAAACCTCCGGGACCATTTCTTCGTTTATGTACTGCCTGGCCAGAGAGTATGGATCAGACTCTTTGTTAACTATCATCGATACTATATCTTCCAGCTCAAGACCTTTCTTTCTAAGCCTTTTAACCATTTCCTTGAAAAGCTCGTCTTTCAGTGTTTCCGAAAATTGATGTAGAACCCGCTTCCGAACTATCTTCTGCCATTCCTTCTCCCTGGCCGATATGAACTCCCTGTGTTTTTCTATGGCTTCGCAGAGATCGTCTATTCCTATGCCTTTGTGTGCCTGAGTCTCAATTACAGGAGGATCCCATCCGTCTTCTGCCCCTGCTTCCATGCGAAAGCGTTTCCCCATTTCAAGGAGATTTCGCAATTCCTGGACGGTTTTCTTCGCGCCCTCACGGTCGGCTTTATTTACCACAAAGATGTTACCGATCTCCATAATACCGGCTTTTATGGCCTGGATGTCGTCCCCAAGCCCCGGGACGGTAACGACAAGGGTTGTATGGGCACAATCGGCTATTTCCACCTCACCCTGGCCGACTCCCACGGTTTCCACAAGGATGATGTCCTTCCCCATTGCGTCCAGCACGGTAATCATGTCGTGAGTGGATTTGGTAAGGCCGCCAAAGTGTCCACGGGTTGCAAGACTTCGAATGAAAACCCCGCTGTCGAGGAAATGTCTCTGCATGCGGATGCGATCTCCGAGAATAGCGCCGCCGCTGAAAGGACTGGTGGGATCAATGGCCAGGATCGCAACGGTTTTTCCCAGCTTGCGGTAATAGGCCGTCATCTGATCAACAAGGGTTGATTTACCGGCACCCGGTGGGCCGGTAATGCCGATGACGTAGGCCTTTCCGGTATAAGGATAAAGTTCTCTGAGAATCGTCCTGGTGGATGGCACCTGATCGTCGATGTCACGAAGCAGTCGTGCCACAGTCCGTACATCGCCTTTTAACACTTGCTGAACAACGTCGCTCATAAAAACACCTTCTTTCTCTATGACGATGAGTCTCCTTTGCCTGTGGAGCGATCACATTTTTCTGGGTTTAACGTTTTCTCTAACCCACCTGATTATATCCTCAAGCTTTGTACCCGGAGTAAATATTTCTTTTATGCCGATCTCTTTAAGCCTGGGTATGTCCTCGAGCGGGAAAATCCCCCCGCCTATTACCGTGATGTCGTCAGCACCGTTTTCTTTTAGCAGTTCCATTATTCTGGGAAAAGAGTAGTTATGTGCTCCCGAAAGGATACTTAGCCCTATGAGATCCACATCTTCCTGGATTGCCGTTTGTACTATCTGTTCCGGAGTCTGGTGACATCCCGTATAGATTACCTCAAAACCCGCATCACGCAGGGCTCTGGCCACAACCCTTGCACCTCTGTCATGACCGTCCAGCCCCGGTTTTGCTATTAATACCCTGATTTTTCGTTCCTCTGCCATACAGTTTCCCTCCTCTTAGAATGATGCCGGGTCGGTATAAGTCCCAAATACCTCTCGATAGACGTCACAACACTCCTGCTCCGTTGCGCCCGCTTTCACGGCTTCGATGAGAGCCGGCATAACGTTGTTTTCCCAGCAGGGAGGCCCCTCACAACGCCGCCTTAGCTCGTCCAGTGCCTTCTGGAGCTTGACCTTGTTGCGTCGTTCTTTGAACCTGTTTAACCGCTCTATTTGCAGCCGTTCTATTTCGGGATCGATCTTAAGGACCTCCAAAGGTGGAATTTCGGAGGGAAACTTGTTTATTCCGATAATAATTTTTTCGCCTCTTTCTATCTGCTGCTGAAATCTATATGCGCTGTCGGCAATCTCCATCTGAGGATAATTCTTTTCTATTGCCGCAACCATTCCTCCCATCTCGTCGAGCTTGCGGATGTACTCATTGGCTTCTTCTTCCATGCGATCTGTCAGGGCTTCCACGTAATAAGAGCCCGCCAGCGGATCGATGACGTTGGCAACTCCGACCTCGTCGGCCAGAATCTGCTGTGTTCTGAGTGCTATCTTCACGGCAAATTCGCTCGGGATCATGTAAACCTCATCGAGAGAGTTCGTGTGCAGGGATTGACATCCTCCGAGAATTGCTGCCAGAGCTTCTGTAGTGGTTCGGATTATGTTGTTGTAAGGCTCCTGAGCCGTAAGAGAACAACCTGCCGTCTGGACATGGAATCGGCACATCATGGACCGGGGTTTCTGCGCCTTGAAGCGCTCCTTCATTATTCGTGCCCACATTCTTCTTGCGGCTCGCATCTTTGCTATTTCTTCAAAGAAGTCTATGTGAGAATTCCAGAAGAAGGAGAGCCTTCCGGCGAAGTCGTCAACGTTTAAGCCCCGCTTTATGCACTCTTCTACATAGGTGATACCGTCGTAAATCGTAAAGGCCAGTTCCTGAACGGCCGTTGCTCCCGCCTCTCGTATGTGATACCCGCTTATGCTTATTGTGTTCCAGCGGGGAACTTCCCGTGTTCCGAACTCAACGGTATCAACGACGAGTCTGAGGCTTGGCTCGGGGGGCAACATGAGTGTCTTCTGGGCGATAAATTCTTTAAGACAATCATTCTGAATGGTTCCGCCGAGCTTACGCCTGTCGAAGCCCTGGTTTTCCGCATTGGCTATGTACATCGCCCATATTACCGATGCGGGAGGGTTGATGGTCATGGAAGTGGTAACTTCCTCAAGGTTTATACCCGCAAAAAGCCGTTCCATGTCCTCTATTGTGTCAATGGCAACCCCACATCGGCCGCATTCTCCCCGGGCGAGAGGTGAATCCGTATCGTAACCCATTAAAGTGGGGAAGTCGAAGGCGACACTCAGCCCCGTTTCTCCATGATTTATGAGGTAGTGAAACCTCTCGTTTGTCTGTTCCGCTGTCCCCAGGCCGGCAAACATTCTCATGGTCCATAGCCTGGCCCTGTACATCGTGGTCTGCACGCCTCTGGTGAAGGGATAGCGACCCGGAAAACCGATGTCTTCCAGGTAATCCTTGTCTTTTATGTCCAGGGGCGTGTAAAGTGGCTTTACTTCAAGATCGGAAACGGTGGAAAACCTTTCAAGCCGTTCCGGGAGTTTCTGAAGTGCCTTCTCGTATTCCTGAAGCCACTCCTTATACTCCTGTTCAATCCGCTCAATTGCCGATTCAGAAAACATTTTTCCCATTACCGATTCCCTCCTCATCGTCCTTCTGGTAAGGCATCAAAATACCTGGCGGGATAACTAAAATGATTCATGTTTGCCAGAATGTTCTTTGATATGAAACAATGCAAATGATGCTTCAAAATCTCGTTTATCTCATAGTTTGGTAGTTATGGGATGTCAAACAGTTTTTGTAAGATGAAACTCCAGGGTCTGGAGGATCGAAATGAAGCTGCTGGTCACAGGTGGTGCAGGTTTTATCGGAAGTCACATAGTTGATGGTGAGGTTGCAAGGGGGAGTGAGGTTGTCGTGGTGGACAACCTTTCAACGGGTAAAAAGGAAAATCTCGGTTCTGATGTGCCTTTTTACTGCGTGGACATCTGTAATAGAGATGAGATTTTTCGGGTTTTCCGTGAGTTCAGGCCCGAAGTGGTTTCTCATCAGGCCGCTCAGGCTTCCGTGAGCATCTCGGTGAAGGACCCTTATGGCGATGCAATGGTCAACGTTATGGGGACTTTGAATGTCCTTGAAGCCTGCCGAGAGTTTGGAGTGAAGCATTTTGTTTTTGCCTCAACAGGAGGGGCAATTTACGGGGAAGTTCCCGAAAATTCAAAGGCTTCTGAAGAATGGACCCTGAATCCCAAAAGCCCTTATGCGGTTGCCAAGGCATCAGTCGAACACTATCTCAGGGTTTATCGCCATAACTACGGTCTTTCCTATACGATACTAAGGTACGCAAATGTCTACGGCCCACGACAGGATCCCTACGGTGAGGCCGGGGTCGTTGCAATTTTCTGCGAGCGTATTCTGAGGGGGTTGGAAGTAACGGTTTATGCCCGAAGAAGTGTGGGAGATGAAGGATGTATAAGGGATTATGTCTATGTCGGAGATGTAGAGAAAGCCCACAGTCTTGCCGTCAGAGGGCGTCTTCTGGGAGTTTTCAACGTATCGACGGGGAAGGGGACCACTACCAGAAGGCTTCTTGAGCTCATAAGCTCCATTGCGGGGAAGAAACCCGGAGTTCTTTTCGCACCGCCAAGACCGGGGGATCTGGAGGTAAGTATCCTGGACAATAGTAAAATTAGTTCTTATGTAGATGGTTGGACGGAACTTGAAGATGGTATAAGGAAAACCGTGGAATGGTTTTCCCGTTCTCTGGGTTGAAGGAACCATTAAGTCCATTTTTTTAAATTGTTGCCGGGAGGAAGGGCAACTCGTGAGGTTGCCCTCGAGATTGTGAGCTGTTAGACTGGATCGCACGCAATAGAGCTTATGAGAGGAAAGTAAAATGGCACTGCTTCGTATCCACACTTATCCCGATCCTGTATTAAAGCAAACGGCGAAACCCGTCGGCTCTGTCGATTCTTCCGTCAGGAAACTCATAAACGATATGGCAGAGACGATGTATGACGCTCCGGGCATTGGCCTTGCGGCAACTCAGGTTGGAGATCTGCGCAGGGTAATAGTTCTGGATCTGCAAAAACCGGAAGTTCAGGAAGGGCTAATTGCCCTTGTTAACCCCGTTATAGTTCATGCCGAGGGTCGTACCAAGTATGAAGAGGGCTGCCTGAGTGTGCCGGGCTATTACGCCAGGGTGAAGCGCTATGAAAGGGTCAGGGTTAAAGGGTTAGACCCGGATGGTAAAGAAGTTGTTATCGATGCAGATGGGCTTCTCGCCATAGTTTTACAGCATGAGATTGATCATCTTGACGGCTATCTTTTTATTGATAGGCTTGGCCCGGTGGCAAGAGAGCTTTTCCTGAGGCGCTGGAAAAAGAGCAAGATGGCTCAGGAAGCGGGGATTGCCGGCTGAGATGGTCGCGGTGGGCAGAGCTGTGAGAATTGTTTTCTGCGGGACTCCTGAGTTTGCCGTTCCCACCCTTGAAGCTCTGTACGCTCGGTCGATTAAGACCGAAAACACGCCGAGGTTTGAAATTCTCTGTGTGGTTACCCGGGAAGATCGTCCCAGAGGCCGGGGCCTGAAATTAACCCCGCCTCCGGTTAAGGTCTTTGCGGAAAAAGTGGGCCTTCCGATCTTTCAGCCCGGCCGTATTCGATCCCCTGAAGCCGTGAATTTTATCAGGTCTCTTGCTCCGGATGTGCTCGTCGTTGCAGCTTACGGTCAGCTTATTCCCGAAGAACTCCTTAAATTTCCCCTCGGTGCATTGAACGTGCATCCGTCCCTTCTGCCGCGTTTTCGTGGAGCGGCCCCCATTCAGCGGGCTATCCTTTCCGGCGATGAGGTAACGGGGGTTACGATCATGCTTATGGACGAGGGAATGGATACCGGGCCCATTCTGGCACAGAAAGTTGTTGGAGTTGGTGAATGTGAAACTGCTGGCTCCCTTCACGACAGATTAGCCCTTATGGGCGGGGAGCTTCTGGTTGAGACTCTCGAAAAGTGGGTAAAGGGCGAGGTTGAGCCGAGAGAACAGGACGAAGGAGTTGCGACCTATGCTCCTCCCATCTCCAAGGACGAAACGATTATTAGCTGGTTTGAGCCGGGGTATCTCGTTTCCCGTCGCATCCGGGCCTTTGATCCCCTTCCCGGAGCCGTTACCTTTTGGCGAGGGAAAAGAGTAAAGTGTTTTGGGGCGTCGCGGCCGAGGCCCGTCAACTTTAATGTAGAACCGGGCAAAGTTATTGAGGTTGCTAATTCTGTAGCCTGGATCTGCGCCGGAGACGGTACGGCCGTCCCGGTAAGGTTTTTTCAGCTTGAGGGACGCAGGCGCCTTGGGGCTGAGGAGTTTGCAAGGGGATTGCCGGAATTTGTCGGATCCGTGCTCGGTGAGATGAGGTCGTGAGGGCATCTGATAGGACTGAAGGAGATCGCAGGGCTTTGAAGGAAAGTCGATCTGCCGATAAAAGACTTTTCCTGCTGATAATCCTGCTTACCTCTGTTCTGGTCATCCTTTTTTGCTTCCTTGCCTACGCCGTACCCGCAATGGGATTTCAGGCCCTTCCGAACTTCGTCAGGTGGTTTTTCCTGGGAAGCCTGATACTCGGCGGCGGCTCGATCCTTTTGGTCCTTTCTCTGCTGGTCGTTGTTGTTGTTCGAGGTCGGGACATACCGTTGCCTTTTGCCAAAAAGCTCAGGAGCATTGCCATAAAGTATTTTTTGCCTCTTTTTATAGTCGTCGGGAGATTGATAGGGCTTTCTAAAGAGGATGTTCAGCACGCTTTCGTCAGGGTGAATAACGAACTCGTGATGGCCTACTGTCGCGACGGACATCTTCCACGACGGATCTTGCTTCTCATGCCCCATTGCCTCCAGAACAGCGAATGTCCCGTTAAAATCACTTACAGGGTCCAGAACTGCAAAAGATGCGGTCGCTGCGTAATAAAGGATCTTCTGGAGATTTCCGAACGCTACGGTGCGGCTTTAAGTGTTGCGACCGGTGGGACGATCGCAAGGCGTATTGTTGTGGAAACGAAACCGGACCTGATTATTGCAGTGGCCTGTGAACGAGATCTTACGAGTGGTATTCAGGATACGGCTCCCCTGCCGGTGTATGGAATCTTCAACCGCCGACCTCACGGTCCCTGCTTTAATACTCAGGTTGATGTTCAGGCGATAGAAGGAGTGTTAAGAGAAGTATGTGGCGGTGGATTATCCCCTTCTAAAGAAGGAGAGATAGAAATCGGATGATGACACCAAGAGCGCTGGCTTATCATGTTCTTCTTCACATCGAGCAAAAAAACGTTCACCCCGATAAACTCCTGAGGGCTCTTTTGAAAAACCACCCTTATCTCTCTCCTGCCGATCGGGCTCTCATTACGGAATTGGTTTACGGAACCCTGAGGTGGCAGGGACGGCTGGACTGGCACGTACAGAAACTGAGCAGGGTTTCCTTTGAAAAGATCAAGCCCGAAGTGAGAGTGCTGTTGAGGCTGGGGTTGTATCAGTTGTTTTTCCTGAACCGGATACCGGATCACGCTGCGGTAAACGAGACCGTGAGAATAGCACGGGCAACTCAGCCCAGGTATATTGTCTCCTTCGTCAACGGAATTCTCAGAGAAGCGGCCCGTAGAGGCCCTGATGAGTGGGAGTGGCCCGATCCGGAGAGGGAGCCGGGGAAATTTATAGCCGTAACCACTTCCCATCCTCTCTGGTTTGTTGAAAAGCTCGCAAAAAAATTCCCCTATGACGAAATCGTGGAAATATGCGAGGCCAACAATAGAGTTGCCCCTCTCGTTTTTCGTTTTCATCCGGAAAAGGTGAGCCTTGAGACCCTTTCTGACTGGTTTCGCGAGCGGAGCTGTTCGGTGGAAGAGGGGAGGTATCTTCGGAACGCCCTCAGGGTCAAGGGGCTGAGAGAGGATCTTTCTCAAATGGAACCTTTTGTTAAGGGGTGGATTCAGGTTCAGGACGAAGCGTCTCAGCTCGTCGGTTATATGGTTTATCCCCTGGCCGGAGAACGGGTTCTGGATTTATGTTGTGGGCACGGAGTAAAAACAACACAGCTTGCTTTCCTTATGGAGGGGAAGGGCGAGATAGTTGCCGTTGATTCGGCCGCCTGGAAGCTGGAGTCGCTGGAAGAAAATGCCCGGAGACTCGGGGTTTCCATTATTACCCCCCTGGTTTCCGATGTAAGGTCTCTCAGTGCCGACGAAATAGGACTTTTCGATAGAGTACTTCTGGATGCGCCGTGCACGGGCTGGGGAACGGTGCGGCGCAATCCTGACATTAAGTGGAAAACCCATCCCAGGGATCCCTGGAGAATATCCCGGCTTCAGTGGGATTTGTTGAGTCATGCATCTCTGTTCGTCCAGCCCGGAGGGACTCTGACCTATGCGACCTGTTCCATCTTCGATGAGGAAAATCTCGAGGTAGCAGTGAAGTTTGAAAAGTCCTTTGGCTGGTCCAGGAAGATCTGGGGAGGTAATAAGGGAATAAGGCCCGGAGACCTCCTGCCCGAGGTGGACGAGATTGTAAGGGACGGCTATATTCAGACCTTCCCGCACAGGCATGATGTGGACGGTTTTTTCGTAATCACCTGGGAGAGGCCGAAAGGTAAGAGGTAGCTGTTTATGGAAAAACCATTGATAGCTCCTTCGATACTTTCAGCGGACTTTTCCCGCCTGGGAGAAGAAGTTAGAGCTGTTGAATCGGCGGGTGCAGACTGGATCCATGTGGATGTCATGGACGGCCACTTCGTTCCAAATCTCACCATTGGCCCTCCGGTAATATCGGCAATAAGAAAGTATTCAACTCTTCCCTTTGACGTTCACCTTATGATCGCCCGACCGGAAAGGTATGTGGAGGACTTCGTCGCTGCCGGGGCCGATTGGCTGGTGGTTCACGTTGAAGCCTCTGTGCATGTACACAGGGTAATCCAGCAGATAAGGAAAGCAGGAGCACGCCCCGGAGTAGCCGTTAACCCGGGTACTCCCATTTCGGCAATCGAACCTCTACTGGATGATGTGGATATGGTGCTGGTTATGTCGGTTAATCCTGGATTTGGCGGGCAGAGCTTCATTCCCTCGGTGGTTCGCAAGATAGAGGTTTTGAGAAAGTGGATTAAGGAACGGGGACGAGAAGTTCTTATAGAGGTTGACGGTGGCGTGAACGAAAAGACCATACCCGTTCTGGCAAACTACGATGTGGACGTCTATGTTGCCGGAACGGCCGTTTTTGCCGGAGGCGATTATGCTGGGAATATTAGTAGGTTGAGGAAGGCGGCAGCCGGTTTTCGCGGCCGTCTATTGAATCAAGCCGATTCCTGTGATATGGATTAAAAAGATGCATGTTGAATGTCATCGCCATTAGCAGGGCTGGAGGATGAAGATGCTTGCGCCTCACGTCGATTTAACGGAGGATGAGCTCAGGGCAATTAAGGAGGAGTTACCCGGGATTCTCCGGAAATTCGATAAGCACAGGAGTAATCTGATACCCCTTCTACAGGCCGTTCAGGAGCGCTTTCGGTATCTTCCTCCACTGGCAATGCAGGAAGTGGCTCGCTATCTGGATATTTCTCTCAGTGAGGTCTACGGAGTGGCCACTTTTTACAACCAGTTTCGCTTTTATCCTCCCGGTCGACATGAAATAAAGGTCTGTATGGGAACGGCCTGCCATGTTGCAGGAGGCGACATTATCCTGGAAAACTTCGAGCGTCGTCTTGGCATAAAGGCCGGACAGACGACGCCTGATAGGGAATACAGCATAGAACGTGTTGCCTGTGTCGGGTGTTGCGCCCTTGCGCCTGTAGCGGTTGTAGATGATAATGTTGTCGGCCATATGCAGCCGAGTAAGGTGGAAGGGCTTTTCGTTCAGTTTGAGATACAAAGACAGCAGGAAGAACGAGCCAGGGTAGAGAAGGCGTCGGCGTGATGGAGAAAAAATCGCTTCGGGTTTACGAGGATATCAAGGAGCGGATAAAGGGTGAGCTGGAGCAGGAGCAGGCCGGTAACAGGCCTGTTATTTGCATAACAATGTCAACCTGCGCGAAAGCGGCTGGAGCCGAAGAGACCCGCAGGGCTATAGAAGAAACCCTTGCAGAGAGGGGTATTGATGCCCATGTCGTGGATGTGGGATGTCTCGGCCATTGTTATGCTGAGCCTCTTATCATCGTATCAAACCCCGCCCTGGGTTTTCCTCCGATCTGCTATCATGGAGTAAATGCCAGTAAAGGAAAGCTTATAGTCAGATCCTACCTGGAAGATGGTGATCCCTCCTTTGAATACATTCTGGGTGCAATGGAGGAAAACGATCTTATACCACCCGTTACGACCTTTCCCAGGTTTAGTCTGGAACAGCGGGTGGTCATGGAGTATTGTGGATTTATTAGTCCATGGGATATAAGAGAATACATCGAAAAGGGCGGATATGAAGCCCTGGCACGCGCCCTTGAAACGGATCCTTCCCGGATAATCGAGGAGATCGAGAAATCGGGTCTCAGAGGCCGTGGTGGTGCGGGGTTTCCCACGGGAAGAAAGTGGCGACTTGCAAGGAATCAGCCTTCCAATGGGAAGATTGTAATATGTAACGCCGATGAGGGTGACCCGGGCGCTTATATGGACAGAACCATTATTGAAAGCAATCCGCATCAGCTTCTTGAGGGGTTGATCATCTGTGCCTATGCCGTTGGTGCATCGGAAGCCATCGTTTATGTCAGGGCCGAATATCCTCTGGCGGTGAAAACCGTAAGGCATGCGATAGAAGAAGCCCGGAAGTACGGTTTTGTGGGAGAAAATATTCTGGGGTCGGGCTTTTCACTGGATGTCCGGGTGTTTCAGGGATCCGGAGCATTTGTTTGTGGTGAAGAAACGGCCTTAATTCAGTCTCTTGAGGGGCGCCGTGGTATGCCCCGCCACAGACCGCCTTACCCGGTGGAGAAGGGCTTGTGGGGACTTCCCACGGTCGTAAACAACGTCAAGACTCTGGCGTCCGTTCCGGCCATACTCTCTAAAGGTGCGGAATGGTTTCGCTCCATCGGAACCGAAAGCAGTCCGGGCACGGCCATATTTTCCGTCGTCGGCAATGTGAAGCACGCCGGACTCGTGGAAATAGCAATGGGGACCACTTTAAGGGAGCTTATATTCGAGGTCTGCGGTGGTATTCCCGGAAAAAAGAAGTTTAAGGCCGTTCAGATCGGAGGACCTTCCGGTGGGTGTCTTCCTGAAGAGTTTCTGGATACCCCCATAGATTTTGACTCCCTCACCCGAGCCGGTGCTATGATGGGTTCGGGTGGAATGGTTGTTATGGACGAAGACAGTTGCATGGTGGACGTTGCAAGATATTTTCTCGAATTTACCCAGAAGGAATCGTGCGGTAAGTGCACCTTCTGCAGGATTGGTACGAAGCATATGCTGGACATTCTCGACAGGATTACAAAAGGGGAAGGTTCTGGAAACGATCTCGAATTGCTGGAGCGGCTTGCCCATGAAGTAAAAGCAGGGTCTCTATGCGGACTGGGAAAGACGGCCCCTAATCCGGTGATTACCTCTCTCAAGTATTTCATGGATGAATACAGGGCTCATGTTGAAGAAAAGCGCTGTCCTGCTCTTAAGTGCCGTGCCCTGATAGCCTACTACATTGATCTCGACAAGTGTGCCCGTGGCTGTGAAGCCTGTGTGGGATCCTGTCCCGTTGAAGCAATTTTTACGACCAAAGGCAGGAAGAAAGCCATTGACCAGAGCCTTTGTGTGAAGTGCGGTGAGTGCATGGTGGCATGCCCGCCGGAGTACGATGCCGTAAGGAAGGTCTCTCCGCCTGAACTTGCGCCCGTAATTGAAAGACCTCCGGATCAACAACCGAAGAAAAAGACGGCATAAGGTGAACAATGGCACTGATAATTGTAAACGGCAATCCTGTAGAAGCTCATGAAGGCGCGACCGTTCTGGAGGCATGTCTGAGCAACGGGATCTTCATTCCCAACCTCTGTTTTCTGAAGGAACGGGATCACCCCCACGCCTCCTGTAGACTGTGCTTCGTAGAAGTGGAAGGCTACGCCGCTCCTGTCCCGTCCTGTACTCTCGAAGCAAAGGAGGGCCTTAAAATCCGAACGGATACGCCTGAAGTAAGGCGGCTTCAGATTGCGGCTTTTAAGCTCATAATGTCGGGCCATCCCTGTCACGCAAAGACATGCCCTACCGTAAAGCCGTGCCTTCTCATGAGGATAGCAAAGCATCTGGGAGTGGGCCTCTCTCCGAAGCCCTATCCGAAGCTCGAGAGGGATGTTCCCGATCTTGTGGACTTCGGCGTTATGTATCATGTCCCCATAAGATGTGTTCTTTGCGGCAGATGCGTCTTTCTTTGCAGACAGCGGAACGGGAAGTCTCTGCTCACCTTTGCCCGGAGGGGTATCGAAACAATGGTTGCACTTTTCCCCGAACCGGGAACAGACCTGAGGGAGAACTGCCAGAATTGCAGAGCCTGTGTGAACGCCTGTCCAACTGCGGCCCTTATCTGGAAGGAATGATCATGAGCACGGGACGACCCAGCTGGCATGAATATTTTATGGTAATTGCCAAGATCGTGAGCACGAGATCGACCTGCAATTCCAGGCGGGTGGGCGCCGTGATAGTAAAGGATAACCATATTCTCGCAACGGGTTATAACGGTGCAATGCCCGGTGCGCCTCACTGTATAGATCAGCCTCCCGTTGATGGTTCTCCTTTCTGCTTCCGTCGTTATTTGAAAGTTCCAGATGTTGACAAGTACAATTTCTGTAAGGCTTCTCATGCTGAAGCGAACGCCATTGCCCAGGCTGCAAGATACGGTATTTCCGTCGAAGGAGCCACACTCTACACAACCCTTGCTCCCTGCTATGTTTGCCTGAAGCTCATCGCCATGGCACGGATCAGAGCAGTCTATTATGAACATCCTTATGAGTCTCTTGATCCCAGGAGAGACGAATTCTGGAAGCAGGCGGTTAAGGAAGCCGGGATAGAGGTTTTTGAACAGTTGACCATTTCGGATGAAACCTACAGATACATATTTGACAGCTTTACGGGAATTACATCACGAAGGCGCATGGAAGCAACGGGATGATATGGAAGATCGTCAGGAGTTTATTCCGCTCTACTGGAAAGATCAGCTCGTAATCTGCAATCCTTACGGTACCGTGGGGATTATAACCCTCTGGTCTGCAACGGATTATGTCATAAATCAGCTAACCAGGGCAGGCCTTTCGCTGAACGGTCAGGATTCCCCAGTAGCTGTGGTGGGGACCCTTTACGGAAACGGCCTGAGAGAGTTGCTCCGTAATCTTCTCTACAATCCTCAAATCGATACGCTGATAATTTACGGGAGGAATCGTTCCCATTCTGCGGATGAACTTATTGCGTTCTTTGAAAGGGGCGTTGAGGAGCTGGACGGTGTTGAGATCGGTTATGAACCCCTTGATGACGGAACCATTCCAAAACCGGTGCGTATTCTGGGCACGGGTCGAATAATCGATAACCTCGTAAAACCTTCTGACTTTGTAAGAAAGCCCAAAATACTCTTCCCGGGGGAACCCCCTGACCGGGCGGCTCTCGATAAGGTGAAAGAATTCATTTCCCGTTACGAAAAGAATCCTGCGCCTCTTCCACCCAGAAAAGTGGTTCCGCTTCCCCGCATGATCGTCAATCACTATCCCGGCAACCCCCGAATTCATACGATATGGGCCGACGATCCTCTCACGGCCTGGCGAGATCTAATCCACAGGCTGTACTGTTTCGGTCGCCCTGTTGTGCTCAAAAAAGGCCGGCGCCGGGAGCTTCAGAACGTTAAGGTTGTGGTTGAAAAGCCCGAGCCCGTTCCTGAAGAGGACCTCAGAAAACACGGCTTTGATCCCGAATTGCTGGAAAGATATGGTCGAAATTTCCTGGATAACCTGCTTCCGGAAGACACGAGTTATTCCTACGGGCATCGCATAAGAGCGTACTTCGGATTTGATCAAATAGACAGGGTTGTCAGGCGTCTTCGCAGGGATCCTGAGGACCGTAAGTGCTATGTGGTGTTGTGGGATCCCGCAAGGGATCTTTCGGAAGAAGTGGAGGGTCGGCCCTGTTTGGTTTCGGTTTTTTTCAGGAAGTTCGAAGACAGGCTCACTCTCACGGCAACGTTTCGGACTCATAATGCCCTGGATGCCTGGCTGGTCAATTTTTACGGCCTTATGGCACTCCAAAAAAAGGTATCCCATGAAGTTGCTCTGGCGCCTGGAGCCATCACGGTAATAAGCCATTCCATAAGCATAGACGAGGCGGAGATTGACAGGGCTGCCATGGTGGCTTCTGAAAGAGAATTCCGTTATCGACTGGATCCAATGGGCTACTTTCGGATATCTCTGGACGGGGATGCCATATTGGTGGAATACCGTACGGGGGATGTGACGCTAAAAACTTACAGACACCGTAAGGCCACGCGGCTTCAGCATGAGATAGCTCGCGATGCCGTTATATCTGACATAAATCATGCCATCTATCTGGGGCGCCAGCTTGAGCGGGCCGAGCGATGTCTCAGGGAAGGACTTCCTTTTGAACAGGATTAGGCGTTGTGAAGGAAGTGATCTTTTTTGATATAGGGCATACGCTCGTAACGGGTGCAGAGGCTTCTCCCAGGCGGCTCATCGGGGCGGCCCTGGACCTGAAAGAGCGCGACATAAAGCGAATTGGTAAATTGATTATGACGGAGAATGCCGAGACTCCCGATGATCTGGCCTGCCTGCTTTCACAGGAGCTTCCCCATATTTCTCCGGGAAAAATCTTCGAAGCCGTCAGAACCGTATGGGAAGAGCAATATACCTGTGTGGAACTGCTTCCCGGAGCGGACAAAGTGATAGTTCGGCTTTTGCAGATGGGTTACACTTTAGGAATAATTTCCAACATATGGCATCCTTTTTTTCAGGGTTTTTCGGCAAAGTATCCTGATATCGTTTCTCTTTTTGAATACAAAGTTTTGAGCTACCGGGCCGGCGTAAAAAAACCTTCTCCGGACATCTTCCTGAAGGCAGTCAAAGAAGCAAATATTGATCCTTCCGATTGCTGGATGGTTGGTGATACTTACGAACTGGACATTGCGCCTGCAAGGACCTCGGGCTTTAGAACGGTCTGGTACGTTATCAGACCTGACAGGGAAAGAGACGCCATTGCGGGAATACTACGGGGGGAACTGCCGGGCCCGGATTATGCAATATCAGATCTTATGGAACTAGTCCCTTTTTTCGAGAATCGCCTATAAAGCGGAGGAGATCGCATATGTTGTGCTCGATAGTAGTTACTCTGTGGCTTCTGCTTCCGGCCATCACTTATTTCCTTTACTGGTATGAAGTAGCATCCGGCGGTGAAAGGTCTATCGTTGAAGGCCGGACGGGCAGAGACCTGAAATACGGCGTGTTACTGTCCTATTTGACGAGCCTTCTTACATTGCCCCTTATAATCCTTACTTATCCTCTTGGCTGGTTTGCCTTTCGAGAAAAGGGAGTCGAAGAAGGGAACAGTGCCAAGGCAATGGTTATATGTATCCACGGGCTGTTTCATAATCCCTCGGCCTGGCTTTTCTTCTCTCTCATTGCACGGCATGAAAACTTGAGGATAATCTATCTTCGTCACAATCCCTGGGATGGTTCCTTTGTGGAGGTTGCCGAGAAGCTGTATTTGCAGGTGAAGGAAGCAGTGAGAGCGCAAAAGGAACCCGTCGTTTTCATAGGCCACAGTCTGGGCGGATTACTGGCAGGGAAGATTGCGTTGAAGCTGGTGGCGGAAGACCTCCCTGTTTCCGGGGTTATTACTATTGGAACCCCCTTCAAAGGAAGTAAGCTTACGGTTTTTACCCGGGGCAGACTTGCAAGGTCTCTTGATTACAACAGCCCTCTCGTTCTGAACTCCTATGACGATTTTCGTAATCCGCCTTTTCCTGCCATCCAGTACTGGAGTCCAACCGACAACATGGTGCTTCCACCTTTTTCTCTCTATGATGTACCCGATGGCTGGGAAGAACGGATGATCGGCCCAATGTGTCATGTTGCCTGCCTTTTCTGGCCGCCTCTTTTGAAACGGCTGTGCAACACGGTAACGGCTTTCTCGGAAAGCAGGGCATAAAAAAAGCTAACCGGCGGGGCTAGACCGGTTAGCGAGACGAGGAGGAAAGAGTTGGTTTCTCTTCTGACCTTCTTTTTAAGCAAACCCGGTGCCAACTTCCGACCATCACCTCAGATCCTGATCTGATAAGGATTCGGCAGTGATGCAGTCGAAAAACCCATTAAAAGACTGAGGCGGAAAGATCAAAATTACGCCATTATCACGCCATAAATACGCCATCCCGATTTATTACGCCGTGATGATTTTTCTGTGAAGATAGGTCAGCGTTTGAGAGCCTGCAAGGATTTCTCGGCCGGCGGTCTTCATCAACTTTTCCAGGTTTTTTTCCGACAGGTCCTGTTTTATGGAGGGGCACAGGAACTGAACACAGTAATAGTGCCGGGCCTTTAGCGTACAGCCGCTTTTTCCCAGAAAGATGCAGTGGTCCGGATAGTAAGGGTTCTTTGGCATAGATTGGCCCATTAAAAGATTGACGAGCAATGTTTCGGGATCGTACCAGGTGGCCACTTCGGGAGCACAGCAGCTTCCTTTTTCAGACTGTCCGCACAGGGCACACTTTTCAGGTATTCTGAGATCTTTCATGCATTGCCAGGTATGTTCTATTGTCAGGCGGTATTTTCTGATAAGTTTCAGGAATTCTGAATCCTCGAGCAGTTTTGCCCGTAAGGCTTCGTGAAAGGCCAGAGCTTTTGTTATAATGGCTTTAGCCTTTCCATGAGCTTCATGCATCGCCTTGTTTTCCTCTGTGAATGTTCTGGC